>CAYGSW010000254.1:0-8165 GCA_964352535.1 uncultured Granulosicoccaceae bacterium | reverse complement strand
CGTTACTTACAGCTGAATTAGTAAGCGCATTGCGTCGAATTTACAGGGCCGACTTCAGAATGCTCAGTGAAATTGAAGGTGCACGTTAAGTCAAGGCGACAATCATCCAGCGTCCACTACTGGGTTGTAACCTCGCAAGTGTTCTATAACTCAGCGCGTTGTCTGGAGAGCCATTGAGGACGTACTGAGTGAACGTTATCGGGCAACCCACACAGATTCAGTTCTTCGTGGTGCAAGCCACGATATTTTTCACCTCGAACCTCGTTAACACCTAACCGACAAGGCAGAACCTGTATCTGAACATCGCCGTCCGGAACCGCACCCGATAAGTATCAAATCAACAAACAATCTGATCCGTAAAAAGAGAATGATCTATGCGCACGGAAGTACTTAATTCTATCCTCAATGATCTCAATGGATCCACCACAGATATCATTGCATCAGCTATTCTTTCTACCGATGGCCTGATTATGGTCTCAATGCTGCCTGCCTCTATGGATGAGGACCACGTAGGTGCCATGAGTGCAGCAATGCTCTCACTGGGCGAGCGAATTTCTGGTGAACTCGTGCGTGGGAAACTCGAACAGGTTCTGGTCAAAGGCGATCTGGGCTACGTATTGATGACGCACGCTGGCAAGGAGGCAGTAGTGACAATAATTGCAAAATCCGATACGCGTCTTGGCCTGATTTTTCTTGATATCCGTCGCGCAGCGGAAGGTATTGCCAGGATACTGTAGCTGTATTATACAGTTATCACATCGCTTCAAACGATCGTACCAAGTATAATAATGAAAACTGATCGATCTCCTATGTTATTGCATCGGGCACAGAAACGATTCTTCCCATGATGACGAATACCAAACACGTCGAGAAAGAGGCTGTAGGCAAAGACTCCATTGTCGGCGTTTTTGGATGGGGCGGTTTTGCTCGAGAAATCATGCCATTAATGACTGAGCGCTTTGCAGGGCCAGATTCCCCTCAGCTCTTTTTTGTACATGACGAAAAGAAATCTGACAACATCAACGATCACCCCGTTCTATCGTTTAACGAGTTTCTCGCTATCGACTGCGCATCCAGATACTCATGCATTAGCGTTGGCAAGTCAGACACGCGTGAATTTCTGGCAAACAACTGCCTTAACAATAATGTTAAACCACTCTCACTGGTTTCAAAAAACGCAATAGTGTACGAGTGTAATTCTGTTGGCGTTGGGGCAGTGATTTGTGCGAACGTGATTTTGACATCAAACGTTGAGATTGGCGATTACTGTCACTTAAACCTCTTTTCATATGTTGCCCACGATTGTAAAGTCGGCGACTACGTAACTTTTGCACCCAGAGTTTGTTGTAACGGTAATGTGCATATCAAAGACCACGCCTATATCGGGACAAATGCAGTCCTCAAACAAGGAACCGAGACCAAGCCCCTGATCATTGGAGAAGGAGCAGTTGTTGGCATGGGAGCCGTGGTCACCAAAGACGTAGAACCCTACACAACGGTCGTCGGCAATCCAGCCAGGCCTCTTCAGAGAAAGAGCTGATATCAGGAAAAAGCTATTTTCTTCATTTCGAGAAACATCTCACACAGTTCGAAATCGTCCAGCGTATCGATATCCATTGACTCATGAGCCTGCCTGATTTCGAATGGCAAGACATCTTCTGGCAGGAATGATCTTTCGGTGCGAAGAGTGTCTGGGGAAATAATATAGATTGCACCGTCAAGCGCCCATGCAGGTTTCTGACCTTGCGAGCGTCTTGAGAGTTCACTCCAGCCAAGGCATGGCACCATGCTGTTTTCACTAACTTCGAAACACCACGCAGGATGTGTTTGTGCCGGTTTGACACTGACCAGAGGTCTACGACCATCAAACACTGAAAATAGCGCCATGGCGTGTCTGATACTGGCCGCTGTACGGAATGGTGAAGTGGGTTGTAGCAACAACAGCGCATCAACTGGTCCACGAGAAGCCTCATAGGCGTCAATCGCATGCAGGGCGACATCGACACTTGAAGCCTCATCAGTGGCCAGTTCCCCAGGACGCATCCACGGAATGTCGGCGCCATATTTGCCCGCTATCTCAGCAATACACTGATTATCAGTAGAAACCAACACATCGTTACAGCATTTGGAATCAAGAGCAGATCGTATACTCCATGCAATCAATGGATGCCCACCTAGCTCCCTGGTGTTCTTGCCAGGCAGTCTTTTTGAGCCGCCACGCGCAGGAATCAGACCGAGCACCTTCATTGAAGAAGATGCTTTGATTCGATTTGTGCCCGTTTGAAGTCTTCGATTCTTCCTATGTCAAGCCAAAATTCGTTCAGAGGAAATGTTGAAACCTCGCCTCCTTTGGACATGCAATCCTGAAGCAACGATGGCATATCCACAATAGTTCCTGACTTGACGTTCTTTATCAACTCAGGTTCCAGAACATATATTCCAGCATTGACAAAACACTTCTGCAACGGTTTTTCCACAATACTACGCAGACAATGGTCCTCGTTGACAACCACCCCATAAGGCACTTGATGCTCATAGGTTCTGACAGCCATCGTTGCGCTACATTTGTGCTTGTTGTGGAAAGCCAGCAAACTCTGAAAGTCTACCGTAGTCAACAGATCCCCATTCATCAGAAGTAAGGGCTCGTTGATTTCTTCATGAGGCAGCAATCCCAGAGCCCCTCCTGTGCCTAACGGAGCATCTTCATGTGTGTAAGTGATCTTCACACCCCACTTGCTGCCGTCACCAAAATGCTCACGTATCATCTCGGGCAGATAGTGCGTTGATATGTAAATATTGTAGAACCCTGCATCAACCAATCGCTCGAGCGTCAACTCCAGAATAGGTTTATCACCCACTTTGAGCAATGGTTTCGGGCATTGCTCTGTCAGTGGACGTAATCGCGTACCAAATCCTCCCGCCATAAGAAAAACAGGAGTTGTCAATCGTTTCTTGCCCATCAACCCGTGTAAGGTTTGTAGACCGACAACGACACCTGCAGCGTCAACAACCGGCATGTGTAAAAGCCTTTCAGCTTCTAACATGGTTAGAACCCGATTTCGGCTCCAATCAGGTGCTGCTGTTCTTGGAGAAACACACATTACCTCATCTACTGCAACATCAAGTGACACATGTTTTAACAAGGCACGACGTACGTCTCCGTCTGTTAGCGTACCTAGCAGTTTTTGATCTTCGTCTACCACAAGTCCGATGCGCAGCGCACTCTTGTCGATTACTGCCAGAGCGCTTTCAAGGGTTGTGCCTGTGCTGACCAGCACGGTTTGCCATTCATTCATCATTTAACAAGACACCACATTGGGTATTTCCAGATCGTAAAAACGTTTCTTTAATACATTCTCAATATCGTATCTCTCGAGAATGCCTACTATTGCTTTAGATGCACCACCTTCACCATACGGGTTCTTAGCGTCGGTCAATCGACGTTCAAAATCCTCGGAAAACAGCTCATCAAAGGCGGCAAGAATGTCGCTTTTCTGTGATTGGCAATTAATGACGCTTGACGCTTGTAATCGACCTTTTTGTCGATCACCGATGTTGATAGTTCCTACCTTCAGACTGGGAGCCTCGGCAAGACCACTGGAAGAGTTTCCAACAACCCCATTCACCCATTTCATACAGGATAAGTAGCGTAGACTGCCCAATGAGGTAAATGCCATGGCGTTGGGATGAGCCAACGTAAACTGCGAAAACATGTCAGATATTTCGCGACCACCGGCATCACTGTTCGGCATTGTTAGGATGATGGTTGTGTCCTCTAACACATGCAGTGCCGATAGCAACTCGCTCACTTGTTCGACCGAACTGGCCCCACCCTCGAGGGTAATTGGATGGAATGTAACAAGCACACTTCGATTACCAAATGAAAGTCCCAGTGAAGATTCCACTTCCTCCTTGGTCATGAACTTCATGTCGTGTAGTGCGTCTACACCAAGCCCACCCACATTAAAAACCGTGTCGGGGTTCTCTCCCAACTGTATTACCCGTCTGCGATAATCTTCGGCGGCAACAAGGTGCAGATGCGACATTTTTGTAATGGAATGACGTATTGCTTCATCTATCGCGCCTTCTGTACTTTCACCGCCATGAACATGTGACAACGGTATACCTGCAATCAGGGCAGCACTGGCTGCCGCCAGAATCTCCACTCGATCACCCAGCACCAATACTATGTCCGGACGTAGACGCTCAAAAGCATCGGCAAAACCAATCAGGCCCATGCCAACAGACTTGGAAGTCGCGACTGGCGTATCAGAACTGAGCAACATTTCCACTCGCATATCAATGTTCAGTCCAGCGTTCTCGATCTCCCGATAGGTCAAACCATGTTCATGTGAAAGGTGCATTCCTGTGGCAACGATCTGAAGCACCAGGCTACTTGAAGCTTCGATTTCCTGCATAAGCTTGCGTAGCAGTCCAAAATCTGCCCGCGTACCGGTCACCACACAAATCTTCCTGGTCATAGCTCGATAAGTTCGTCGACAGCAAAGTTCCGCTGAGATGCTCTTCCAACGATGTCGTCCCACCGCATCGGTGAAATTCCAGTACCGGGACGCTTTGCAGAGATATTGCTTTCATTGAACAGTTCCCCTGCAACAATAGGCTTTACTGCTACCAGCGAACGCCGTGCGACTGTAGCGTTTTCAGCTTCGCTGGGTGTTGGTCGCTTGATACCATCACCGAGAGCCATTTCAATATTGCGGATAGCTGAAATCATGGCTTTGAGCTCACTCGGTTCAAGGCTTGCGCTATGGTCAGGTCCGGGAAGATTACGATCCAGCGTAAAGTGCTTTTCAATGACCGTTGCACCTAACGAGACCGCCGCTATTGCAACTTCAATACCCGGTGTATGGTCTGAATAACCAACCTTGACACCGAAGGCATTACCAATGTTGACCATGGCCTTGAGATTTACCTCATCCATCGGTGTGGGATACTCTGTGGTGCAATGCAATACGGTGATTCTCTTTCTGTCAGTACCTGCACACTCAAGCGCATCAATTGCAGCTTCAATATCACCCAATGTCGCCATTCCGGTTGACAAGATAATCGGCTTGCCCTGTTTCGCAACGTAACGAAGAAAAGGCAGGTTCGTGATCTCTCCCGACGGGATTTTTACGTAGTCCACTTTAAGCTCTAAAAGCAGATCAGAATTTTCAGTGTCGAAAGCTGTGGAAAAAAATCCTATTCCATGACGATTACACTCATCGACTAATTCAAAGTGCTCGTCTCGTGACAATTCCAGCTTGCGCGCCATGTCCAGCTGTGACTCTTCTGGATCCGTAGATAGCTTCTGGTAATCAGCCTTGAGCGCAGAACTGGATATAACCTTTTCTGCAACAAAGCTCTGAAACTTGACTAGATCAGCTCCACAATCTGCAGCTGCAGCGATAAGCATTTTCGCCATCTGCACGTCACCGTTGTGGTTAACGCCTGCCTCAGCAATTATCAGTGATTTCATTGTAGCCCTTCGCTGAAACATCAACGCATACGGAGTGAGTTTCGTATCCCTGTGCAACAATTACACCTGAGCTAAAAAAACAACGCTGTGTTTAACGGTCACATTAGAATCTACTTTTCCATAATCGGACAGCGATCACGAAAAACGCCAGCTTTGCCAGCTGCCCTGCAAAGTCACTTCAATCCGGAACATCCGTGTTTAATGAGTTCGAATCAGGCAAGCTCGTGCTGTGGTACGCCACTGGGCAGGTTAACTACTCTGGCCTCCAGCCATTCAGATGTACGCAAAGAATCTGTCATGCAGTGCTTGTACATAGGAAGCTTATTCATCAAAGACCATATGGGACGGGTCATAACATCCTGCCGGTTGGTTTCAGTCAGTAGTGTTTGCCTTTCAACCTCATCACGACAGATAACAGCGTTTAACCAGAAGTTTGATCGACAGTGCTCTGGCTCATCAAAAAACTGCCAATCAGTATTACGCAGAAATTCTCGATACCGAGTTGCCAGCGCACGTTTGCTCAAGATAAATGCTTCAAGGCACTCAAGTTGTGCACAGCCCAGCGCCGCGTTCAGGTTCGGAAGTCGGTAGTTATATCCAACACGATCGTGTACATACTCATAGTCATGAGCTTGCTTGGCAGTGGTTGTAAGATGTTTAGCTTCCATTCCCGATTCTTCACGCGTAAGCACCATTCCACCCCCACCGGTTGTCAGAATCTTGTTTCCATTAAAACTAAGAACACCTGAGTCGCCAAACGTACCGGTATGACGATCATGATAGAAACTACCCAACGACTCGGCAGCATCCTCGATCAGAATCAGGTTCCAATCACCGCAGATTTTCATTAACCCGTGTATGTCTGCAGGATGACCAAACGTATGCATCGGCAGGCACGCGCGAATTATTCTGCCTTCTTCAATCGTCCGACAGTTGCCTTCATGATCGATAGTGGCATGCTCATCAAGCCACTCCTCGACAGCCTGAGCGGACAGGCCCATGGTGTGAGCATCTACATCCAGAAAAACTGGCTCGGCTCCGCAATAGCTTATAGCATTACATGTTGCGACAAAGGTCAATGCCTGAGTCAGCACCAGATCATGACGAACAACACCCCCTAACTGCAAGGCAATGTGCAAAGCGGCTGTACCATTAACCGTTGCCACAGCTTTTGGGGAACGTGTGTATCTTTCGATGTCACGTTCGAATCTGTCGACGTAGGCCCCGACACTGGATACAAAGCTTGTTTCTATGGTTTCAGTGACATATTCAAGTTCACGGCCGTTGAATACTGGAGCATGCAGTGGTATGAAATCTCGCGTACGGTAGTTCTCACGTACAAACTCAATTAGTTGATCAATCATTGCGTACTGGGAAATAACTCCACTTCACTCAATCGTGCTGGACGTCCTGCTGGCAGGCGCTTTCTTTAAACGGCGACTCAAGTCAAACGTTATATATTTCTGCTTTGTATCTGGACAGATTCTCACCTTTTGCAAACCAGTCGATCGTTGACTGTAGTCCGTTGCGAATATCATATTCAACGTCAAATCCAGTTAACTCACGTAGTTTCGTGTTATCACACCACAACCGAAACACCTCTGACTTTTCAGGGCGAATCCGCTCATTTTTACTGACGAATTCAACATCACTAGCCATAAGCTCTTTGATGATTTCCAGTGTATTGCCAACTGATATCTCATAATTGGACCCGATATTAATGGTTTGCCCAACTGCTGCATCGCACTCGGCCAGCTTGATAAAACCACGGCACGTGTCAGTGACATAGTTGAAATCGCGAGTTGGAGTAACGTCACCAAGATTGATCGTTTTTGCCCCAGCGGCGATCTGAGTGATTATTGTTGGTATCACTGCTCTGGCAGACTGTCGAGGCCCATACGTGTTGAATGGTCTTGCAACCGTTAGCGGCAGATCAAAGGCGTTAAAAAAACTCATGGCCATGGCATCAGCACCAATTTTGGAGGCACTGTAAGGGGACTGAGGCTGCAAGGGATGATTTTCATCAATGGGTACATATTGAGCAGTACCATATACTTCGCTTGTTGAGGTATGCACTACTCTCTCAACACTGTTATTTATCGCTGCGCGACAGATGTTCATCGTCCCTTTGACGTTAGTGTCCAGGTAACTCTCAGGTGCAACATACGAATAGGGAATGGCTATTAAAGCGGCAAGATGAAATACCGTATCAATGTCTTTTGTAATGTGATCGCAATAACCAGAATCACGTACATCGCCACAGACAACTTCAATCTGGTCTATACAATTGATATGCTCAAGCCAACCCCAGTTATTAAATGAATTGTACTGAGCCAACGCTCTGACGTTGTAGCCTTCTCTAACCAGACGTTCTACCAGATGAGAACCAATAAACCCATCCGCTCCGGTAACCAAAGCCGATCTGTTATTCACCACCTTGAATCCTCATGCAAATGCCTGTTTATTGTCCAGATAGCTTCCGTCAGGGCCAACTGCTGGTAAGTAACCTCTTTTTTATTTCGGAGCAATAATGAGGCCTGTCGGAAGAGACAACTTCCAGGAAATCACAGAATCCGACAATTCCCTGGACTATTCATGAAATTCGATCGCGGCCCGGCCTGATTCTTCCATAAGATAGCCCCCGACCAGCATGGCTCAGGGGGCTCGGTGGTGCCAATCATTGGTT
>CAYGSW010000253.1:0-8227 GCA_964352535.1 uncultured Granulosicoccaceae bacterium | reverse complement strand
CCTAATATTTCGGGTTGACGGACTACTAGTGATGTGCCGAAGAGAACAGCGCTAAGCTGCACTACCAAGCCGTTCAGACCGACGCCGGAGCCATTCAAGTGTAAAGAGCAGCGCAGCAGAAAGCACCACAAGGAGTGTAGCTACAGCGAGGATAGTGGGATTGATCTGTTCTCGCAACCCTGAGAACATTTGCCGTGGGATGGTCCGCTGCTCCGGCCCTGCAAGGAAAAGCACCAGGACGACTTCATCAAAGGATGTCACGAAGGCAAACAAACCACCTGAAATCACGCCGGGGCGAATCAATGGAATCACCACATCCCAGAAGACCTTCAGAGGGGACGCACCAAGACTTAGGCCTGCAATGAATAAAGATCGATCAAAACCACTGAGTGTTGCAGTCACCGTGATAATCACGAATGGTACACCAAGCGCTGCATGGGCGATGATCAGACCTGCAAAGGTGCCAACAAGATTGAACTGTGTGTAGAAAAAGAACATGCCCGCCGCGATAATGATAAGTGGCACAATCATGGGGGATAAAAGTAGCGCTGTTATCAGTCGCTTGTAAGGCATCCAGGGAGATGCCAGACCAACTGCGGCCAAAGTGCCTAACGTGGTTGCAATGAAGGCCGCTGCAATACCAACGATAAAGCTGTTACGGATCGCCAATCGCCATTTTTGATCATCCACGATCTCTTGATACCAGCGTAACGAGTAGGCATTGGGATCAAACGACAGCATACCTTCCGTGAACGTGAAAAACGGCTCAGCGTTAAACGACAATGGCATGATCACAAGGATCGGCAGCATCAGGAACAACAACACAACAAAGGCCACTATCCGCAGGCCGTAGTGACCCAGATAGTGCCAGGCTGTGTAGTAGTCCGGGAGTTGTTTCATGGCCTATCCCAGCTTGAGGTTGTCAGTGCCGACAAAACGGTCGAATAACCAGTAAAGAACCAGTATCAATATCAGCAATAGCGACCCAAGGGCGGCTGCCAGTTCCCAGTTATTAGAGACTTGCATGTGGAAGGCGATGATATTGGAAATCATTTGCCCATCAGTCCCTCCAACCAATGCTGGCGTTATGTAATAACCAATTGAAATAATAAACACCAGTAGTGCTCCAGCCGAAAGTCCGGGTAGGCTCATCGGTAAATAGATTCTGTACCATGCTGCTATCGGACCACTGCCCATCGACATCGCAGCCCGCATATAGCTGCTTTCGATGCCACGCATCACGGCATACAGTGGCAGGACCATGAAAGGCAGCAAGATATGAGTCATGGCAAGGATGGTTGAAAACTCGTTGTACAACAACTCAACCGGCTCATCCGTTACCCCAAACCACAAAAGCGTTGAATTGACCACCCCACCTGTCTGCAATAGTGCTATCCAGGCGGTGGTTCGAACTAACAGCGATGTCCAGAATGGAAGCAGCACAAAGACCATTAAAGAATTGGCTAGAGCGCTTGAGGCATGCGCCATGAAAAAAGCCAGCGGGTAACCAAGTACCATCGTCAGCACCGTAATGATCACAGCCATTTTCAGCGTCTTGGTATAGAGCTGCATGTAAATCCGAGTGTCACGCTGTGCGATGTCACCGTCTATGTCTCGTTCAAGATCAATGGCGGTTAGATAGTAACTGGAGGAATAAATGGGTCCTGCGTTGCGCAAGGCTCTCCACGTGGACGGATCGGACCAGCGCTCATTGGCCTCAAGCAGCAAAGTAGCGCCGTTCACTGCGATATCAGCATCTTCCACGCGGCGCAGACTTCGGGCTGTGGATTTTATAACACTCGACATGCCAGGCAAGGCACGGTTGATCTCATCGGCCAACTGGCCCGAGGTACGATCATTTGCCATGCGCTTCATGTCAGCCGCAAATCGCTGCAAGACAACGTCATCTGGCCTTTCTTCGCCTGACCAATCCTCTAGCATGACCAGCGTGTCAGGCACTAGATTGGCGACCGTGGGATTATGAATACTGCGATACAGCATCGTGGTGATTGGAGCCACGAAAGCAAACACAAGAAAGACCAGCAAAGGCACCACAAACAAGAACGCCTGAAGGCGGCGCTTTCGTACTTCACGTGCTGCATTAGCCGCGTCTTCCCGGTTCAGAGTGCCGATGCTGTTTTTCATAATATGATGTGTATAGTTCCCGCGCCGTGGCACAGCGCGGGCAGGTCTCGCTATTTAAGAAGCCATTCGTTGAACTTTTCACCCAGGCTTTCGCCGTAGTCCGCCCAGAAGATGCCATCGGCTTTAAGACCTTTTTCCAAATGCGCGGTTGGCAGATCCTTCTTTACGCTCTCAGGCAAAAGCGCTTGTGCGGAAACGCGTGTGGGGCCGTAAGCGACATCCTGCATACCAGACAATGGCACAGTGCGTGTGGCCGACTTGATAAACTCCATAGCCAGATCAACGTTTTCCGAGCCTTTCATTATGGCCCAGACGTCCAGATCATAAACATGGCTGTCCCAGACAATTTCGAATGGCGCATTGTCTTCCTGAATTGCCGCAAAAATACGACCATTGGCTGACTGCACCATCGAAGCACCACCGTCGTTCAACAGAACGGGGGCTTGAGACCAACTGTCGTACCAGACGATGTCGTCTGCAATGGTGTCGAGCTTGGCAAATGCACGCGCCTGGCCTTCATCCGTTGCGAGTGTCTCGTATACATCCTCAGCCGCAACTCCATCTGCTATCAAAGCCCATTCCATGTTCACTTGCGGGCGCTTGCGCAGACCACGCTTGCCGGGAAAGGCCTCTACATCAAAAAAGTCTGCGATGGTTTGTGGACCTGAACCATTCTCAGTGTTGTAGGCAAACACGATCGACCAGACGATATTACCAACACCACATTCATTGGCCAGCGCGTCTTCAATAAAATCATCTGCTGCAGGTGTTCCGTCATCGCCGTCAGGCAGCACACTTTGATCAATAATTTCAAGATAACCTTCTGCACAGGCACGTTCAAGATCGATGACCTCAACATCCACGACGTCCCACAAAATGTTCCCCGCTTCCACCTGTGCCTTCATTTCAGCCACACCGCCACCGTAGTCTTCGAACAGTACATTCACGCCGGTTTCGGCCACGAATGGATCAATCATATGCTTTTGCTGTGCCGCGCCATATGCACCGCCAAACGACGTGACTGTCAGGTCCTGGGCCATCAGGGGGCTGGCAGTCAGCGCCATGGCAGCCAATAAGGTAAGGTTTTTTTTCATTGATATCTCCGCGTTAAATCCAGGTGTTTTGCAAGGTCCTGGTTTTCCTTGTCTCGCCAAACTGCATTCCCTGACGTTGCATGCAACACAGGCGACCGTCCAGCCATACCTTTTACCGCAAATACCGTAATGGATTGGTCTGGCAGCGCCGGTCGAATCATGAGTAATCCCGCTTATGCAAAGGCGATGCAGTCTTTCACCAACCACAGTAGCTGAGCCTCTGCACCCTCTTCAAATTCTGGTGCCGATAGGTCATTCAATACTTTAACAATAATATCAGTACCATCAGGTAACCTGAAATAGTAGCGAATGAAATCACCCACATAAATGCGCGTGGTAAAGCGAACGCGCAACGCGTTGTCATGCGCATGAGTTGTCGGGTGTATAAACAGCTTTTCAGGCCGGATCGACACTCGGCAAGGGCCGCCCTCGCTGAGGCCGCTAGAACGTTGCGCAACAATCTCTCCCCCGTCTGTTTGCACATGCGCTTCACCACTTTGGATAGATGCCACTTTGCCCGGAACGAAATTATTCTCGCCGATGAAATCTGCCACGAAGGCGTTAACAGGACGCTCGTAGAGCTCCGCGGGGGGCGCACATTGCTGTACCACGCCATCGTTGAACACCGCTATGCGGCTCGACATCGACAGAGCCTCTGTCTGGTCATGGGTGACATAAATGACTGTAAAACCCAGCTGCTTGTGAAGACGCGTGATTTCAAACTGCATCTGTTCACGCAGGTTTTTGTCAAGCGCACCCAGCGGCTCATCCATCAGGATCAACGTTGGCTCAAATATCATTGCACGCGCCAATGCAACACGCTGTTTTTGACCACCAGACAGCTGACCGGGACGCCGATTACCGAACTCTGACAGCTCGACCAGACTCAGGTACTGAGCTACCTGGTCTTTAATTTGCGGCTTTGGCATTTTTCGAACAGACAGGGGATAGGCAAGATTTTCAGCCACCGTCATGTGCGGGAACAGGGCATAATTCTGGAAAACCATGCCAATATTGCGTTTGTTCGGCGCAGTCTTGTTAATAGATTTACCACTGATAGCGATGTCACCTGATGTGACACTTTCAAAACCCGCGAGCATCATCAGCACGGTAGTTTTGCCCGACCCGGAAGGTCCGAGCAAAGTGATGAATTCACCATCTTGCACATTCATGTCAAAGCCTTTGACCACCAGATTCTTTTGATCATAGCTCTTCTTGACATTGTCGAAACGCAAAAACGCTTCTGTTTCAACATCTTTCATATTGCTGTGAGCATCCCCCTGAGACTGTAGCCACTGTAAGCAATTTTACCGAAATTTGACAACATTCTTTTTGCGCGATTGAGCGCAGTGGTGGGAGAGCCAAGCGATCTGCCGTTTCGCATCGCTAGTTTCACGAATACGCATGGCTCAGAGGTCTAGAGTGCGGCAATCAAGGATTGTCCATCACATCTCAAATTTTTATCGATTTAACTGGCATTTGATCAGTCTTGAGGGTTCAGTTCTCCTCTACACACGACCTTGTCAAGAAGCATCCAGCGATCAATGCCAGCCTGGTGAAAATTTGCATCACCCACAAACCTTCCTTGGAGCCTGATTGAGCGGCAAGAAAACATGTCAGATCATTTAACCCCATTTTCCTGACACCAACGTTTTCCTATTTGAAGACCGCCTTAATCAATCTTGGATTCAATAACCAAGTGCAACACTAGGGTATAGATTCGGTGTTTAATGCTCAATACTCGATACATAGCGCAAGGGACGCTAACTTAAGATCCTCACACCCACAACGGTGGTTATCTACTCTCGCAAATACATAGACTCCCGTCTTTGCGCGGATGAGGTTTTCTCGCATTCAACTCATGAAGGCCAGATAACTCCCATGAAACCGCTAGCTATCCGTATTCACTCAGTTGTTTTATGAACCGGTCGACAATTGTTCATAGGTGCAAAAAGCGAGTGTGCAAAGTCACTTGATGCTGCCTTTCCAAAGGTACTCGCGTTTCGCTGATTAATGTTATTCCCTACTAACACAACGGAGTATATGTGTGAGTGTAAAAAAAGTAATTCAAGTGGCCTCGCCGGTAGCGATGGCTGTATTGTTAGTCTCTTGTGGTGCAGGAACCACAGACGTCGAGTCAGGCACAGACCTCGAACCGATACGCGGCGCTGCCAATGGTGTAACTAACCCTCCAGAGGAAATCCCGAATGCCGGTACGCCCATCAGTGGTCGTGTAGCCGATGGTTACATCCAAGGTGCTACTGTCTGTGTGGATCTGAACAAAAATGATTCATGTGATGACGACGAACCCTCAACCGTGACAGGTGCTGGGGGATCGTATGATCTTACAGTCCCTGATGGCGCACAAGACAAACCTATTGTTGCCGACATTCCCGCCACAGCAATCGACGAAGATACGGGTGAGGCCATTGGCAAACCACTGGTTTTTATCGCGCCTTCAGATCAACCAGAATTCGTTAGTCCGATAACTACCCTGGTCCATCAGGAGTTACAGAGTAATCCTTCGCTAAACACCGAGGATGCAGAAAACGCGGTGAAGACATTACTTGGTGTCAGTGACGAAGATGTCAGCTTGTTTTCCGATTATGTGGCAGGCGGTAAGGCTGAGACAGGCGATACGGACAACCAGAATAATTTTCGCTACCTTCATGATACTGCACGGGTTGTCACCAGCATGATGAAAGGTATTGAAGCAGATGTGGAATCGGCAGCCCAGTCGAATGGTATTGATGTGGTTGGCAGTGAAGATACTCAACGAGCCATTCGGGATATCGTCAGGCGTGAGGTTCGCCAACTACTGCCTCAAATTGCACAACAGGTAGCTGATATTTTTCGAACAGAAGGGGCTGAAGGTACCGACCAGGATTCAGGTGCGCAAGATAGCGACGACTTTGATCCCGATCGGATAGCGCAGAATCTCCAACCCGAAGATGTGAGCCGGGACTTGCAAGCACGAATTGATGCGGTGGTGAACCGGGTTGATCCAGTGCAAGCAGATCTCAAGCAGGCACTCACCGAAGGGATCTACTTCATGGAGTTTGACTGTGAATATGAGGATTATGTAGTCGAGTCTGGTGCCGTTGAGTTGGATTCTGATTCGCGAGAGTTTGCTGATGGGGCAGGTGAAGATGGGCAATTGTATGTAAGTGCGGGGCAAAACTGCAAAGCCTACTACGGCACGGTTCAGCTAAACGATGCTGGCAACGAGTTGCTTTCGCAGAACTACGGTTTTGACCCTCAGTCTGGAACCTGGGTAAATGATGAATTTAATGATGACGATTCAGCGGACTACGTTCTGATCGGCGGCGAGTGGCAGCAGTCCACGTCCTCTGGCCCACAAGGCGACATCGAATTTGCCGCTGATGGCTCCGCGCTTATCACAAACTCTGAAGGCACCATGCGGTTGAAGGCAGTAACGCAGAATCTTGATGCGACTGAAGTCAAAAAGCATTTACTGTCAGATTTCTCAGATCCTGCCTGGTTCGAACTGGTACAGCCAACAGATATGTTCCCTTCCGGGTCGCAAGTGCATACAGTCAGTGTCAAGCAGACCCTGCATCCGTACGTCTTGTTCAATGAACAGCACTATGACGATGGCGGGGAGTCTTCGTGCGCTGAGTTCTTTGATAACTGCAATGTTGTTGGCAATGCAGAAAATAAGCAATTTTTTGCGCTGAGTTCGTTGACAGATGTACGTGAGGCTGCGATACAAGGCACTCAACTGACTACAAGGCATTCAAGCATCGGACCTGGCACGCACATGACCATCATGATGGATGAAGAATATGACGGTACGTTGCCTGAGGGTGGAACGGTTGAATGGTCGTTTGGATATCATGATCATGGTCAGATTCAATATGCACCTGATGGCGAGTATCCTGAGGACCAATACGTAGAACCCGGGAATGAAGCAACCTACCCTGCCGATCTGATCAATCCCGATGAGTGTTACGTCACTGATGAACACAGTGATATTAGTTTTCCAGGTGTCCCCGAAGAAAAACAATTGTTTGACGAAGACGTTGAATTTCCAGTATCTGAGTCACCGGATTCTCTACCTGAGCCTGGTAGTGTGCGTCCTCCCGAGGTCCTGGATCCAGATGGTAGTCAGGACCTCGAAGAGGCGCGCGAAAAAGAGAAGATTGAAGGGTATCCCCAAGACATTTCCCCATTACCGGTTACTGAGGGATGCGTTGATTTTGCCGCGCAGAACGGAGAATTCAAGGAGCCGGCCGAGTTGTCCGAGAAGCTGCCTGTCGATGAACACATCATTAAGGGTCGCTGGAAGCTTGTTGAAGTAGACGGTGTAGATATGATTGAAATTCAACTGCCAGACTCGTTTCGTGACGATCAGAGCGATGCTGAGCAAGCTATGCTGTTGATCGAGCAAAACGGCTTTGTGCGTCTGGGAGTAAAGATGGCTGATACCTACATCGACCGCGTGCCGACGTACAACGAGACTGCATTCACCACGCTACGTGCCATTGTGGAACGTAATGTCGATAAAAAGTAATCGCTAGCGAATAGGTTGATGGCCACGTCAGTAGCACTGGTGTGGCCATCATTGCATACCATTTTTAGGAGTTCTTCAGCCGACACTTCAGCCAGCCTAGCCCCAGATATAATCTATTGAACTGCCCATCTCAATGATAATACACGCGCTTGTGATGGGCGTGTCAATACATTATGTCTAGGAGTCTGCGCGGGTAACTGCTCACCCCTTCTGCAAAATGTCAAATTTGCCAGCGAATGCGAACTGAATTGCGGTAAGTGGATTGTACCCCTGGTAAGCCATGGACTGTAGATAGCTTGATATACGGCAATAAGTTTCAGCAAATTCACGTTGGCGAAAGCACCCGCTGACCTTCTGCTTGACTTTGCCTATTCTTAGGTCTCTTTCTGTCCGGTTGTCGGTAAAGGGAACCGCAGCCTTGTTGGCAAAAAGCAATACAGCTTGCTCATGCGTC
>CAYGSW010000252.1:5300-8241 GCA_964352535.1 uncultured Granulosicoccaceae bacterium | reverse complement strand
GTAGCGCTGAAGCGATTCAACGATAAGGTAGTTGATCGGGAACCAGATGGGACCACGCCAGTTGGAGTTTCCACCGAACAGATCAGTTTCGCCTTCGCCGGGCTCATAACTGATGGTCAGTGTCTTGCCTTTGTCAGTGGTGTAGGTGAACGGTTGCTCCTTGTGAATTTTTGACAAAGAGCGAATGCCGTAGTCAGACAAAAACTCATCTTCATTCAGTAGGTATTGCAACACCCGACCGAGCTTTTCCCGGCTCATGAAGGATAACAAGTGATGTTGTTCTACACCACTGGCTTCCGGGTTGACAATGCTATCGGTGAGTTCGGGCCGATGCTCCATAACCCAGCGCATTCGACGGGTAAAGTCTGGGAACTCCTTGTAAGCCTGATCATCGATGATGGTAACGGCGATCAATGGCATCAAGCCAACCAGCGATCGTACTTTTATCGGTGCTTGCCGGCCATCGGGCAGATCCAACCTATCGTAGAAAAACCCATCAGTTTCATCCCACAGACCATTGCTTTTTTCATCGCCATTGATAGCGTAGGCAATTTGCAGATAGTGCTCGAAGAATTTGCTGGCAAGATCTTCATACACCGGATTGTCACGTGCCAGTTCTAACGATATCGTCAACATGTACTGTGAGAAAAACCCCATCCAGCCAGTACCATCGGATTGATTGAGGACTCCACCGGTGGGTGGTTCCTCCGATCTATCAAATATACTGATGTTATCCAACCCCAGAAAGCCACCTTCGAATATAGAGTTGCCCTGCGTGTCTTTACGGTTCACCCACCATGTAAAGTTCAGTAGAAGCTTCTGGAATACGCCCTCCAGAAAGCGACGATCGGGCGCAGCGTTTGCCTGTGCCATCTTGTAGACATGCCAGGTTGCCCAGGCATGCACAGGTGGATTGACATCGCCATAAGCCCACTCATAGGCTGGTAACTGGCCGTTGGGATTCATATACCATTCGCGCGTAATCAGGGTCAGCTGACGCTTTGCGTAGTCTGGATCTACCAGTGCCAGAGGCAGGGTATGAAAGGCGGTATCCCACACGGCATACCAGGGATATTCCCACTTGTCTGGCATCGACATGATGTCAAAATTGTGCATATGCTGCCAATGCACATTGCGATCATGCTGGCGGTGCAACGTGCTGCCAGGATCGCCTTTCAGCCATTGTTCTACATCGTAGTAGTACAGTTGTTTTGACCACAGCATGCCTGCCAGTGCCTGGCGTTGAACCTGAAGCAGCTCATCGGGTACGGCAAGCGACTGTACGGTGTTATAAAAGTTATCCGATTCGGATGCGCGTTTCTGCAGAGTTGGTTTAAAGCCGACAAAAGGTCTCGGTTTGGGTTTGCTGCACAGCCGGAACTGAAACGTACGTGAAGCACCTGCGGGCAGTGACAACCGGTAGTGCAGTCCTGCCTTGGTTCCTCGCATGGCAGGATTGATGGCTTGTCTGTTTTGTTTGACCACGTATTCATGAAACGCATCCTTTACATACGGCGTGTCGTTGGGTGTTCCGTACAGGGCCTGATTGTTGGTCTCGTTTTCGGTCAGCATAAGGGTAGGGCTACCCTGCCAATAAAAATGGTAATTTCCCAGTGCTGTATGTTCAGCCAGCAATGAGCTGTTGAGATGGTCATGATCCTGACGACGCAGTTGTGGGCGCTCCCTGACGTCGCCCATAGGACCGTTATCATAGCCCCAGCTCCATGTGTTACGAAACCACAGCTGCGGTACAAATGACAAGGGTGCGGATGTCGCCGCTTTGTTTGTGATTGTGACACTGATTAGCACATCATCTTCAGTGGCCTTTGCATACGACACCTTGATATCAAAGAAGCGATCGTCTTTGAACACGCCGGTGTCACTGAGCTCAAACTCTCTATCGTGATAACCACGCTTGGCATTTTCATCACGAAGTTGGTCATACGGGAAAGCCCGCTGTGGATAGTGATAGCGCATGCTGGCAAAACTGTGGGTGGGAGTGCTGTCTTCGTACCAGTACAACTCTTTGACGTCTTCGCCATGATTCCCCTCGGGTCCGCTCAGTCCAAAGAGTCGCTCCTTCAGATAGGGGTCCTGTCCGTTCCAGAGCGCTATGCCGAAGCACAGGTACTGGTTGCTGTCGCAAAAACCGGCCAAGGCGTCTTCGTTCCATCGATAGGTGCGGCTTCGTGCATGCTCATGCGGAAAATAGGTCCATGCGTTACCATCGGCACTGTAGTCTTCACGTACTGTGCCCCATGCGCGTTCGGCAAGGTAGGGTCCCCAGTGTTTCCAATCAGTGCGACGTGCGCCATGCGCACTCAGTCGTCGCTGTTCCGCGTTGTAGGGTCGTTTCAGTAAAGGCATGACGGCTTGTTTTCAGGAGTGGGGCGAGTGTATCAATTAACAGACGACACCATGCGTCAGGCACTGGATGAGCTTTGTCTGCAAGACACGATGTTAGCGCGTCTGTATGAGGAATATGGCACCCCGCCACTGTGGAGCCGGCCGCAGAGCTTCGCCACACTGGTCCACATCATCCTTGAACAAAAAGTATCTCTGGCCAGCGCGCAGGCGGTAATGCGCCGTGTCCAGGCCATGTGCCCGGGAATGAAGCCTGTAGATTTTCTGACGATATCCGACGAGGCATTGCGCAAGGCTGGTATCAGCGCGCGTAAAGTAACCTACTGTCGCTCGATTGCAAAGAGTCTGGTTGATGGCTCGTTGAGCCTGCCTGGCCTGCGTAAACTGGATGATCTGTCCGTCACGGACAAGCTTGTGGAGGTGCATGGTATCGGTCCGTGGACGGCTGGCGTCTACCTGATGATGGCATTGCGTCGCCCCGATGCCTGGGCAAGCGGTGATCGGGCTCTGGTGGTCAGCTACGCTGAATGTGCTGAACTGGACGCTGTGCCGTCATACCCCGAGCTGGACAGGATTG
>CAYGSW010000252.1:2063-5290 GCA_964352535.1 uncultured Granulosicoccaceae bacterium | reverse complement strand
GATTGCCCAACGCTGGATGCCGCACCGTGGCACCGCCGCACGTTTGTTGTGGCATGCCTACCTGACAAAACGCGATTAGTCAGGTATCGCCGCTGTAGATGAAACGACGGATGTGAGCCGAGAAATTATCAGCGTTCATGAAACCAACCACCCGTGCTGCGGGGAGTTCTGTACCTGAGGTGTCATAGAAGATGATGCCGGGTGGACCAAACAGATCGAAGTACTTTAATAGTGCCTGATCTTCTGCATCGTTGGCCGTGACATCGGCTTGCACCACAACAGCTGAACTGAGCAGATCCTGAACGCGCTTGTCAGAGAAGGTAAATGCTTCCATTTCCTTGCAGCTGATGCACCAGTCGGCATAGAAATCCAGCATCACAGGGCGCCCTTCAGCGCTGGCCTGAGCCACTACGCGTGTCAGGTTGTCGATACTTTTAACGCGCTGAAACGGGAGCGCATGTTCAGTGCCACTGCCAGCGCTTTCGCCAGCAGATGTGTTGGCGGAACCTGCCAATGCACCCAACGGGGTGGTGTAGCTTGCACCACCGGCCAACGCGCCTAAAAGCAAGGCTATCCCGTAGATGGCTACGACCAGACCTGCGCCTTTGCCGAATCGATGCCAGCCGCTACTTTGACGTGAAATAGAATCTGTAGCGCCCAGATAGACACCGCTCATTAGCGCCAATACGCCATAGAGTGCCATCGTGATTGTCGTGGGTAGAAAGCGCGAGATCATGTAAATGGCCATACCGAGCATGAGTATGCCGAAGATGTGCTTCGTGGCGTCCATCCAGGCTCCTGCCTTGGGCACCAGCTTGCCTGCCGATGTCCCAATGAGTAGCAGCGGTGCCCCCATTCCAAGGCCAAGCGAGAACAAGGCAGTACCGCCGACAACTGCATCACCTGTTTTGGCAATATAGATGAGTGCCCCCGCCAGCGGAGCTGTGATGCATGGGCCCACTATCAGGGTAGATATGAAACCCATCGCTGCAACGCCACCCACCTGACCACCGCTTTGCTTATTGGACCATTGCGTTAGCCTGTTTTGCACAGAGGCTGGCATTTGCAATTCATAAAAGCCAAACATGGACAGCGAGAGCAGCACGAACAGCACGGCAATGCCCGACAACACATAAGGATGCTGCAGGAAAGCTTGCACATTGTAACCGGATAAGCCGACCACGACTCCAACCAGAGCGTATGTACTGGCCATGACAAGCACGTAAACCAGAGACAGCTGAAATGCGCGGCCAGTGCTCATCGATTGTCCCTGGCCTACGATCAGGCTGGAGAGGATCGGAATCATTGGCAATACGCAGGGAGTGAACGCAAGTAGCAAACCCAGACCAAAGAAGGTGGCTATAGTCAGCCACAAACTGCTGGAGCCCAGCAGGTTTGACAATCGATCCTGCTCTGACTGGGCGGGCGCTGCTGAGTCGGTAGCTGTTTGTGCTGCCACTGTGGAGGTTGTATTGCCAGAAGTGCCTTGCGTACGATTTGACCCACCGTTGCCGTCACCGTTGTTGGCAAGCGGCGCAAGGGCTGCACTGAGATTCTGGGGTGGCACACCGTCCGTAAAGCTCACCGGCAAGGTTGTCTGGGTTGGTGGAAAGCACACACCGATGTCTGCACAGCCTTGATAGTTGATGACGAGTTGGCCTTCTGAAGCTGCTACCGATCCGGATGCCCGAGTTGCCTCACTGTTCAATACAAGCTGGGCCTCGGCTTCGTGCCGCAACACCGAGACGTTGCCAAAGAAGTCATCAAACTGTTCAACCCCCGGGCTTACCAGCCCTTGAGTGATGACCAGACCATCAGGGTGCTGCAGCGAAAAACTGAGTTTGTCGCGATACAGGTAGTAGCCGTCCTCAATAAACCATCGAACGTTTATGGACTCTGACGTGGCCGCTGTGATTTGTGGCAGGTAGGCAAGCTCGGGTGGCAGAAGCTCATCAGTGCCAGCGCCGCCATTGAGCACATCATTCAAGGGTTGTGGTGCGGATCGGGAACTGCTGGATGGCGCTATCAGCGGTGATGATGAATCGGCAGCACCAAGCGGGCTGGGTGATTGCGCCATGGTTGATGATTCAGGGAGCTCTACATCCAACATAACGGTTGTGGGCGGATAACACAGGCCCATGTCTGCGCAGCCTTGATATTTTACGGCCATGGTCAGGCTGTCAATGTCGCCGCTGGCAACGTATGGCACGCTGATAAGCGTGGAATCACGGAAGATTGCCTGTTTACCGAAAAAATCATCTTCTATGACAAGTGCGTCGCCAAACACAGGCGCTGAGAGTTCCAGCGGATCCTGTCCATCGGATGCATTGCTGATCAGCGCACCCAGTGAGTTTGCAGAGGGCTGCGACGCAGTGACCACATCGGAGACCGAAAACGATGTTTTGTCACGGTACAAGTAGTATTCGTCTTCGATGGAAAATTCGACATCGATAGTCTGGTCAGTAACATTGACGATTTCCGGGATGAAAGCCAGTTCTGGCGAAAGTGGCTCTTCTGACCCAAACAGGTTTGCCATTGCCAGAGACGCATAGCCAGAGATCAGCGTAACGGCCAGGGCAATTACCGGCAGGCCCCGTCGGGAGGCTCTTGGAGATGCTTCAGTTAAGTGGCTGGCGTATGTCATATCGGATCGTCACTACCGGTCGGTGCATTGCTGGGAGACTGTTCTGGAATAGGGAAGACCGGTTAGACGTGTTGCCTGTCGGGGATCACGTAAATCATGTTGTAATGATAGCGGCCAAGGTAATCCAGTACCTGACAGCATATGAAAAATCTTCTCTGTTCTGAGTCTGGCAGGCTTGAAAACAAGGTCAGTCACATTTTTTCTCTATACGGCCCTGTAGTGTATTTGATCAGTAGTCCGGAGGTCCCGGGGTTATCGAACAAACCATCCTCAAACCAGTAGGATGCAATGCGGGTGGAAAAAACAGCTTCCTGTGTCTCCAACACGACCTGTGTGGTGAGGAAACTGAAGATCCGGCTTGTAAGAGTGTGTCTGCGACAATAGGTTCATATAACACCAGTAGGGGTTTTCAATGCCGTACGCGCTTTTCCTGTTCATTGCCATGCCGATCATCGAGATCGCATTGCTGCTGCGTGTCGGCGAAGCCTTTGGCTGGCTACCAACATTACTCATTGTCATCATCACGGCGATTGTGGGCAGCGCCATGCTGCGGCAGCAGGGCCTGGCTACGCTGAATACGGCG
>CAYGSW010000252.1:0-2053 GCA_964352535.1 uncultured Granulosicoccaceae bacterium | reverse complement strand
TGTTAACGCCCGGTTTTGTCACGGATGCATTCGGTTTTCTCTGCCTGATTCCGCTGAGTAGGCAATGGCTCGCTGGTCGACTGTCTGCGCGCGTGTTGACAGGCGTTACAGGGTCTTCGCCACCACCGGCCGCTGGCGGTTTCGGTGGCGGTGCCAGGTCGGCAAAACCCAGGAGTGCACGGGGCGGTCAATCAGGCGACATCATCGATGGCGACTTCAAACGCGTCGATGACGACTAGGAGCTTGTTCTACCTATATGAATCGCCAAAAACGTCAAAAAAATGACACAATCAGAAGAGTAACGTTTCTCTGGTGGGATTCACCCGGTTTTTTTTGCAATTTATTGGATCAAGGGCTTGATATTACGGTTGCCGTCCTTAGAATTGGCACTCGTCGGCAGAGAGTGCTAACACTTTAGTCGATGCACAACCCAACTACGTTAACTACAAATTAATTCGGAGTCGTACAGTATGAACATTCGTCCGTTGCATGACCGTGTGGTCGTCAAGCGCATGGAAGAAGAGCGCACGAGTGCCGGTGGCATTGTGATCCCTGATTCTGCTACCGAGAAGCCAGTGCGCGGTGAAATCCTGTCAGTCGGTAAAGGCAAAATCGCTGAGAACGGCGATGTGCGTCCTTTGGACCTGAAGGTTGGTGATCAGGTTCTGTTCGGCAAGTACTCAGGTACTGAAATCAAGGTTGACGGTGAAGAAGTGCTTGTGATGCGTGAAGACGACATCATGGGCGTTTTCGAGTAACACCTTTTCGCATTGTACCGCAGGTCGAGCCTTGTCTCCTTGCGGTTACGTCAATAAACACAATTTCTAGAGGATTATTGTAATGAGTGCCAAAGAAGTACGTTTTTCCGACTCGGCCCGCCAGCGAATGCTGAAAGGTGTTGATATTTTGGCCAACGCAGTCAAAGTCACACTCGGCCCCAAAGGCCGCAACGTGGTCCTGGACAAGTCGTTCGGTGCACCCACAGTCACAAAAGACGGCGTTTCAGTCGCAAAAGAAATCGAACTGGAAGACAAGTTCGAGAATATGGGCGCCCAGATGGTGAAGGAAGTTGCTTCACAGACATCTGATATTGCTGGAGACGGCACCACAACTGCTACCGTTTTGGCTCAAAGCATCGTTCGTGAAGGGTTGAAGTCAGTTGCAGCTGGCATGAACCCCATGGACCTAAAGCGCGGCATAGACAAAGCGGTCACTGCTGCCACCGCTGAACTTGCTGCCATGTCCAAGCCTTGTAACGACGAGAAAGCCGTTGCACAGGTCGGCACTATTTCTGCCAACAGTGACGAGTCTATTGGCTCTATCATCGCTGAAGCGATGAACAAGGTTGGTAAGGAAGGTGTCATCACTGTAGAAGAAGGCAAATCTCTGGACAACGAGCTGGATGTTGTTGAAGGTATGCAGTTTGACCGTGGTTACCTCTCGCCGTATTTCATCAATAATCAGGATGCCATGTCGGCCGAGCTGGAAGACCCGTACGTCCTGCTGTATGACAAGAAAATCAGCAACATCCGTGATTTGCTGCCAGCACTGGAAGCTGTTGCCAAGTCTGGCAAGCCACTTCTGATTATTGCCGAAGACATCGAAGGCGAAGCACTTGCCACTCTCGTTGTTAACAGCATGCGTGGAATCATCAAGACTTGTGCCGTCAAAGCACCTGGTTTCGGCGACCGACGGAAAGCGATGTTGCAGGATATCGCTATTCTTACAGGCGGTCAGGTTATTTCCGAAGAAGTTGGCTTGTCTCTGGACAAGGTTACTCTGGAAGATCTGGGTACTGCCAAGCGAGTCACTGTAGACAAGGACAACACAACAGTTGTTGATGGCGCAGGCTCATCTGACGAAATCAATGCACGTGTTGAGCAGATCCGCACTCAGATCGAACAGGCTACTTCTGACTACGACAAAGAGAAGCTGCAAGAGCGTGTTGCCAAACTGGCCGGTGGTGTTGCGGTCATCAAGGTCGGTGCTGCCACTGAAGTAGAAATGAAAGAGAAGAAGGATCGTGTTGACGATGCACTGCACGCAACCCGCG
>CAYGSW010000251.1:0-8282 GCA_964352535.1 uncultured Granulosicoccaceae bacterium | reverse complement strand
ACGGCGGGCTATCAAGGTTTCAGTTTAGAACGTTATTTTCAAAAAATAATGTACGATATTTTCCATATCATGTTAAGTTTAGTATGTCGATTCGTTATGGGAACACGCTAGCCGGTGAATTCTTCCAACCCGAAGCATGCGTCAGCACCCCCATCGGCAGCTGCGCATGACGCAGAAATTGCTTCGATAGAGCCCCTGCTGGCGCGTGTTGGCGAACGCAATCAACTGCTTGTCCGAATCGAGACACGCGATGGCATCGTCGGCTGGGGTGAATCGGGTTTATCCTCGCGTGAGGCCGCGGTGGCAGAAACCATCAGGCATTTCGCCGCCTTTTTCATCGGGCAGGATTCGCGACAGATTGGCAGGCTATGGCAAGAGGCCTACCGCAGTCAGTACTTCGAAGGCGGACGTGTGCTCACTGCGGCATTGTCAGCGATCGATATCGCGCTGTATGACATTCTGGGCAAGCGTCTCAATGTACCGGTTTATCAGTTGCTGGGTGGCAAGCATCGGCACGTCATTCCGACGTTTGCCAGCTTCATGGTGGTATCAACTGATCAGGCATTGAACGATACGCAGATGCTAGTCGATGCAGGCTGGGACTGTGTCCGCATTTACCCGCAGGGTTTTGACGGCGATACAACGTTCAACCCGCGAACGTCGCTGGGGAATACTGTAGACACGCTTATCGCAATGCGTGAGCGATTCGGGCGCGACTTAAGCATTGGTATCGATTTGCATCATCGCTATTCACCAGCCGAAACGGCAAGTTTCTGCAACATGCTTCCTGCGGGTACGCTGGACTTTCTCGAAGAACCCATTCGCAGTGAAAGTCCCGAAGCGTACACAATGCTTCGTTCCATGACACACATACCGTTCGCGGTCGGTGAAGAGTTTGCCTCCAAATGGCAGGCAGCACCGTTTCTTGAACAGGGCCTGACACAGTATATGCGTCTGGACATCTGCAATATCGGTGGCTTCACTGAAGCCATGAAAGTGGCGGGCTGGAGTGAACGGCATTACATCGATCTCATGCCGCACAACCCTTTAGGTCCTGTTTGTACAGCGGCGACAGTGCATATGTCAGCAGCCGTACCGAACTTCAGCTGGCTGGAGACTCGTCAATCACCAGCTGAGAATCTGGGCTTTCATGACAAGGATATGTTTCCGGTGCAGGTTGAGCTGGATGGTGCGGTGTACATCGTTCCGGACGGACCCGGATTGGGAGTGGAGGTGGATGAGAACGCAGTACGAGCGTCAACACCTGCCCATGTTGAATGTCCACATTTGAGCAAGCCGGATGGCTCGGTTACCAATTGGTGACAAAAAAAGTTCAAAACCGGCACATCTTAGAAGCAAAAGGGAGAGGAAAACAATGATTCTTGAAAAAGCCGTAAAACACGGGTACAAACCCGGGTTTACCAGGCCCGCTATCGCCGCACTCAGTGTGTTTGCACTAGTATCAACTACAAGCCTGTCACCCGTTGCATTCGCACAGGACTATCAACAGGCACCCATGTTCGACGCGTTGGTGGAATCCGGGGACTTGCCTCCGGTAAGCGAACGATTACCTGTAGAACCTATGGTGCTCGAATCGTTGGGGTCTGTCGGTGAGTATGGCGGTACCATGCGCCGCGCCATTCTCGGCGGTGGTGATCAGCACAACATTGTCAGGACCATTGGTCATGAAAATCTGGTTCGATGGAGTGCCGACTGGACAGAGATAAAACCCAATATCGCGGAAAGCTGGGAGGTCTCCGATGATGCCACCACGTTTACCTTCAAACTGCGTGAAGGCATGAAGTGGTCAGACGGCGCACCGTTTTCAGCGGACGACATCATGTTCTGGTACGAGGTCTTCACCGATGAACGTCTGACACCATCAAAGCACCCGATTTATGTCGGGCCAGAAGGCGCAGTTACCGTTAGCAAGATTGATGAGCTGACGGTCGAGTTCAAATTTGCGTCACCCAACGGTTTGTTCGTACCGAATCTGGCTTATGGCTTCGGCTATTATCCAGTCAACTATCCAAAACACTATTTCAGTCAGTTTCACGAAAACTACAATGCAGATGGCTTGCAAGCGCTGATTGATGCAGAGCCTGCCGCTGCGGACTGGGTTTCACTGTTTAATCTAAAAGCCGGTGCCATGCATACCCCAGCATTCTGGCAGAACGTTGATCGTCCAACCTTGCATCCCTGGAAGCTGCAGAATGCCTATGGCTCGACCGATCGGGTCATTGCCGAACGCAATCCCTACTTCTGGAAAGTGGATAGTGCCGGTAATCAGTTACCGTATTTCGATCGCATTACTTACGATCAGGTGGAAGACCCCGAGACAATACTGCTTAAGGCATTCAACGGCGAGATTGATTACATGAATCGTCATCTGGGTCGTCCGGCCAATCGTGCCGTACTAACCGACAACATGGAGCGTGGTCAGTATCGCTTCTTTGATACCAACGACCTGCCATCCAATGGCGCGATCCTGATGTTGAATCTGAACAACCCCGATCCTGTGAAGAACGCCATCGTCAATAATCGGGACTTTCGTATTGGCCTGAGCCACGCGGTTAATCGTCAGGAGATCATTGATCTGATTTACTTCGGATCCGGGCGCCCTGCACAAGCGGCGCCGCAACCCGTATCACCCCTGTACAACGAACGAATGGCCACCCAGTTCATTGAATACAATCCGGATCTGGCCAATGAGCATCTGGATAAGGCCGGCCTGACCGAACGTGACGGGGATGGCTACCGGCTGGATACGGAAGGCAATCGATTTACACTCGTTTTCCTGACTGCTGATGTGTTTGGCGCGCAGTTCCCGGACATCATGGAACTGGTCGCTAGCTATGCACGCGATGTGGGTCTGGACTTTCAGATTCGTGTCAGCGACCGTGCACGCCTGCAGGAGATTGCAGCCTCGGCAGAACATGATGCTTATATCTGGAATTGTGCGGGTGGGCAGTCTGATGCCTATACATCGCCCGAGTGCTATCTACCTTTCGGATCCGCTGTATTCTGGGCACCTGAATGGGCAAAGTGGGGAGTTGATTCCAATACAGGTATCGAGCCACCGGATAGCATCAAAGCGCTGTTCAAGCAGTACGATCTTGTCAAGGCTGCAGCAACGGCAGAAGATCGCAAGGCACAGATGGAGACGCTTTTGGAAATGTCGGCCGATGAGTACCTGATGGTGGGGCTGGTGCAGAGCGACCCTGCGTTCGGTGTAGCTCGTAACAACGTCATGAACATACCCGATCCCCTGCCCATTTCAGGTCAGCTCTGGTACCCGTCGCCGTACGTCAGTCAGATGTACTACGAAGGTGGCAAGTCACTGCCCTGATGTCATCCGGACTATTCATGGGGTGTCTGCGCGACCCGACCGAATCCAGATGGCAACGTCAACCGGACCGTGCAGGCGCTTCATGAAGCGTTCGGGCTAGACAGGAGCGACGATGCTCGGTTTCATCTCGCGACGAATCCTGTACATGATCCCCACCGTGATATTGGTGTCGATCGTGACGTTTCTGATTATCCAGCTGCCGCCCGGTGACTACCTTGATACGCTGGCCGCGGAATTAAGCGATTCGGGCGGACTGGATTCCGGCACCATGCAGGCCTTGCGCGATCAGTATGGTCTTGGTCAGCCGTTTCATATCCAGTACTGGAAGTGGATCAGCGGCATCGTATTGCGCGGCGACTTCGGATTGTCGTTTGAAAAGAACCTGCCGGTGGGCGATCTTATCTGGGATCGTCTGGGTTGGACCTTCGCCATCTCTTTGCTCACGCTATTGTTCATCTGGATGGTTGCGCTGCCAATCGGCATCTTTTCAGCGGTGCGCAAGTATTCGATTGGCGACTATGCCGCCACGTTCTTCGGATTCATTGGTCTGGCCATTCCGAATTTTCTGCTGGCGCTGGTGATGATGTATGTCGCATTCAAGTACTTTGGACAGAGCGTTGGCGGACTGGTCAGTCCCGAGTACATAGATTCGCCCTGGACACGCGACAAGTATGTGGATTTACTGAAGCACATCTGGATGCCCATTGTCGTTGTGGGTACCTCCGGGGCTGCTGCACTGATACGTATCATGCGCGCCAATCTGCTCGATGAGCTATACCGCCCCTATGTGGTCACGGCACGAGCCAAAGGCATGTCCGAGTTTCAGTTGCTGATGAAATATCCAGTGCGCGTTGCCTTGAATCCGTTTATTTCAACCATTGGCTGGATTCTGCCTACACTGGTGTCGGGTGAAATTATTGTTGCTGTTGTCATGAATCTGCCCACCACTGGACCGATGTTGCTGCGCGCCTTGCTGGTACAGGATATGTATCTGGCGGGCTCGCTGATTTTGATTGTCAGTTTGCTGACCGTGGTTGGCACCTTGATTTCGGATCTGCTGCTGGCGTGGATTGATCCGCGCATTCGCTACCAGTGAGTCTGAAAAACGTGAAAGCGGATTCCGCAATAGACCACACCTACGCGAATGATGACAGCAGTGTCACCATGCCTGCATTGTTGGGGCCATGGGCATTGATGTGGCGCAAGTTCAAGCGCCACCGGGTGGCCTACTTCAGCCTGTGGGTGGTGGGTTTCATCTATCTGATGGCCTTGTTTGGCGAGTTCCTGACCACATCGGATATCGACAAGACCAACGCACGAGCCCCATTTGCACCACCCATGGCCATCGAGCTTTTCATGCCAGGCGACGATGGCAGTTCAACATTTGGCTTACATGCAAAGGGCCTGAAGCTTGAGTTGAACAGGCAAGAGATGCGTCGCACCTTTGTCAAGGATCCAGACAAGATCATCCCGCTGGGTTTTTTCGTCAAAGGTTATGAATACAAGCTGCTGGGCCTGATCGCCACGGATCGTCATTTCTTCGGACCAGTCAATGCCAACGACCGGGTCTACTTTCTGGGCGCAGATCGTCTTGGCCGTGACATATTCAGCCGCATCATCATGGGTACGCGCGTGTCGATGTCGATCGGTCTGGTGGGCGTCGTGGTTTCACTTGTCATCGGTGTGTCGCTGGGTGGCCTGTCTGGCTACTATGGTGGCTGGGTGGATAATACAATCCAGCGACTCATAGAATTCATTCGCTCCATTCCAACCATTCCCTTGTGGATGGGGCTGGCGGCGGCCATACCCCTGGGCTGGCCACCGCTGCGTACTTACTTCATCGTCACGCTGATCGTATCGATGATCGGATGGACGGGATTAGCCAGAGAGGTTCGCGGCAAGTTCCTTTCCTTGCGTAACGAGGATTTCATTGTGGCTGCACGTCTTGATGGTCTGACGGATTGGGAGGTGATCTGGAAACACATGGTGCCTTCATTCTCCAGTCATATCATTGCTTCTTTGACGCTGGCCGTGCCGTTGATGATCCTGGCTGAAACCTCGTTGTCCTTTCTGGGTATTGGACTGCAGCCACCCATCGTGTCGTGGGGTACGCTACTGAAGGAGGCGCAGAATATCCGTACCATCATTCAGGCACCCTGGCTGTTGCTGGCGCCGGGAACAACGATTGTCATCGCCGTGCTGGCGCTCAACTTTCTTGGAGACGGACTACGTGATGCCGCTGACCCGACCGCACACTGAACCGCTCATCGAAATTCGCGATCTGCAAACGCATTTTTTTACCGAAGATGGTGCGGTAAAGGCAGTCGACGGTGTTGATCTGGATATCCATCCGAATCGCACTCTGTGTGTTCTGGGTGAGAGCGGCTGTGGAAAATCGATCATGGCGCGCTCAATCCTGAGAATTGTGGACGCTCCCGGAAGAATTGTGAACGGCAGTATTGTTTACCGCAATGCGCAAGGTCACAGTGTTGATCTGGCTAAAGCCCGACATGGTTCAAGGCAGCTTCGCGACATCCGCGGTCAGGATATTGCCATGATTTTCCAGGAACCGATGTCATCGCTTGGACCGATCCAGAAGATCGGTAAGCAGATAGTGGAAACGATTCTGCTGCACAGGCGGATGTCAGCCAGAGAGGCACGCGACACGGCCATAGACATGCTTGCACGTGTTGGTATTCCCCAGCCCGAGAAGCGTTTCGAGGCGTATCCGTTCGAACTGTCTGGTGGCATGCGTCAACGCGCGATGATTGCCATGGCCTTATGTTGTCAACCACGTCTGCTCATTGCCGATGAACCCACGACCGCTCTGGATGTCACCACTCAAGCGCAGATACTGGATCTGATTGCGCAGCTGAAGGAGGAGCTGTCAATGAGCGTCATGCTCATCACCCATGATCTGGGTGTTGTCGCTGAAGTCGCGGAGGATGTTGCCGTGATGTACATGGGCAAGATCGTAGAGAAGGGCGATGTGTATTCCATATTCGAGAATCCACAACATCCCTACACACGTGCACTGCTTGAATCCGTACCGCGTGTTGGCATTGTGCGACGACATCGATTACCCGCTATTCGCGGCATGGTACCGCACCCGCTGGCAAGGCCGTCCGGTTGTAGCTTCCGTACCCGTTGTGATCGGTATATGCCTGGCACGTGTGACAAGAGTCAGCCACCGATGCTCCCGGTAGGCAACACCGAGGCTGCGTGTTTTCTGTACGCCGGGGATACTCACCGTGGCTGACCCTATCCTTGAAGTACGCAACCTGAGCATGCATTTCACCGAAGGGGGTGGTTTTTTCGGCAAGTCGCATAACATCGTGCGTGCAGTGGACAGCATCTCTTTCAATGTGTTTCGAGGTGAGACATTTGGAGTTGTTGGAGAAAGTGGTAGCGGCAAGACCACGCTGGGTCGATGCATAATGCAAATCCTCGAGCCCACTGACGGGTCAGTCCGTTACTTCGGTGCTGGCAAGGATCAGGTGGAACTGGTCGGCGCGGACAAACGTGTATTGCGGGATATCTGGAAAGACATTCGCATGGTGTTTCAGGATCCGCAATCGTCGCTGAATCCGCGACTTCGGGTTATCGATCTGGTGGGGCAATGTTTGCGCAAATCAGAAGGGCTTGCCAATCAGGCGCTGGCAGATCGAGTCTCATTGATGCTGGAACAGGTCGGGCTGCGCAAAGAGTTCCTGTTACGTTATGCCAATGCATTTTCCGGTGGGCAGCGTCAGCGTCTGGGCATTGCACGCGCACTCGCTACAAGGCCGCAGCTGATCATAGCCGATGAGGCCGTGTCGGCGCTGGATGTATCCATTCAGGCGCAGACGCTCAATCTGTTGCAGGACTTGCAAGACGAGTTTGACCTTACCTATGTGTTTATCGCGCATGACCTTGCGGTGGTTGAACATGTGTGCGATCGGATCGCAGTGATGTATCTGGGACAGGTGGTTGAGCTGTCAGGCACTGAAGAGCTGTTTCGATCACCAAAACATCCCTATACCCGTGCGTTGCTGGATGCAGTACCCATTCCCGATCCACGCGCCCGAAGATCCAGACGCCTGCCTATGATAAACAACGACAAAGAGGCTGCAGGAGAAGGCTGTCGCTTTGCGACTCGATGTTCGCACGCAACGGCGTTGTGTCGTCAGAGCGAACCCCCGGTTCGTGACGTTGAAGGTGCTGTCGTATTGTGTCATTTTGCAGGTGAGATTTAGCTTCGTCTCAGTCTTGCTCAGCGTTTGATTTAACACGGTGTCCTGCAAACGCTTTTCCATGGTCGTTTTGGCGATACGGACGCAGTTATCTACATCCACTTGAATCGCATCCACTCGATCATCTGTCACTTGCGCTTCGTCCAGCGCGATCTGCCTCGCCAGACGCTGCACGGTAGCCAGCAACTCCGAATCGATAGAAACAATTTCGGGCGGTAATTCATCGGCGTGACGTTCATCAGCGATTTGCCGCTGGTAACGCGCGAGCGACGAGTTGCTGCCAGTGTCCAGGAACTTACGCAGCTGTCGCTGAGGGGGTGGCGAGGCGTCCGCGGTGCTCAGCTCAAGATAGACCTGCTGGTACGCTTCAAAATAGAGTCCCGGGCGACCAGGACCAGCAGCAGCGGTAATGTTTTATTGATATTCGTCGATGGTGTTCAGAGGCAAAGTGGTGTCAAAAAAGCGGAAAAGCAGAACTCTTTGTATCCAAGTATAGAGAGACAACATATTTCATAAATAGATACGTAACGCTTTACTATACGTGGCGGTATCATCTTGACTTCCACAAATGCCGTTTGTCGGATGTTATAAGTCGTTGATCTGGTATGATCAGCGAATGGACACCGATCTGACATCGCCCGAGGGCAGCGATATTGCCCTGCGGCGCGAGGAGGCGATGGAGGCTGCTCGCGCCGCAGGGC
>CAYGSW010000250.1:0-8292 GCA_964352535.1 uncultured Granulosicoccaceae bacterium | reverse complement strand
GTACGCGTTTAGTGGAGAGTCTGCAACGGGTTTACCCGCTGCCCTACCCTAGGAGGCTACGAAATCAACGTTAGTACCGCAGAGAATCAGGCTAACGAGGCTGCGCCCCACCGGCACTCTGGCAAGAAGCCGGTGTTGTGCTCAGCCATGTTTGGCTGCCAGTCAATACTCAGGATGGACCCGATCAGGCCCGATAGGCAGGCAATGGCGAATAGTCCTGCAATTCGATCATGCGTCGCAACATGATGTCCGTCATATGGTGCCGGATTTCGTCGAATTCAGGATTGCCATACAGATTTGACAGCTCCAGTGGATCTTTTACAAGATCATACAGCTCATGCCAGTCCTCGCCTTGCCTGAGTGACATTCGATAGCGATCGGTCACCACCGTCCGAATACGCTGGGGCCGATCAAAACCTGTCATCTGCCGCTGACTATCCTCTTCAACGATAATGGATTCAGGCGATGACGAAGACAGCAGATCTCTACCCTGGATACCGTTGTAAGCCTGTATCCCAGCCCTTGCCAGAATGGTGGCAGAAATATCGATACTTGAGCCAAGCCCACTATTGATTGAAACATCTAATGACTCAATAGCATCACCTGTGGGATCATTCCAGATAAACGGTACACGAATCAACCCTTGATAGTGCAACAGCAACTTCAACATCAGACCATGATCACCCATATAGTCGCCATGATCACTGGTAAACACGACAACGGTATTGTCGCTAAGCCCTAAGTCTTGCAATTGCGATAGGACTCGCCCTATCGCATCATCGATCATGGTGATCGAACCATAGGTCAATGCGATCAGCACGCGTGCCTCATCAGCGGTCACGGCGAATGGACTCTGATTATCGCGAGCATCCGTACCGTTGTTCAATGCTTCGCGCATTGCACGAATAGGCGGCAAATCACCTTTACCAAAAGATGCCGGTAACGGAATCTCCTCCGGATTGTACATATCCCAGTATTTACCAGGCGGCGTGAAAGGATGGTGAGGATCAGGAAACGACATCTTCAGAAAAAATGGCGCATCTTCAGCATCAGAGGCACGTGCACTTAGCCAATCGCAACTTCGATCTGCAATCCAGCTGGTCGAGTAAAGCTCCTCCGGAACCGCTGTTCGCCAGGCCTGAGGCGCTTTGTCGAAACTGCTTTGCAAGGCATTTTCTGGCCCTAGCAGATGATCGATATCGGCCCTCTGTTCACGAGCCCATAAAAGATAGTCACCGCTGGCAGCATCAGCATGATCAGCAGCAACCTCAACGTGCTCAAACCCATAAAAATCAGTGTTCATCCGGGTGGACAATGGCGTATTCCAGCGAGTGATATCTTCAAGATCATATTCAGCGCCGTGCCGATTGTTCTTTATCGCATCGCGTAGCTCTTGCCGAGCAGTAAACAGATGTTCATCGGGTGTAAACCGGTTTGTTGCAGGAAGACCTGTAAAGCTCTGAAAGTGGGACTTGCCGATTAGCCCAGTGCGGTAACCGGCATCCTTCAGCAGTTCTACAAAAGTTGTGTGATCGTGCGACAACGGAATGCCGTTGTGTCGTGCACCGTGCAATGACGACATGCGCCCTGTCATGATGGAAGCCCGATTCGGCATACAGATCGGATTGGCTACATAGAACCTATCCCAACGACATCCATCCGCTGCAATGGTATCAATGCTGGGCGTCTGGACAACACGATTACCGTAACAGCCCAGATGATCTGCCCGATGCTGATCCGTGATGATAAACAGAAAGTTTGGACGTTTACTCATATGGCCGGTTTCTGGTCGCCTGCAGGAGTTGCTCCTCGTCGGACGTCCCACACAATGAGCACAACGCCAACGATAAGTGCTGGTATATGAACCAGTGGACTGATATAAAGGACTGCAAAGGCTGCCACCATGCGAAGCACAATCTCAACGGCTGATAGCTTGCCACGATCGAAAGCTGACAATGCTGACGAGAAGAGCCAGATGCCGAACAACGTTCGAAGTGTAATCCAGATAAATACACCGGCATGGAATTCTTCCACAATCAGCAGTGTTGGATAGAAAGCAAAGATAAACGGAATAATAAACTTTGCCATCCCCAAACGGAAGGCCATCAACGCTGTCATCAACGGGTTTGAACCGGCAATGGGGGCGGCCGCATACGCAGCAATGGCTACCGGCGGCGTTAACGAAGACGCCACGCCATAGTAGAAAACAAACATATGGGCGGTGAGCGTTGAAATACCCAAAGCCTGGATGGCGGGTCCCATAACCAGGATGATGATCAGATAGGCAGGCAATGTCGGCATACCCATGCCGAGCACCAGCGCTCCGACCATAGCGACCAATAGCGCAGAGAAAAGACTCTCACCACGCAATGAGGCAATAACGTTGGCAAGTTTAAGACCCAGGCCAGTCGTATCCAGTGAACCGACCAGTATCCCTATCGCTGCAATGGCTATCAAAAGCGTGGCGCCCGACTGACTGCCACTGATGAATGAACGCCAGACACGCATCGGATGCTGCCTGACGTCGGGATTGATGACTGATAGTACAAGCAACACAATCACCGCATAGAAACCTGCTGCCGAGGTCGACAGACCGGCGAGTAAGGAGATGATAACGGTTGCGATAGGGCCAATAAACAAAACCGAGTTGATCATGTCAACACGTGTGATCTTGTCATTGATGGTCATCGGCTGTACCTCGATGCCTTGACGGCGAGACTCGACCGTCACTGCTGCAAAAAGACTGAAATAGTAGAACATGGCCGGAATCAACGCGGCCACGATGACATTCAGATAACCCACCCCGGTCAGATCTGCCATAACCAATGCAGCAGCACCCATGATAGGCGGCATTATCTGCCCGCCTGATGATGCCGTGGCTTCTATACCCGCAGCGAAGGTTTTCGAAAATCCGCGCTTCTTGATCATCGGGATAGTGAACGTGCCAGTGCCGACAATGTTTGCCACGGTACTGCCAGACATGGTTCCAAATAGCGAAGATGCCAGTATGGCGGCATGTGCAGGCCCGCCGCGCGTGCGCCGCGTAGCAAGAAAGGCAAACTTCAACAACGTATCACCGGCCCCTGTCCCTTCCAGCAAGGCGCCAAATATAATGAATATGAAGACAGTGGATAAGACGATGTTCGTGATCGATCCGAACACACCTTTATTGGTGTTGTACCACAGAGCTTCGGCTATCTCCTTGAAGGAGAATCCCGAATGCTCCATGATCCCGGGCATGTCCTGACCATAGAGTAGATACAGTACGGCCAATGCACCAACCGAGAACAGCCCCCAGCCCCATATGCGCCGTGTAAGTTCAAGAAATACTATCAATCCGGCAAAAGCTGGCCACGCATCTGACGAGCTCACATCGTAGAGCGCTGTTTCCATTGCCGTCTGCACAAAATGGAACGACCATATAGACCACAAACCCAATAGCAACAACGCAGCATCACCAACAAGGTATGTCATCGTTTTCCATCGTGCGTCGCTGGTAACGAGGCGCTTTTGACGAGATACTGCAATGCCTACAACCAACGCCAATGCAAATCCAGCAGCACGATGAAGCTTGGAATCAAGCATGCCTATGCCTGAACTGTAGAAGGTAATAATGCCTAATACAGCACAGGCGATCACAGACGCCCAGGTAATAACTGAGGTTACAGATAACGTACCTTGCTTTTGCTCAGTCATGGTAACTTCTGCCTAAAATAGCCAGCGAGCTGCGTATCGCAACAACGAGGATCGTGCAGTCCTGGCACGATAAACTGGATTATCCATGAAGCCACCACAATGTTGCGGAAGATCACCCCCGCATGTCATGAATAGTCCGAACCTTAGGTAAAGGTGCTATGGACGCAACTCGTCAGGAACGGCAAAACCGGCTTCGTCGTAATACCGTAGCGCACCTGGATGCAATGGAACATTGATCGCTGTGAACGCTGACTCCCTGGTGACTTCCTGCAGGAAAACAGCAGTGGCCTGCACCTCACTGATATTGTCCCAGAACGCCTTGGTAGCACCATATACAACGTCATCATCAACACCGGCATGGGTACCAACAAACTGGAAGAAACCAAGCGTTGTAATATCACCGGCAGTGAGCTGTCCTTTGTAGGTACTACCATCAAACGTTGCCATGCCACGACCCGGTCTACCGAATAACGCCTGCATGTCTTCGCTGTCACGAGCATCGTCAGGAATAGACAGGATGCGGAACTCACCAGACAAGCCGAATTGTTCAATATTCGCCGAACCCACTTCAGCCGGGCGCACCATCATGTCAATCTTGCCATCAGAAAGCGCCGCATAGCCTTCTCCCCAGGACAAGCGCACTGCCTCGTAGTCACTTCCCGCCTCATAGCCCGTGATAATTTTAATCAGCGCTTCAGAAGTGGCAGAAGCAGAACCTGCTGGTGGTCCGGTAAACACGGTTTTTCCCTTGATGTCTTCCCACGATTCGATTCCAGAACCTGCCAGAGTCACAGGGTGATACGCACCCGCTTTAAAGCCAAGGATGGCCCGAAGATTCTTTGACAACTCAGGGGCATCGTCGATGTTTTGATACATGGCCTTCTGTCCAGCCATGAGATTGACAAGCGAAGGTACTGACGAAAAGAAGGCAATCTCGCCTTTTGCCCCTTTCAACATGGATTTTGTCAGCGTCTGGCCAGCATTCACTTGAACCGTGATGTCGGCCTTGCCTGCCTGATTGGCAAAAGACACAAACATTGTATGCACTGGATCTCCAACGCCAGCGGTTTCTCCCTTGTAAACCTGCGCCTGGGCATGAGTGGTAACGGTGAGTGACAGCGCAACGGCAAGTTGGGTCAAAGCGCGTGACAGGTGTTTCATCTTCCTCTCCAAAGGTAGTGGTTCGCCACATGCTAAAGAAGCTCATTTAGAAAAACAATGCAATATTTAGAGAATCACATATCATATTGTTATGAATATTGACCCTAGACACCTCGCTCAGCTATCCATGATTGTGGAGTCCGGTTCATTTCAGGCTGCTGCAGACAGATTGGGAGTTACACAACCTGCGCTGAGCCGCAACATACGGGCGTTGGAATCTCGGATCGGCGCACAAGTGTTCGACCGCAGTGCCAGGCGTGCAGTTGCCACGGAACTTGGACGGCGCCTGGCCCAAAGTGGGCTGGCAATAAGAGTCGCTGAAGAACAAGCTGGCTTGTTCTCGCAACTGGTCTCACGGGGAGCCGCAGGCCAATTGCGCATTGGCGCTCCACCTATCATCGCCGGTCATTTTCTGAGTAGCCGTCTATCTCGCTTTGTCAGCCAACGCCCTGAATGCAAGGTTGACCTTCGAGTGGGATTGGTCAGTGAGCTGCGAGTGATGCTGGAGCGTGCGCAAATCGATCTGGTTATAGGTCCGCGTGCGCTTGCTGACGATATTGCGGAATCTACGTTCATCCCGCTGATTGACGATAGAGTCGGCATTCTATGTCGACGCGAACATCCTCTGTTCCACCTTGACATAGTGACCGTCGAGGACCTGTCCAGACAGCGGTGGGTTGCTCATTCACGCGGAAGTGTATTGCGCCAACAAACAGAAGGTGCGTTGGTGGCCATGAATCTAGAGAAGATTCATATCACAGTAGAAACAGACTCAATCCAGTCCGTATTGGAAATTGTAAGCCAGACGGACCTGATATCCAGCATGCCCCGAGAAACAACCAGCCCCTACCTTCGTGACACCCTGCGCTTTCTCGACACCGATCACGATCAGTTTCACCGCCCAATAGGGGCTATTCATCGTAACACTACTTCGAATAGTAAAATCCTTGAGGTGTTTCTGACTTGCTTAAAGGGAACGTAAGCCTAAAGGGTACAAATCTCTATCCCAATAGCTGCATGACGCTTTGCGGTGAGGTGTTTGCCTGTGTCGCCATAGCCGTTCCCGCCTGCTGCTGCATCTGGGCACTCGTCAGCCTTGCAGTTTCCACCGCGTAGTCCGCATCCATGATACGCGCACGTGCCGCTGACTGATTTTCTGCCCCCAATTGCAGATTATCAATAGCGGATTCAAATCGGCTTTGCATGGCGCCAAAATCGGCTCTTGAGCCTGTTACGTTAGCAATCATGGAATCGATATCGTCAATCGCAGCCAGCGAATCTTCATAGGTAGCAATACCTGCACTCAGTGAATCAATCCCCACCAGCTCTACAGATAGGGTGTCATCCATGCCAGCATTAGGTCCTAGTTGAAAATTGACAGAGCTACCATTATTTGCAAGTACAGTTTCACCATTGAATTTTGTGGTTGACGCGATGCGGGCAATCTCGCTGTTCAACGAAGTGAACGCCAGATTCAGGTTTTCGCGATCAGCTGATGAGTTGGTACCGTTTGCAGACTGAACGGCCAGCTCGCGCATACGTTGCAGCACATCGTTGACTTGCTTGAGTCCGCCTTCAGCCGTCTGAGACATGGAAATTCCATCATTGGCGTTGCGCACGCCAATACTCATGCCGCGAAGTTGCGTATTCATGCGCTCGGCGATAGCCATACCGGCAGCATCATCCCTGGCACTATTAACACGTAAGCCAGAACCTAGTCGTTGTGTAGATATTTCCGCTTTTTCCTGCGCAGAATGCAGATATTTCTCAACGTTTAAAGACATCACTTTAGTGTTTATAGTCTGTGCCATTGTCAGATCCCCTGTGAATGGTATACCTATCCTTGAAAAAAATACGGCGCATCAATATTTGTAGTGCCGCAAACACCGTGCTTGGTCACCTGTTATAAAAAGTGCACCAACGCAACAAGCGTCTGCATTTCTCAAAAAAATCCCTCTCAACTTTCTACGGTTACATTAAAAATCAATCAGCTTCATGAATAACGGCACTGAGGCTTCTCTGTATTGTGCTCAAGTCAGCGCCATCGGCTTTAAACATAGGCGAAAATTTCTTGCCATTCGAAACATTGGAATTGGCCACCTATTGCCTGGGCGCAGTACATTTTTTCCATAGGACAATCAAAGGTCCGGGTATTACGACATCAGGCAGATTGACTAAGTATGAAACAAAATTAATCATTGTGAACATATCCTGAGACATGAATCGTCAGTCACTTCCTCAAATTCAATGAGTATTTCGCATCAAGTAAATTCTTTAGCTATTACTACTCTATTTCGTGAATTGATTTACATTTTTATTGAATATCCTTGGTATTGAATCACGTTGATCAGTATGGACATGGGGCTTAGTGATCCTTTCATTAATCAATGATCTACCTTGAAACGCGGAACCCCTTCAGCGGAGAGACTTCGTGAATTAAATACTATTTCAAAATATAAGCTTTTTCACCTTTCGCCTGCTAACCAGCTTATTTACATTTACATCATTAATTAATCTTCTATCATCGAGATGAATTGATCAACCTTACGTATACAAATTCTCTCTTACAGGCGTCTCTCATACATTCGTGTGGTTGACGCTTTTACGCACGAAATTCTACTCTTGCCCTTCACGTTACAGGAGGGTGATTCAATGACCACTTTAATCTCACACTTTGAATTGATTTACAAAAAGCAGGCCCCCATCAACGGCATTGATCTTGAAACAGTTCTGCAAGGGTACTTTCTGGAAGTAACCAATCTTGAAGAAAAGGACTTTCTCTACAACATTGATTTCGTATCGCTCCCACCGAGCACCAATGAAGCAGGACGGAAGCTGGATGCAAACACTTTGGCAATACTGGATAATCCGGGTGCGCCAGTTCCCAACAATGTTTTTACGCAACTCGCGCTGATTCCTGGCGCCACAAATACCTATCGTGGAACGGGTCACGAATACCGTATTGCTGCGAGCGCAACGGCGAAGCTCACTGTTATCCCGCAGATCGTTCCTTTTCAAGGAGTGGACGATATTCCCGTGGGGCGAGATATTGAAATTCGGGGTTATGTACAGATCTCACTACCCGCGGAAGAAGGAAACGCTCAGAGCCCCCGGCCTGTCAAGATTATGGTAACACCACAAAGTCGTGCTTCTTTCTTTAGCTTTCCGGAAGACGATAGTTTCGAAGGTGGAATTATCAAAAATCAAATACAAGCTACTTTGACAACAAGCACCGGTGGCGCTGTAATGGAAGTTGAACCCGAGGGAACATTCGTACCGCCTGCATGAAGTAAATTATGAGCACAACGGATTGAGACGAAGAGTGCTTACTGTACGAAACGACGTCGCACAGTAAGCACTGTTACAGCAATCACTTATCTCTTATCTCTTATCTCTTATCTCTTATCTCTTATCTCTTATCTCTTATCTCTTATC
>CAYGSW010000249.1:0-8292 GCA_964352535.1 uncultured Granulosicoccaceae bacterium | reverse complement strand
ACTCTCTACAATCCCACCCCATCACCCAACGCTGGCCCGCTAGCGACCCCACGTTGCTGCAGCTTTACTCTTTTCCCACACCCAACGGCGTCAAAGTGTCAATTGCGCTGGAAGAGATGGGCATTGCCTACGAGCCTCATCTGGTGAAAATCAGTGGCGATCAGCACACATCAGAGTTCCTCAGCCTCAATCCCAACAACAAGATACCGGCGATTCTCGACCCCAATGGCCAGAACGGCAAACTCGTGGCCCTTTGGGAATCAGGCGCGATCTTGATCTACCTCGCCCAGAAGAGCGGCATGTTTCTGCCAGACGACGTTTCTGCCCGCGCTGCTACCTATCAATGGCTGATGTTCCAGATAGGAGGATTGGGCCCGATGATTGGGCAGTACGGTTATTTTGCAAGATTCGCAGGCAAAGAGATTGAGGATCCCCGCCCAAAACAACGCTTCATAGATGAGGGGCGTCGCCTGATGGCCGTACTCGAGCAACAGCTCCTGCACAACGAATTCGTGACAGGAGACACGTACACCATTGCCGACATTGCCATCTTTCCTTGGTTAAGGGCTGCTCGTGATAGCTACAAGGCTGGTGACGATATGGATTTAGACTCGTTCCAGCATACGATGAGCTATCTCGACCGCTGTTTGAAACGCCCAGGTGTTGAAAAAGCGCTCAACATACCAGCGCGTGAATAGAACCTTGCTTTGTAGTTCTTGCGCTCGCTCTCAGCTGGACACTGATCCACACAGGATGCTACCCGACTACCCACGCCTACGCCTGCTGGTTGCACTATTACTTAACTTGACACTATCGGCTTGCAATCGGGACGAAGAAATCAGGCAAATTACAGAGATTCCATCGATAGGCAATGTGCCAACCATGACGTTGACGCAAGCGCGCAGTGGCACCTTTGCACTCAGAGCCCGGGGTACGGTTCGAAGACATAGAAACGCTTGCCAAATAACAATTGCCAGACAACCACCCGGTAATGGGTTCCCGACAAGTATGCAAACGTGTAATAAATATAAACGCCTGCGGCACTGCCCATTGGAATTTACTGTTCGATCGACCGGGTGAGCTGCAAGTTCGGGGAGATCAAGGCATCGTCTACTTATCCTCCCCTATTCGTTTTCGGCAGAACAGCGGGCGTTAACGTGCAGGTCACGGATCTGTCCATTCGCATTATGGAAATTGTTGCAGAACCAGGCGCTCTGGCAGCACGGGCCCGGGTGGCGACAGATCTGGATGTGGATATTCCGTTATCGGTCATTCAGAAACCACTAAAAAATGAGCGCTTTCGAGGTGCACGCTTTGTTGAAAATCTTGCTACACCGAATCGCTTTGGGTTAACAGGATTGGCAGAATATTAATGACATGCTTATACGCTACCCCACAGACAATCTGGTGCTCGTAAAGATAGGCGCTGAATACCCGCAAAGTATGTGTCTTGCGATGCGCTCAGAAGACTGGACACGTATACTTTAATCACAACATGCATGTCAGCGGGTACGGCTGGGCCTCTACTGATTCAGACAACTCCCAGGCTGTAGCAAACAACAATTCGCGAGGACACCCTGTGGCAAAGTCACTACAAGAACAACTGCGCCAAGCCGGACTGGCCAACCAGAAACAGATGGTCAAGGCACGAAAGGCCAAGAACACCAAAGAGAAGATGCAACGAAAAGGCGCTGAAGTTATTGATGAGGCCGCCGAGCTTGTCAAGCAACGAGACGCAGAGACGCTTGCTCGTGACCGTGCGCTTAACGAGGAAAGGGATCGGCTTGCAAACCACAGGGCCATTCAAGCTCAGATCCAACAACTGATTGAACTCAACAAACTGGATGAGCGCGGCGATGTGGAATACCGCTTCGAGCACGCAGGCGTCATCAAAACCCTGATGCTAACAACAGAACACCGAAAGGCCCTCATCAGAGGGGCACTGGCGGTTGTTGGGCAGGCTGAACGTTTGAATATTGTTCCTGCACAAGTGGCACAGAAGATTGCTGAACGTGATGACAGCTGGCTGGTCCTATTGAACATGCGCGATGAAGAGGATACAGCCGTAGAAGATGAATATGCAGGCTTTGAAGTGCCTGATGATCTCATGTGGTAGCTGTTTAAGAATGGTAGGTGTTTAAAATCATCATGCGAATTGGACACTACGCCAAGCCAGTAAAGAGGTGATTTACATGCACATGCGAAACTGCTGCTGACTGAACCGTGTAAGGAGCAGCAATTCTGGTCTTGAGACCGGTGATCTGTCCAGTTAATATAGTAGGATACATCCTGCTGTATTAACTGGATGGACCACTACTTTGCCTTGTAAGAGGGCAACTCAATAACATAGGTGTCCACCGACCCTGAGTCGTACCAGTCAGATCCGAATACAACGCGGGTACCACTTGGACTGATGGTTGCGTGCGGCTCGCCAAAGTAAGGATGGAAAGTTGAGCGCTGTGCATCTTTTGCGTACGAACGATGGTGTGCCAGTCTGCACACCACCTCGTTCTCGGGGTCGGTGTTTGCAAGATAAATTTCTGACAGCAACGCTGGTGCTTTTCGCTTGTTTGTAAAAAAGTCGAACGAGCCGTAACCGACACTGGACATCACCACCCACCCCGGCATCTGGTTTGCCTGAGCGGAAACGTGAGTACCACGTGTAGTGTATGGATATCCACGGGCCTCATTAATTACTGGACGGCATTCCCCTGTCTCCATGTCATGAATGACAAGGTGTCCAACGCCTTGCCACATATCATCGTCACAACCTTTGGGAGAGGGATCGAACACTGTCTGGAACACAGCGTCATGACCATCATGCGTAACACCGATGTTGGCGTGCTCATGGTGCTTGTACATATCATGTTCCAGCTTTATAGTCTTGAGATCAGGCTCAAGAACCTTGCCTTGCAACCAGAGCTGCTTTCCCGATGGACCGGGGATTGGAGCTGTCCAGGGTTCCCAACCCACTTTCTCGTTCAGTGGTGCAGAGATGACTTCATCCGTGCTCAGGCGATAGGTGAACATGATGTAGCTGTCATTGCCCTTGCCTGCTAGACAACGAAACCCGAAAAGATCATCGTCTAGCGACTGCATCTGCACATCCCCACCACCGGTAGGCAAACTCTTCTTGCCACAGATGTCGTAGAAATCCCGGACTTTTGTGGACTTGTTGGCACTCACGCTGTACTTTTTGAAATGCCCGTAATCCCTTGAGTACTTGCTCACATAATAGAAGGTGTCGGGATCACTGTGGCTCCAGTAGACCTCCTCAATGTCGGACGGAATTATGTCCAGCTCCCTGATGGGCTGGTACGTTTTGCCATCCAGCAGCACATGCCCGGAACTCTCCCCACCTCGGTACAACAGCAATACTGATTCATCGGCATTAAATGCCTGCATGGAACTGTAAGCTGGCTTGAATACTTCGCCTTCTCGTGCTTGTGTGATGCGAATCACCTTTGCGCCAAATGCTGGATCTTTGTAGTACTTCATGAACGGGGGTTTGGCGACAGCCGGAATCGTGACGCGCTCGTTGCTGGTAAAGAGTCCTTCACACAGATTGGGCTTGTCGGCCGCCTGCGCTGTACCCAGCACTATGGCGGAGGCGAGACACGCCGTAGTGAACTTATGCATTACTTGACCTTTTGAGATATTGCCAACGTTCAATAACGTTCAGAGATCACCAGACTCAGCGCAAATGAGACTGAACCGGTGAGCCTCGCTAATGTTACATATCTTAGCGGGGTGCGACTGTGAAAAAGTACCTCAATCAGTCAAATAAAACCCACTAAGTGCGTGGTTGTTTGGGCTGCTTGACAAGCTTGCTGACAATTCAAACAATCAGATTAGAAAAAGCCTCCGAACATCAGAGGCTTCTATTGGATGTTTACTAAACTACACCAAATAGGATTAAAACGGTATATCGTCGTCAAAACCAGCCCCTGCTGCGGCTGCCATCGGCGCGGCCTGTGGTTTGGGAGCCTGCTGTTGTGCAGGCGCAGCGTGTTGCGCCTGGTTATAGTCACCGCCGCCTGAATTATCCATACGGCTACCCAACAGCTGCATGTTGTTAGCAATAATGCTGGTGGAATACCGGTCTTCGCCAGTATTCTTGTCCTGGTATTTGTCAGTGCGCAAGGAGCCTTCAATGTAGACTTGCGAGCCTTTCTTAAGATACTCGCCAGCAATTTCACCTAAGCGATTGAAAAGTGTCACCCTGTGCCATTCAGTGCGCTCCTGCTTCTCGCCTGTTGTCTTATCGTTCCACTGTTCTGAAGTGGCAATGCTTATGTTTGTTACTGCGCCACCACTGGGCATGTACCTAACTTCAGGGTCTGCACCTACATTGCCTACGATGATTACTTTATTTACGCCACGTGCCATGTTTTTCTCCTGGTTTGAATAGCCGCTGTGTCCGTTCTGCGGTGAGGGTGATTGTACCGTAGGGCTGCTGGGGAGATTGTGTAATTTTTGAGATTAGCTGGGGGTTTGTACAGGGGCGTTGGTGGATTGACGGTGGTGAAGGGCTGACGGTGTGATGGTTGGCGCAGTTTGTGTCTGAGGATCAAGACCTCAATTGACGAGAAAATCTGACTAAAAATCTTACACTCTCGCGGCGCCGCCTTCGGCCTCGATCGTTATTCTCGGACAGCCTCCTAGCGGATGACAGCAGGGCGGATCGCTGAATGGACGTTTTGTATGTTCCACTACACTAACTACTATGCTACAGCAACTTTCTCGGACGCAGAGATGTTCATTCGGAATGATCGATAATATTCTTTGCCTGCAGGCTGTGTCATTAAGAGTATAGGGAGCATTAAACACCTATCACCACCAAACTGCCGCACAAAAAAACCCACATCCATGGTATTTCATCATGCCTTGAGCAGTGACGTTTTTTTGGAATCTGCTGTCAGACCACTATCGCTACGCTAGGCATTGAAACGTAGTCATCGGTTGCTTTGCATGCATGCTGGGCCAAATGCTATGTTGAATTACAACTGAATAACATTGAACAACTCAATACACATCAAGCTTTGTCGATATTTTTTCCTATTGAAACTTTTGCTTCCTGTGAAGACATCGCTAATGTTGCCCCGTCAACTCTTTTCAACACCACATTACGTTTGGCTATCGTTACTAACTATTTGTTGGCTCTGGAGCACACCAGCAGAGGCAGATAACGTTGACTACAGATTAACCATGCTTCCGATTTTTTCCCCTACGGAAATCCAGCAGCGCATCGCTCCACTTGCACATTATTTGTCTCAGGAAACAGGATTGGATATCGATACAGTAGTCACCAATAGCTTCGATACCTATAGTCAGATATCAGAAGACGCTAACATCATTGCTTTCTCTAATCCCGTTTACTACGCCTCTGGCTCTGGCCAGCATGAAGCGATTGCCATTGCATCTAAGGGTGAGCAGGGCACTCGGTTTCGCGGCGTTATTGTCACTCGTCGGGACAGTGGCATCAGGCAGATCTCAGATTTGTCTGGCAAGAAGGTAGGTTACAACGGTAAACGAGCCGGGGCAGCACACCTGTCGCAGCGATTAACGCTTTTGGAACATGGGCTGGATACTGTGCAAGATCTGCAGCTGATACTGCCCGTTAATAATAAACAGGAGAACACTCTTTTTTCGGTCTATACGGGAGATCTTGACGCCGGTTTTGTGCGTGAATCGGCACTCAAGTCAGTGGAGCAATACATCCCATCACAAAGTCTTGTGGTATTCAAGGAGACCGCTTGGATTCCACAGTGGGCCTTATCTGTCAGCCAGCAAATGCCAGAGGAGCATCGGCTAACTGTTCAGGCGGCACTGATCCGATTGAATTCCGGTCATCCAGCCATTACAGCCTTAAAGATCGATGCATTCAAAGCTGCTGCGGATTCTGATTTTGATGGATTGCGTCGCGCCATAGTCAATTGACAGCTCATCCATGAATGTTTTTGATCAGACAATGTCCCAGTCGAGCATGCGACAGTCATCATCGGAGCGTGGAATGACGATTAGCCGGAAGTTGACATTAACGTTCGTAGGGCTCATGCTTTTTCTTGTGTGCAGTCTGTTTCTGGTTTACAGACAACAGGTACCGGGCTTGGTGAATGATCAAGTCGACTTGCGCATCCTCTCCAACGCACGCTCGTTTCGTTCTTCGATAACGACACCGATAATCACTGGTGATTATTTAAGTATTAACCAGATTGCTGCAGACACAGCTAAATTACCAGGCGTTGCCTATAGCGTTGTCATTAACAGCAAGGGATTTCCTATTGCCGCTATCTTCTCTGACCTGGAACGATTTGACAAAAGTTTTGCGAGTATAGTCGCTGCGCAGGGTTTTCCGGTAGGTGAGCTGGACGACGTTCTTCAGTCAGTGCGAGGTCAGGGTGAAGACTATAACGTACATTCGGAACGGTACCTGGGTGGGCGACTCATTCGTGAGGTCGCCATAAACGTTGATGAAATATCTGGCCATATTGTGCTAATCGGGTTATACAGGGATGAAATCGATGCAGCTTTAAATCGCACACTGGTACCGCTGTTTGGGCTACTGGCTGTTGCTATCGTTGCCGGGCTAGTCGCGACCATCTGGGTAGCACAATCGGTTTCCCGTCCCATCAAGAACCTGACAATAGCGGCTAAAGAACTTGCCGCTGGTGAGCTGACAACTGCTATTTCGCTCAAGGGAGGCGGAGAAGTGAGAGAGCTGGTAGACGCACTGGAAGTTTTTCGAGCCAGCGCGCAGGAAAATGAGCAGCTACGGCTCAGGCAGGAAGAAGCGCTGCATACCCTTCAGCAACAGCAGTCTGAACTGGCCGCTGTGAGTGATGCGCGCGCTGTCGAGGAACGTTATCGACAGGAAGCGCAGGAAAACGCTAAGCGTGAGCGTGCGCAGGCTGAGCAGTTGAATGACAGTATCAATCAGCTATTAAAAGTGGTCGATACTGCAGCAACGGGAGACTTGACAGCCCGTATAACCGTGAAAAGCGACGATGGTGTTGGTCTAGTAGGGAAGAGTCTGTCGGTGTTCTTTGCTGAACTCAGGACAAGTATCGGCGCTGTCAGAGATACGGCTGAACAAGTAAATGATGCATCGGGGCAGCTCACTCAGATCAACATCGAGCTAAAGAAAACAGGTGACAATACGGCCGAACAGGCATCTGTCGTGGCCACCGCTGCGGCGAAGATTAGTGAGAATATCAACAACGTTGCTTCGGCAACCGGTGATCTATCGTCAAGCATCTCCGAGATATCCAGACATGCCAGGGAAGCCGCCACGGTTGCCAGTCATGCGGTGGATCTTGCGGCGAGTACTGATCAGCAAATACGGCAGCTGTCCATATCGTCTGAGGACATTGGTCAGGTAATAAAGACTATCAACTCAATTGCCGAACAGACAAACCTTCTGGCGTTGAATGCCACGATTGAGGCCGCCCGAGCGGGTGATGCTGGAAAGGGATTTGCGGTAGTAGCGGGAGAAGTTAAGGCATTAGCGAATCAGACTGCTGATGCGACTGAACAGATTACTCAGCAAATCTCTACTATTCAAAGTGACAGTCAAAGCGCCGCCACAGCTATAGCCCAGATTGATGAAACCGTTAAACGCATAAATGATATCCAGTTGACCATTTCTTCCACAGTCGACCAGCAGAACTCAATGACCAATAATATTGCTGACACAGTTAAAAACGCCGCTCGCGATAGTGGACATATCGCTGCTAGTATCACTCAAGTCGCAAGCGCTTCTGAGGTGGTTCGAGAAAACACGGAGAAAGTTCAGTCTGCAACCCAATCCCTGGTAGTGATGGCAGAGCAATTGGGGCAGCGTGTAAGCCGTTTTCGAACTTGACATCGACTATCCCTAGCCGGGCGCCCGTGGCTCTTCCGGTAGATAACACATCGCTAGAGGCGGCGCACAGGCTCCCGGGCGGCGATTCTCTGGCCCTTGTGGACCGAACATGGCCTCACCCTGGATTATTCATGAAGCCACGGGCACGCCCAGTCCAGATTCTTCCTAATCACCTTTTCCTATAGGGAATCCTGCTCAGTCAGAAATACACGGGTATATCGTGAGAGCGTGCAACGCCGCGTATGGCGGCAGGGCGGTTCGCTGAGTGAACGTTTCATATGTTCCACTACACTCGTAGTCCATTAACCCGAAATATTAGGATTCAGAGTTCACCTGCGGCCGCCGTGAAGCCTAATTTTTCGGGTTGACGGACCTAGTAGTCCGTCAACCCGAAATATTAGGATTCAGCGGGCCTGTCTGTGTTCGTG
>CAYGSW010000248.1:0-8385 GCA_964352535.1 uncultured Granulosicoccaceae bacterium | reverse complement strand
TACCTACTCAAATTGCTCTTTACACCAACGCTTGTAAACTTCGGACGGGTGTTCGATGAGCCCTACTATTTAGGACAAAAGTTGTTTAACTCAACGATCGTAGCAACCGTAACAGTCGTTCTGGCAATTCCGGTGGCGACAGCTGCCGCGTATTCATTCTCACGCTTTCGACTTCGGGGGCAGACGATGTTGCTGGCGGTGATTCTGGCTACCCAGTTTGTGCCAGCGGTGGTTATTGTCTTGCCATTTTTCATCATGTACCGGGATCTTGGGCTACTCGACACGCTCACAGGGTTAGTGATTGTCAATCTTGCGATCGTCATGCCGTTTGCCATCTGGATGATCAAGGGCTTTATCGATGGCATTCCGATTGATACCGAAGAGGCTGCACTGGTTGATGGCTCTTCACGTTTACAAGTCATCAGGAACATTGTGTTGCCAATGGCTGCCCCCGGGCTTGTCACATCCGGAATATTCTGTTTCATCATTGCGTGGAACGAATTCCTGTTTGCATTGATACTCACCAGCCGCACAGCGGTAACGTTGCCGGTAGGGCTTGCATTGTTTAAAGCCGAGGAGGGCGACCTTTGGAATCTCATGGCAGCCGCTGGCATCATTATCATGGTTCCGATGTTTATTCTGGCGTTGATCATCCGGCGCCACTTCGTACAAGGTATGACCATGGGAGCCGTTCGATGAGTGCATTCTGCTGATGGCATCAGTGACACTAAATAATGTGACGAAAGCCTGGGGTGATGTGCGTGCCGTGGACAATCAGTCACTCAAGATTGAGGATCGGGAGTTCCTTGTGTTGCTTGGTCCTTCGGGCTGCGGCAAGACCACCACCATGCGCATGATCGCAGGATTGGAAGAACCCACATCGGGCGACATCATGATAGGTGAGCGCCGTGTTAATGATGATCTGCCAAAAGATCGAGATATCGCCATGGTGTTCCAGAACTATGGCCTCTATCCACACATGAGCGTGCGCGGAAACATCGAGTACCCGTTAAAGGTGCGTGGTGTGCCCAGTGCCGATATTGGCCCGCGCGTTGCCACCGCCGCAGAGCAGGTAGAACTGACCGAACTTCTTGATCGAAAACCCAAAGAGCTTTCAGGTGGTCAACGCCAGAGGGTGGCACTGGCGCGTGCAATCGTGCGCACACCCAAGGTGTTTCTGATGGATGAACCGCTGTCGAATCTGGACGCCAAACTCCGTGTCAGTATGCGAGCAGAACTCAAGAACCTGTCGCACAGGCTGGAAGTTACCACCGTGTATGTCACACATGATCAGATCGAAGCCATGACACTTGCTGATCGCGTTGCCGTGATGCAGGGCGGACGTATCCAGCAACTTGGCACACCAGAATCCATCTACAACGATCCTGAAACGTTGTTTGTCGCAAGCTTTATCGGCTCACCTGCCATGAACCTTGTACAGGGAGAACTCAAGGGAGGCGTTTTCTCGACGAAAAATGGACCCTTGTTGACCATGCCTGCCAATGCGCCACGGCAAGATCATACCGGCCCTGCAGTGTTGGGTGTTCGTCCGGAAGATATCACTGTCACCGCACCGGGTGAAGGTGATTTCGATGCACGAGTGTTTGCAGTGGAAAACACAGGTGATAGTGTTCTGACCACCATCCGCATCGGTCATGAATCGATTGTGGCCAGAAGTGATCGCTATCTGCGCGCCTCTATAGACGATATGATTGGCTTTCGACTTGATCCTGATCATCTCTATCTGTTCGACAGTAAAACCGAGTTAAGAATGCGGCGCTAGTGGTCCCAAGAGCATCTCAATGACTGATCATGAAAATCAAGCCCTGGACCCTGGTTTGCTTGCGCTACTGCGCGGTGTCGACACACCCACCGTGTGCAATGCGATTGAAGTCGCACAGGGCAAGCGTGGCTTCAATCGTTTCACACGTGGCACGATGCAACATTCCCGGCCAGGTGATCCTGCTATCGTAGGCTTTGCCCGCACCGCGAGAATCTCAGGGCTTGCGCCACCTGCTGAGTCTGCCGAGGTGATTCGGGCACGGCGCATGGACTATTTTCGTTCGATGGCAGGAGGATGCCAACCTAGCGCCGCAGTTATTGAGGACGTTGACTACCCGAATTGCATCGCTGGCTGGTGGGGCGAGGTGCATGTGGCTGTACACAAGGGATTGGGACTCTCGGGCGCAGTCACTAATGGCGTGGTACGCGACCTCGACGTGCTGGACGATGGCTTTCCCGTACTGGCAGGTTCGATCGGCCCTAGCCATGGCTATGTGCATGTTGTTGAGATTGGAACACCTGTGTCGATATGCGGTATGCGAGTGCAACAAGGCGAATTGATCCACGCTGATCGCCATGGCGCCATAACCATACCCTTTGAGGTAGTTCCGCATTTGAAAAATGCGATTGAGCGCGTCATCGCCTGTGAAAACATCGTACTGGGACCTGCACGTGAACCGGGTTTCACTATCGAAAAGCTGGAGCAAGTGTGGGCTGAGTTCGAGAAGTCTCGCACTTGAATTAGTTCAGACAGTGACGCATACGCAGCTAATTAACAGGGCATGTATAGTTAAGCGTCTTTAATCATAAAACGACGCTATGAGCTGGAACCCAGCACTTGAACCGCAGTGCCCTGATGCGGGCTCAGTTGACGCTATTGAAACGCTGATCGTGCCTCGCACGAGGGATCTGGGCGGTTTCAACGTACGTCGTGCGTTGCCTGCTCCAAAGCGGCAAATGGTAGGGCCGTTTGTGTTTTTTGATCAGATGGGGCCTGCAGAATTCCTCACAGGTCAGGGTATCGACGTGCGCCCGCATCCGCACATCGGCCTTGCCACTGTCACCTATTTGTACTCAGGTGAATTCCAGCATCGCGATTCTCTGGGCACCAACCAGATGATCTATCCGGGCGAGGTTAACTGGATGATCGCAGGCAATGGTGTAACGCACTCTGAACGAACCAGCGTCGATACGCGTAAGGCGCAAAGTGAGCTGTTTGGCATCCAGACTTGGGTGGCATTGCCTGAGGACGCTGAAGAGGTAGATGCTGGCTTTGAACATCATTCCAAGGATGATCTGCCATTTCTGGAAGGTGAGGGCAAGAACGCACGGCTGATTGTAGGTTCAGCCTGGGGCGAGCGAGCACCGACCAGGACATTCAACGAGATGTTCTATGCTGATGTCGTTCTCGATCCTTTCGCGCAGTTACCGATGCCCGATGAGCATGAGGATCGAGGGGTGTATGTCACTCATGGCAGTATTGTAGTGGCTGGCGATACTTTTGAAGCAGGGCAGATGATGGTCTTCCGGCCGGGTGATGCAATAACGCTTATGGCCGGGGAGGCAGGCGCACGCCTGATGGTGCTGGGCGGTGAGACGCTCAATGGGCCGCGCTACATCTGGTGGAACTTTGTCGCCTCCAGCCAAGAGCGCATTGAAGCTGCAAAGCAGGCGTGGGCCGAAGGCGACTGGGCACATGGCAGATTTCAACTGCCTCCAGGCGACACCGAGGAGTTCACGCCATTGCCTGCTCACAGGTAGTTTTCAACGCTGTCCAACGTTTGCGGCTCGCCAATCAGCCGCAGAGAATCATAGCTCCTTGCCACGACGAGCCTAAACCACCAAGGACGCCGCAGGTTCAGATCATTCCTTTTTATCGCTGCTGTCGTTAATGAAAGCGCTTATCTCATCCTGCTCTTTCTTCTTGGCTTCATCTTCGCGATTTTTGGGAGCTTGCGCTGCCAGTGCGGCGGCAGCCTCGCGCTCCAGACGCCTGGTTTCAACCAGCTGACGGGTGGCACTTACTGCTTTCGAGGCACGTCGATAAATCAGGAAAAAAATAGTGGCAAGTCCCAGCAGAACAATCGTGTTGAAGATAGGAATGTGTCTGTACCCTTCTTCAACAGGCCAGACTTTGATAGCGTTCGGGAAAGCGGAAAACAGCGTCATCCGCCAGCCATAATGTCGCAATGCCACAAGCTGCTTGTCTGACGCTAGCGATTGAACCTGGGCTTGCAGGTTGGCAGAATCAAACTTGAGGTAGAGCATGTTGTCCTCATTGCGGTAGACCCTTGGACTCCCGTCTGGTGTCTCCATCTGCAACTGGTACACATCACGCGTAGAGACCTGGCCAGCGTCAGGATCAGTGGCGTCTATTCGTTTGATCTCAACACCCACTGCTCGCACAACGTCCACTTGAGGCAGCGCATAATGGAGCGCCGCCAGCAGAATGATCACAGGAATGGCCAACAGGATATTTCGAACGGTTAATAAAGTTTTCATCTCTGCTTTCTCGTGTAAGTGGCGCGAGTATATACAACATGCTTGCAAATTAAAGATCTACAAGGCGTGCATATTCATTTATATACGTAGTCGACGCGTGCTCTGGCAACGGCGCTAATGTGCAGCAGCGGCAGCGCGCAGTCAGGTTGACAAGCCTGCAGTAATTTGCTGGCGCGCTATTGATTTTTGGGGAGCATCAAGTCCGGTCAGATAAAAGCGGTCGTCGGTTTTCTCGAAGTATTAGTACGGGAGTTTTTTAATTACATTATTATGATAGGTTATTTCACGACAAGAATAAAATTGTGACTTCCCGTCTGAAATGTGCCAGATTAGTAGTGACTGTCAACGACTTCAATTGGAAGATTTAGCGACACATGCCCAGTATGAATATTGTCCGAAGCGACGATTTGCGACACGAAAACCGTCGCCGGGTGCTTAACGCCCTGCGTTCCGGTGGCCCAAGCTCACCTGCTAGCCTTGCGGGAATAACAGGCTTGAGTGCCGCATCCATATCGTCGCTTACAAGCCAGCTGGCAGATCAGGGCATCGTCTACAGTAAGCGGCAACAAAACCCGGGAAGCAAAACAACGCGTGGACGGCCGCAGTCCTTAATAGGCTTGAACGGCAGCGCTGGCGACATTATCACCCTGAATCTGGCCATAGATCTGATACAGGTCAGCCGTATCAACTACGCAGGAAAAGTCACAAGCACGCAAACTAATGTGCTGAGTACGCGCGACATGACTGAAGAAAAACTGCTGGAGTTGGTCAACAAAGCCATTAGCAAGTTGATATTACAAGAGCCTGATCAGCCGGTTCGCTGCATTGGCGTAGCTTTTCAGGGGATTACCGAAAACTCAAGCGGCACATTGCTTTGGTCGCCGATCATACAACAGCAAAACGTGCCACTGGGCACGATTCTCCAGGACAAGTTTAAACTGCCGGTCACTGTCAACAATGACTGTCGACTCATTTCTGAAGCATTGTTCGTGAGCAACCGTCAGCAGCTGGGTAATTCGTTCGCTACAGTGCTTTTCTCGCACGGAGTCGGGCTTGGTTTGTATATCGATGGGCAGCCGTTTTCTGGTGTGCACTCCTCGGCGCTGGAACTAGGCCATATACGCTTTGAGCGTGGTGGTGCACTTTGCCGTTGTGGCAAAGGCGGGTGTATTGAAGCCTATGCCGCTGACTACGGCATACAGAGACTAGCTGCCGGTAATTCAATTAATGACAATCCTCTCGGGCGTGTTGACGCTGCACAAATAAACGATCTGTGTGATGCCGCATTAAACAATGACGAAGCCGCGATACAGGCCTTTGCCATCGCGGGAGCTGCCATTGGTGAAGGTCTTGCCACTCTGTTTACGTTGTTCGACCCCATGCCAGTAGCGATTGTAGGCCGGAGCCAACGGGGCGTAGACATGATGCTGACAGGTATGAGTTCCGTCTTTCATGATCAGCCCGGCAATACGGTAGTGATCGATAAGATACTGCATTGTTTTGATGATGCAGAACCTTTGTTAGACAGTGGTCTCACTCACAACACGCTGGCCAATGCTGATCGACTGATTGCGTATTCATGACGTCAAGGCCCATCACGTTCACAAATAAGTCTGTAATTTTCTGGACGTCTGTGTAGTGCAAAGTTGAATATGTTGTCGCGGATCTCTGCACACCTGTTCAAATCTATTTCCCCTAAAACCAACTCATCGTTCAGCCCTGTTGCACTGGCAACAATCTCACCCGTAGGCGCTACGATGCAGGTACCACCGATAAGATCACAACCTTCCTCATTCCCAGCCTTGGCTACCGCTACTACCCAATTGCCATTTTGGTAAGCACCTGCCTGCAAACACAGATGATTGTGAAAGTCCTGCAGGTGATCATGTTCAGCCGCAGGAGGGTAATGTACAGGGGTGTTATAACCCAACATTACAAGCTCGGCACCACCAAGGCCTAAAACACGAAAAGTCTCTGGCCAGCGCCTGTCGTTGCAGATGCACATGCCCATCACACCACCAAAGGTTTTGAATACGGGAAACCCCAGATTACCTGGTTCAAAATATCGTTTTTCCAAATGCTGAAAAGCACGCCATGACTCGTACTCGGCATGGCCTGGCAAGTGTATCTTGCGGTACTTACCCACGATGTTGCCGTCGGATGAGACAAGAATGGATGTGTTGAAGCGTTGCGTAGGTCCTGTGTCCTGCGTTATCAACTCTGCATAACCGAGATAGAAACACATACCCAATTGACGCGCTGCATCGAACAACGGTTGCGTGGCAGGACTTGGCATGTGCTTTTCGTAGAAGAGGTCCAGCTCTCGCTCGTCTTCAAAATACCAACGCGGGAAAAACGTGGTGAGTGCAAGCTCGGGATACACAATGACTCGCGCTCCACGACCATGTGCATCATGCATCATGGCTATCATCCGCTGTACAGCAGACTCTCGCGGCTCGTCTCGAGAGATAGGGCCGAGTTGCGCTGCTGCCAGCAAATACTGTCTTGGAAGATTCATGGGTCAGTTCCGAGGCAGGTGAGACGCGTGGTCACGAACAGAATCACCTGTCACACCAACAATCTGCTCATACAGCTCGGGGTCTGTATCGCCTTCAGTTCCAAACACCAGAACGCGTGCATCGGGTGTTAGACACAACGCATCACAAGCTTCCGGGACTTGTCGTGCCAATGATAGTGCAAGCAATCCCGCGACAGCCGATTCACCAGCGACTAGCACCGGATCACTCCCGAGTGGATTCGCCAGTATTTTCATCATAGGTGCAACACCCTCATCGGGCACAGCGACCACGACATCGGCGTGTACTTGTAATATCGTCCACGCCAGCAGTGATACCTCGCCACAGGCCAGGCCTGCCATCATGGTGTCGAGGTCACCGGTAACCGGTGTGGGTGTGCCTGCTTGTACCGTCTCGAGCCAACAGGCGGAGCGTGCCGGATCAGCCAGAATGATCGCCGGGCGCTTATGCCCATAACGTCTGGCATAGTATCCCCCGACGGCTGCGGCAACGCCTCCAACACCAGTCTGGATAATCACATGTGTGGGTTTTTCAGGCAGTTGCTCGTCAGCCTCAGCCACCATCAGTTCGTAGCCTTGCATAACATCTTTCGGTATTTCAACATAGCCCGGGTAGGAAGTGTCTGAAACGACATACCATCCATTGTCGCTAGCTGCCTGCTGAGCTTCGCGTACACTGTCGTCGTAATTGCCGCTTGTGCGAATGACCTTTGCGCCATATTGTTCAATCGCGAGTTTACGACCCTCACTGACCGTGGCGTGAATAAAGATGACACACTGACAACCGAATTTTTGTGCTCCCCATGCAACCGAGCGACCATGATTGCCATCCGTTGCACAACATACTGTCACCTCACTCACAGTTTGTACATGCCGTTTGTAAAGAATAGCTTGTATATCGGGTTCTTCGCCCTCAGTGCGAGATGCAATCTCTTTCTGAAGCAACCGTGCCACCGCATAGGCACCACCCAGCGCCTTGAAGCTGCCCAGGCCGAACCTGGACGCTTCATCTTTGTAATACAAGCCAGAAATTCCCAGCTGTGAAGCTAACGCCGGTAAGGGATGAAGCGGTGTGGGCAGATAGCCAGGCCAACTCGCGATAGTTTCGCGTGCACGAGTAAGCCCCGCGTCATTTAGGATAGCGTCCTGAGCAGTTGACCACGGTGCTGTGGGTGAAGAGAGTGGGTTGTGAATCAGACTGAAGTGTTCAGCCTGGGGTGTTTCACATTCAATAAGCAATGCGCTCATATGACTCCTGATCGGTGATCTGCTTAGGCACTAATACTGATATATCTACCTTCGCCATGAATAGTACAAAAGTCAAGAGTGAACGCCTTGCATGGACATCCCGCAAATCGCTCTTCCCAATGTCATCCACACGGAATTACCTCTACACCATTATCTAAATAACCTCATCCTGTGTAGGCTCGGAACCAGATATGAAATACACCGGACCATAGTCTGCATAGGAATACCCTGCTAAAACCTAACTTAAAACACAACCCCGTTCAGACTAGTAGTCCGTCAACCCGAAATATTAGGATTCAGCGGGCCTGTCTGTGTTC
>CAYGSW010000247.1:0-8404 GCA_964352535.1 uncultured Granulosicoccaceae bacterium | reverse complement strand
GTCAGGCTGGTGTTCAGACCGGTTTGGCAATCCTCGTAGACATTTTTGTGGAGACTTTTACGGGTACTATGAAGACGCCCAATTCGTGCTTGACGAAAAGCTGTACTACACAGATGGCGTCTTCGAAGAACGCGTCTGGCGGGTCATGGTTGACGACGATGGAGTGTTCAGTGCCGAGTCAGATTCACTGATAGGCAAGGCGAGCGGTCAGATAACAGGCAATACCCTAGCCATGAAATACGCTATGAAGGTCAAGATTGAGGAAGGCAAGATCTGGGATCTTGATATGAAAGACCTCATGATGATTCAGCCAGACGGTAGTCTTCACAACATCACGAAGGTGTACAAGTGGGGTGTGCGCATCGGGACTGTATCTGCCCAGTACCTCCACCACGATGGAGATAAAATGTGCGTTGATCAGCTTGGCGAGAATGGCATCATTATCGGTAACGACAATGCTGTAAGGCATTTATCATCTGTTGGTAAGTAGGCGGCACCGGTTGGTTGGGCAATCGGCCTGGTTGGTCAATTAGCCCCTCTGTTTTGAAAGTGGTAAATCCACAAACAGAGTCTCAGATAATACCCGCGAGGAATACTAATGGTGCATAACGCACGACAAGTGAATCGTGCGGTAAACGAGTTGTGTAAGCACAAGTGTCAGGGTTGTCTGAGGTATTGGATAATACTGCCGTCCTCACCGGCGAATTTCATTTTCAACCATAGGCCGTCAGTGTCGTACCAGACATTGGCGTGAATATCATCTTCGTACTGGTAATGGTTGGCTTGTATGTTCGAGCCAAACACGGGTACTTGCTCCACGCCAAGGTCGGTAACCGTTATGCTGCTGCTTTCGCCTGTAAGAGTATTGAACACGGCATCTCCTGTGAGTACGCCGGGATGCCAGTGATTGCTGGCATAGTGCGTGTCCGGTGCCACAATTCCGCCCACCGAATCTCCCAGTTTCACCGTGCTGCTCTTTCCGTTCTCTGTGGTTGTTGCCACCGCAGAGATCAGCTTGTTCTCACGCCACACCTCTTGCGATGTATAAGACAACCGGTAGACAGGAATCTTGAGAATCCTGACGGTGATTGATGAATCGACATTGACGAACAGGCTATCGTCTTCCTGTCGAAAGCTTAAGTAGTGAGTGCCGATATTCTTGCCGTTTCTAGTGATGCTGTACTCCTGTTTTTCACCGTACGCCGCAGCAATTTCAGAGGCGGTCAAACCCAGCAGGGGATTGGAAATGGAAGCATTGACAGCGCACGTTGTCACCGTGAACAACGCCAGCGAAAAAAACACCGTCAAGCGGCACGGACTATAGATAGCACTTCTAAATACTCTTGAAGCGCTCATCGTTCGTCTATTCATTCATGTGCTCCACGATTACCTCAGGCTCCTAGCATCTGACTTCTATTGTATTGCAATATCCATTGTTGTACGCTATGGCGCAATTCAAGTTCATAGCTGCGCTGGCTCTGCGTCAGACTCTTTGACAGGGGTATGGCATGAACCTGATTCAATCGACACAACGCCGCGTAGGTATCATTAACACTGCGCTGGCCATCGGCAAATCGACTGAGCAACGCTACGTCTTGTGTCTGCAGTGCGCCAGCTGCCGAAGCGTTGGCATAATCAGTACCTTGCTTGCGTGCCAGCTGGTTGGCTTGATGAATGCCCGCGGCCGTTTTCAATACAGCACTGGTCGCTTGTTCAAAACTCTTCATAACGGCTACAGCATGTTTTCCGGTTCGCGGATTGGCTCTGTACCCTCGATGGAATTCGGTGTATCCAAGACTTTTCCAGAACGCTAGAGAGCGCTCATCCGCTGCGAAGCTGGCACCCATGGCATCAATTGGCGGAACGCGCAAATCTGGTTTTGCTTGTTGATCTGGCAATGCCAGTTGTCGTGACACCGATTCCAACAGCGATGTGGCAAGTTGCCGACGCCGTAGTTCAGGCTGAACGGTAATACGCAACACTCGTGCGTAGCACCTTGATAACGCATCAGTACGATTAGCAGATTGAGCCAGTAACTGTGGGAGCAGTTGATTGGGCAGACGTCTTTGTTTGTACACGATTGGCTCGTGCAGTTGCGCATCGATACAGCCCTCGAGCTCCAGCAACAGAACGGCAACGACAGTTTGTTCAAATTGCTGAGTCCAGAGTTGCACGCTGGGCGCATCGAGCAGATGCTCTAGATCCCTGGCACTGCTTTGATAGTGCGTAGTACTGAGCAGGGCGTGTACTTGCGTAAGTAATGATTCATTACAAGCCAGCTCGTGCTGCGCGATGTGCACAACGCAACAATGTGCAGGTAAATTGTCAGGCAGATGAGAGAATGTCGTTGCTGGCGTGGTCAGTGCTGCCCCGACGCTCGGACGAGCCGGTGGTGCAATTAACAACGCATCAGTGAATTTCTCCAACGGATCGTCACTTGCCCATCGCCAGGGTTCGGCAGGCTCCAGTGCCAACAGGGCTGAATAGCTTTTTGCCAACTCTGGCAGCAAACGAATTTCAAATGCCCGGCCGGACGCTTCGTAGCCTTCAACGGTTGTGCAGATAACCAGACGTTGACAGTTTTGGCTGTACGCCTGTAGACGGTGTAGTGAAAAGCTTGAGGCCTCGTCAACGAACAGTGTCTGAATGTGCTGATGTTCGACGGATTCAGGGCTGACATAATGCAATGCCAGTGCGTCTGAATACTGACGGCAGGTATCAAGGGCAGACGAGTGCATTGCTGTGATACTGAAGGTCTCGTTATTGAGTTGCAGGTGCCGGGCAATGCGCGCCAACAGCGTGGATTTGCCGCGCCCGCGTCTTCCCTTGATCACGATGCACGTACGTGCATGAGTTTCAAGATGCCCACACGCGTTATCGAATAATGCATCCTGTTCGATTTTTGCCTGAGGATTCAGGTAACGCGTGGGGCCGCTCAGATCACGCAAGGTGTTGTCGTGTGCAGATGGGCTTGCTTGATGTGCGGGATTTGAATGATCTTTGTTGTCAACATGCGCACACAGCACCTGACGTGGGAACGTATCAGCGCAGTCACGGGCCAGACGAATGAGACGTTGTGTCGCGTAGCTTTGCCTCGGAAATGGTGCTGCGTGAGAAGGGATGTCTTCAAATGTAACCGTATCAGGTGGTGCCGCTGTTGCGATAATCACAATACCGCCAGCTCTGATAGAGCCTGTAAGTGCTGCGAGCAGACCGTGGTCCGGGGTTGGTCCCAATTGAATGGCAGCCTTCGAACGTTCGGATCCAAGCAGTGATGCTATGCGATCAGCACGGTCGGTAGCTGACTGCACGGACAGGTAGTCAACGCCCTGCAAACCCGCAAATTCTGCAAGCCATTCCTGCGAAGGCGCGTCTAGCAGGACGATCGCCCGGGTTCCATGTTCCTGTGCATGACGGGTAAGCCTGCGAATGCACTCAACGAGCTCTTGATGATTGCTGATCTGAGGGCGCGAGTTCATTGTGGCCAGTTCACATGTAAGCAGGACAAACCTTAGTACACTGTAGACATCGAAAGTGTGGTGACTTTCGTTATTCCTCCTCCAAGTGGCATTGAGGCATGGAGCCACGCAGGGCCAGGGATGGCCTGTTTTTTTCCAGCATCCGGCGCTCACAGTCAACTCCGGGCAGTTTGACGACGCTCGCTAACGTGCAATCCCTCACACGCAATCGCTCTTTGCATTTCAACATGCTGGTAACTCAGGTTTTTGGTCGATCCGCAAACAGCCAGAAAACCGGTGACATTCTGCACAGTTGTTCGTGATTGGCGTGAATAGTGAGGATCTTTGGCTTACGCCATGGAAATGGTATTGATACCAGACAAATGCAATAGGGTATTCAACAGCTTGTGAAGCGTCTATAATCCGGTTCAGCCGTAACGGTCAGGTTACGATCTGGTCTCTTGAAAAAAGACATGGAAACCGTACTATCTTGCGCTATTAGAATGGATTCGGTTGCTACCACTGCTGGTTTTTGAAATCAAGACGTCTGAATTATGTGACCAGTTAACAATGTGGAGCTAAATCGCCATTCAGTTCTCACTGCATCAGTGGTAGATGATTTAGCATTGCGGCCGAGCGAGAGGGAACTATACTCCACCGGCAGGTGACGAGTCGATTCTGCATCGTATAGTTTAGTGTCTACAGCTTGTAGTTAGTTCATTTTCGACAAACACACGTGTTTGAGTTTTTTTAATATATTAGAGGATCACTCAGAATGAAAAAGTATTTTGCGTTAACCATCATTGCTGCAAGCATTTCGCTGGCTGCATGTTCAGACGACGACGACGATGACGGCGGCGATACCGGTGTTGAAATGCCCATCGATCCGACGCCTGTAGTCACGCTACCGGACGTCACCCCTGACGGGGGCAACACGGTGTACGACACTATCGCCGGATCACCAAACCACACCACGCTGCTTGCGGCCATTCAGTCGATCACTGATCTGGATAGAACGCTGGACAACCCTGCAAGCTTCTTTACTGTGTTCGCACCTACTGATGCGGCCTTTCAGGCGTTGGCTGATGCCGACCCGGATGACGCGATCACAGCGCCGACAGACCTGCTGACTGATGAGAATGAAGCACTTCTTACGCGTGTTCTGCAGGGCCACGTCATCCCGTCGCTTGTACCTTCAGGTTCTGTGGCTGAGCTTGCCACTACAGGTCAGACCACCGAAACTCTGGCCGCTGGCGCACCTCTGACGTTTGCAGTTACTTCGACTGAACCACCGGCTACTTCAGGCTTTGACGTTCTTGGTGCACCTGTAGGTGACGTGCCTGCAACTCCGATTGCACTGAACGACATCGATCTGGGTGCTGACGCTGCACAAGGCGTTGTACATTCAATTGATACTGTGATCGCAGTGCCTGCCGCTCCTGAAGTTGAGACTCCAGAAACTCCCGAAACGCCTGAGAATCCGGAGACTCCCCCTGTCGCTGGCGGTGACGGAACAGCTGATGTCGCGTTGGCAGCCACTGGCACAAACGAGATCTTCCGCAACGCCGTTCTGTCGATTTTCGGACCTGGACAAGTGTTTGACACGAACCCATGGACCTTCTTTGCACCAACTGATGCCGCTCTGGCTGCTGCGGGTGTAACGTCATTGACTGCTGAACAATTGCAGGCACACATCTCTACCAACAGTGGACTTGCCCCAGCTGATCTTCAGGGTACCGTCAATGCCTCGGATAACAGTGTGTTGACGTTCGGTACTGATTCTGACGGCAATCCAACTGTTAACGGCAACACAGCAACATTCATTGGTGCTGGCGATGCTGGTGGACAGATCTATTCTATTGATGCAGTTCTGGGCAACTAATATTGCCTTTTTCCAGGACGCGAGTTAGCGGTTTATCCGCTTAGTCGTCTGAAATAGAAGCTGGCGGACCTCTCAACAGGTCCGTCGGCTTTTTTTATGCCCTCGACAATCAATCCTGCGAAGCTGACACGTGCAAATCACCATCAATAGCCAGTTCGACAGCGGCAACATCGACGTCGTGGACGCTAGCAATCCGGATAATATTCGGTTGCGTATTCGTACAGATGCTAGCTCAGAGTTTTTGCAATGGTTCAACTTCAGTGCCTCGGGGCTTGCCGGTAGGACGTGCACCTTCGTCATTGAAAATGCCGGAGTCACGACCTATCCGAAAGGTTGGGAGGACTATGATGTCGCCTGCAGTCGGAATCGACAACTATGGACGCGGGTTGTCAGTCAATACGATGGCCAGACGCTGAGCTGGACGGTTGAGGCGGATTGCGATCAGCTCTGGTTCGCCTACTTTGCGCCATATTCTACTGAGCAGCATGCCGACCTTGTCAGCGCAGCTGGCAGTGCTCCAGGCGTCAGTCATGAAGTGTTAGGCCTTACTCATCAGGGTCGGCCGATAGACTACCTGCGAATCGGGCGCATGGATGAACAGGATCAGGCGGCCAATGATACGCATCAACACAATCCAACGACGCGATCACAGCTATGGGTAATAGCGAGACAGCATCCCGGCGAGTCGATGGCCGAATGGTTCATCGAGGGATTTCTGGATAGGTTGCTGGATGTGGATGATGCAACCAGTTACGCGCTTCGACAAATGGCGGATATACATACAGTGCCAAACATGAATCCTGACGGGTCGTATCTGGGGCATCTGCGTACCAATGCCCTGGGCGTAAACCTGAACCGTGAATGGGCTGATCCCAGCGCTGAAAAAAGTCCCGAGGTGTATCACGTCCTTAAGCGAATGAAACAGACCGGAATTACCATGGCGCTGGATGTGCACGGCGATGAGGCCCTGCCGTACAACTTCATTGCTGGCACCGAGGGCGTGCAGGGATGGACGACAAGACGCAACCAGCAGCTGATCGATTTCAAATACACCTGGGCATCAATCAATCCGGATTTTCAGGACAAGTACGGTTATCCCATCAACCAGGCAGGGAAGGCCAATCTGACAATTTGCAGCAATCAGCTTGCAGAATCGTTCAATTGTCTTGCTATGACGCTGGAAATGCCGTTTAAGGACACCGCGAACGCCCCGCGACCGTCGGTGGGATGGTCGCCAGAACGCAGCGTGCGCCTTGGGGCATCATGTGTTGATGTTATTTATCTGGCGTTGAATGATCGACTCCTGGCAAAAGCTGTGACGCATTGACTGTTCACGCATTTCCGAGGGGTCTGACGCTCTGGACTTGTTGAACCGACTTACTGAAAAGCCGTCTCGAAAAAGCTTCTCAGTTTTCTTGAATGCAGCTTCTCTGCTTTCATGTCGCTCATCTTCTGCATGGCCAGCATGCCTATTTCAAGGTGCTGGGACACTTGTGTCTGGTAGAACGCGGTTGCCATTCCCGGAAGCTTGAGCTCTCCCTGCAAGGGTTTATCCGAGACACAAAGTAGTGTTCCATAAGGCACCCGTAGTCGAAAACCATTGGCGGCAATCGTGGCTGATTCCATGTCCAGAGCAACAGCGCGAGACTGTGAAAGCCGCCTGACAGGCTCTTTCTGGTCCTGTAATTCCCAGTTCCGGTTGTCGATTGAGGCAACTGTACCGGTACGCATGATGCGCTTCAGCTCATAGCCTTCAAGGCCTGTCACCTCAGCCACTGCACTTTCCAGTGCCTGCTGAACTTCGGCTAACGCAGGAACAGGTACCCACACAGGAATGTCTGCATCCAGCACCTTATCCTCACGCACATAGGCATGCGCCAGTACGTAGTCGCCCAATTCTTGCGTGTTGCGCAGTCCAGCACAATGTCCCAGCATTAGCCAGGCATGCGGCCTCAATACAGCAATATGATCGGTGATGGTCTTGGCGTTTGAAGGACCTACGCCAATGTTGACCATGGTGATCCCTTTGTTTTTACCGGCTTTTAAATGATAGGACGGCATTTGCGGCTGGCGTTGTGGCGCAACACCGCTGCTGGATTCAGTGTCTCCACTGAAGGTAATAACGTTGCCGGGCTCAACAAAGGCTGAATAACGTGAATCACCTGCCGCCATCATGTCGCAAGCCAGACGGCAGAATTCATCGATGTAAAACTGATAGTTGGTAAATAGCACGTAGTTCTGAAAGTGCTCCGGTGCGGTAGCGGAGTAGTGCACCAGGCGGTGAAGAGAATAATCAACCCGTTGTGCAGGAAAGGGTGCCAGTGGCATGGCAAGGCCAGGCTCAATTTCATGCGTGCCGTTTACTATGTAGTCATTAACCTGGGCAATGTCGGGTACATCAAACGCATCGCGCAATGCTGTGGTTATTTTCTGTGGCCGATGCACGGCCAGGGCCGAGCCTGCTTCCAGAGCAAAGTGCAGCGGAATTGGCACATCAGACAAGACCACTTCCACCGGTTCGTTGTGGTTCTTGATAAGCAGGGTAAGCTGATGTATGAGATAGCCGCGAAACAGGGCGGGTTGAGTGATGGTTGTGGTGTACAGGCCGGGTTGGTCTACGTGGCCATAAGATAATCTTGAATCTGCGCGTGCAAACGTGCTGGTTCTAAAGCGGATCTCCGGATAGTAGGCGCGATGTTTGTGGTTTGGTAGCTCGCCTGCCAGATACAGTTTGAACGCATTACGCAGAAATTCTGTGCTGGTATCGTAGAGGCCTATCAACTGCTCAACAGCTGCAGCGGCATCAGTAAAGCTCTTTGGGCTTTGCTGGCTTGGTGTAATCGGGTCGTTACTCATTTGAACTCCGTTGGAATTCGCAGAAAAGATAGCACGTTTTGCAAGGAGGCTGTCCGAGAATAACGATCGAAGCGAAAGTGTGAGAGTTCGAGTCAGATTTTCGTGTCAATTGAGGTGAATAGTTGTTCTATTCGCCGAGATTTACGCGGAAATCTGGCCAAAATATCGCGCTCTCGGGGGGCCGCCTTCGGCTCGATCAGCTTATTCT
>CAYGSW010000246.1:0-8450 GCA_964352535.1 uncultured Granulosicoccaceae bacterium | reverse complement strand
TCTCGCGGGGCCGCCTTCGGCCTCGATCGTTATTCTCGGACAGCCTCCTAGGAGCCGATACAGCAGACAAGAATATCAGTTGCATCTTGCGCAAGTAATTTACCTTTCCACTAACTACCTGTCGCGCCCTACAAGTGTTGTCGACATACCGCACTCGCGACTGATCGATGTATCGGAGATACATTGCCAGAATAGATGACAGGAGTATGGCGACTAAAATAAATCAACCGGATCAACGTCAATTGACCAACGACAGCGCCTTGCACCCGATAGCTTGTCAATCTCTGCACACAATCTTGACAGACTGTCGTTCATTGTTGATCGCAGATTTGATTGCAACAACAGTTGTGCGCGAAAACGCCCACCAAGCCTCTCCATCGGTGCTGGTGCGGGACCCAGCACCTCAAACTGAGCGCTGTTATACCGCCGCAATGTATCAGCCACCTCCACTAGAAAGCGGTGAGGCTCACGCCCATCGGAAGCTTCAGCACGCACTAGCGCCATGAACGAATACGGTGGAAGCTCAGCCAGCTTGCGTTCTGCCATGGCAATCGAAGCAAAAGCTGCATAGCCGTCGCTGATGAGTGTCTGCAGCATGGGATTATCAGGATTGCGTGTTTGAATCAAAACAGATCCACTGTGCTTTTCTCGCCCTGCACGACCGGCAACCTGAAGGATCAGTTGTCCCATGTGCTCCAGTGAACGGAAATCAGTACCAAACAGGCCACGATCTGCGTCCAGTATTCCCACCAGAGTGAGTTTCGGGAAATGATGACCTTTGGCAAGCATCTGCGTACCCACCAGAATACGTGCCTCACCACTTGTGGCTAGATCCAGTTGTTGTTCCAGGGCACCTTTGCGTCGAGTTGTATCACGATCAATTCGCGCTATGAGCACATCCGGAAATGCTTCTGTCAATGCCTGGGCAATACGCTCGGTGCCATAACCTACACGGTCCAACTCAACCGAACCACAGCTTTCACACCCCACAGGCATTGCGCGCTCGGATCCGCAATGATGGCAGCGAAGACGGTTATGCTTTGCATGTACTGTCATATGTGCATCACAGCGCCTGCAATCGGCAGCAGCACCGCAATCGTTACACAACAAGGTAGGTGCAAAACCACGGCGGTTGACAAATACTAGTGCCTGACCTGCATTATCAAGATGTTCCCTGATAGCATCGATCATCCGATCACTCATCCCTTCGACCAGTTTACGTCTGCGAATATCCATCAACCCAAGCTTTGGAGGTATTGCATCACCTGCGCGTTCGGTCAGTGGCAGTTCAACAAACTTACCCGTAGCCACATTGTTCAGGGATTCGAACGAAGGTGTTGCACTGCCCAACACGATAGGACAGCATCGCGCACGTGCGCGCAACAATGCAAGATCACGTGCATGGTAACGAAATCCATCCTGCTGTTTAAACGAGCTGTCGTGCTCTTCATCGACGATGATAAGCCCGAGACGAGGCATCGGCGCGAGGATGGACGAGCGCGTTCCAATAACGACATTTGCATAGCCTTTCGCTGCACATAACCAATTCTGCATACGTTCGGTATCATTAAGTCCCGAGTGAAGACTGACAAGACAACCATCAAGACGCTGCTCAAAACGACTCATCAGTTGTGGCGTCAGAGATATTTCAGGCACCAGCACCAGAGACTGCAACCCTTGTGCGCTTGCTGCCTGAATGCTGCGCAGATACACCTCCGTCTTGCCACTACCTGTTACGCCATTAAGTAGGAAGCGCTTATCGCTTTTCAGCGCACTGACGATCAGATCTACTGCATGCTTTTGTTCATGCGCCAGCACAGGTACTACCCCATGCGCCTTGTTATCCGGAATCTGCAAAGCCCTTTCGCAGACTACCCATTGTTTCTTGATCAGAGCGGTGATCGATACACGCCAACGCGGACTGATTCGGACAAGCGCATCAGCTGCGGCTGACTTACCGGATAAACCTGCAAGGTAGTGAGCGATGTGTTGTTGAACTTTCGCGCTCTGCAATGAACCGGGAACGGGAACCGGCCCAACCCAGGTAAAGAACTCCCGTTCGATAATGTCGGCAGCATGCCCCTTGCGCAAACGGCCAGGCAAGGCGGATAACAAGACTTCACCGAGTGGATGATGATAATAGCGGCTCGCCCAGCACAACAGAGTCATGACATCCTCAGGGATCAGCGGATCACAATCGTGTACTCGTTGCACAGCCCGTAATTTGCTGACGGGGACATCCGTCGATGCCAGGGCACCCAGCACTATTCCGATTACCTGACGCCTGCCAAATGGCACGCTGACCCGCGTGCCTCTGACGATAGGTGCATCACTTGACCAGGTGTAATCGAAAAGGCGATAGAGCGGAGTCGGAATCGCGACTTGAACCAGGCGGCTCATGGCATTCTGAATTTTTTACGACACATCAACAAGTTGTTGTCCAGGGTGCGCACGACTGAGGAGACTGTGTCTCGCAGGTGCAGTGTAACCAGCACTGGTGCTCCGTGTGACAAGCGGAAGCACGCGTCTGGATTCTGGCGGCAGTTTTCCAGCAGTTGAGCGTCAATATATTCCGTTTTATCAACAAAAACTGTGGATAACCTTGTGGACAAAGCTCTTATTTACCCTTCGAACGCCGATGCACACTAGGTTACAAGAAATTGACCAAACTTTGATCAATTTCAAAATACGCATATTTATCAATCACTTATTGTGATTTTATCGATAGACAAATTTTCAGCGTTGAAAAGCAACGCGAGTTACCTTGCCTTTCAAGCCTTGTGCATAAGAACTACAAAAAAATTTTGACGTCAAGGTCTGGGAATACAAAATTCTCGTGTTCTGTGCATTTTTTTCTAAAAAAACGTCAATAAGGCGTCTCGCATTTATACTTTTCGTGAAGAACGTCAAAAAGCTGCTGCGACGTCGGCCCTGACAATTGCCCTCACAGATACGCTTGGTGTTGCATCGCCGGAGGATAGTCGGTTTCAAACTTATTAACGAGGCATTGATAACATCACGCGACGCCTGCTGGCCGTGCTAATCCAGACTTTTGATCGACATGATCAGATCCTGCACCGACTCCCGTGCATCACCAAATAAAACGCGTGTTACGGGCGCGAACAGCAGGGGATTCTCGACACCTGCGTACCCCGTACCATCGCCACGTTTCAACACAATGACGCGCTTGGCCTTGTCGACCTCCAGGATAGGCATACCGAACAACGGCGACTCACTGTCGTTCAGTGCGGCTGGATTGACGATGTCGTTTGCGCCGACCACCAGAGCCACATCCACTTCGGAAAACTCGGCATTGATCTGCGAAAGATCCTGTATTTTTTCATAAGGCACACCGGCTTCAGCGAGCAGAACATTCATGTGTCCTGGCATCCTGCCAGCAACCGGGTGTATGGCAAAACTGGTGTCAACACCGCGCTCGTCCAGCAATTGAGTGAGTTCTCGAAGCTTGTGCTGTGCTTGTGCAGTAGCCATACCGTATCCGGGCACAATGACCACACGCCGGGCATAGGCCATGTCAACGGCAGCGTCTCGAGAGTCAATGGTATTGACATGATCTCGCCTTGATTGGGCAGCATCATCGCTCGAGCTTATGCCAAATCCCGAGTACATGATCTCGCTGAGACGCCTGTTTACCGCTCGCGCCATCAGACGAGTTAACAACGATCCTGCCGCAAACACGATCGTACCTGCGACCACCATGGCAGGGTTGTCAATCACAAAACCGTCAAAAGCTACAGCTAGCCCTGTGAGTGCGTTGTAGAAGGAGATAAGCACCGGCATGTCCGCAGCAGACGTTGGCAAGGTCATCAGCAAGCCAAAGCTCATGGCCAACGCAAGGAACGCCAGCAACAACACCGGGTGTGCAGTCGTCGAAGTGGCCACAATAAGACCCAGCAACATGACAAGAGCACCATTGGCAAGATAGGCAACCTGCCGTTTGGCAAAAGCCTGCTGCTGATTGAACATTCCGTTCAAACGGAAAAAGGCGAAAATTGAGCCTGCAAACGCCACGCATCCGATCAATGCACCCAGCATGGCCAGGGCTTTGACTGCAGGTCCGTATCTCGATACATGCAACAGCACCAGCGTGGCCACGCCTGCAGCAGCAAGACCACCAAGACCGTTGTAGAGAGCGATCATCTGCGGCATACGTGTCATGTCCACGCGCCGCGCGTGGACCACTGACAGCAGACCACCGCTGAGGATGGCAAGAAGAATCAGGCCATGGTTAGCAGCAAGATCTGGATGAAAGAGCATGGACCCCAATGCCAACACCATACCAGCACCTGCAAACCAGATTCCATGGCGGGCTTTGGTTGGCGAGCTTAAATGTCGTAGGGCGGTAATGAACAGTGCCGTGGCAACGAACCAGGCAAGCTGGACAGGTATCGAAACGGATTCGCCCATGCGCTATTGCTCACCCTCAGAGACTGACTTGGCTGAGCGTGCCTTCGTACTCTGCATGCTGCTCCCGGATCGTCCATCAACAATGCCGCCCAAAGGGCGCTCTCTGAGTTGGCTGGTCAGCATACCGGTTTCGCTGCTGCCTTTTTTTTCAAACAGGTTCAGCATCCTGTCAGTGACGATAAAGCCACCAACCACGTTAGCCGAGGCCGCAGCTACTGCAATAAATCCGATGACAAGCTCTAGCGTACCCGAAGCATTGGACAGTGCCAGCATGGCACCGGCGAGCACTATGCCATGAATGAAATTGGATCCGGACAACATCGGCGTATGCAACAGCGAGGGCACTCTGGCGATGAGGACATAACCTGCAACCGCTGCAAGTAGAACCAGATATAAAGCGCTCACCATACTCACGTAGACAACTCCTGCATCAACGCGTGCGCCTGGCCCCGCCAATCCTGTCGCTCAACTTCGTCATCCAGCTCGAGCTGTACATTAAGCTGCCGAACCCCTTCGTCGTCCAGTGCGGCGATATCACTATAACGTCTGAATCCATAAGAAATCAGACGCTCCTGCAATACAGGACCGACACCATCAATTCGAGTTAGGTCGTCAGTCGGCAAAGGCTCCTCCGCCAGCTCCTCGTCCTCGTCAATGCCGTCAAGTGTCAGTAAATCCGCAATCTGATCGGCATCATTCAGCTCATCGAACAGTGCCGGGTCATCAAGACCTGCTCCATCAGTATCTGTTGCGTCAGGTTCGATAGTGTCAGAAAGCTCTGCGTTTTTTTCTGCCAGTGTGCCTTGAACAGCCTGCGATGGATAGTCTTCTTCTGTTCTAGCCCCCGCTTTGTCAGCGGCCGATGCTGCTGGCTTTTTCCGACTTTCCTGAATGTCGGGTTCATCCAGCCAGCCAGCGCTTTCATCGGGAAAATCTGCAGCCGCATGCACAGCACCACCGAATGCTACATGCGGTACTTCAAGCTTCGTGGCTGTGGGCGCATGATTAATTTGTCCATCGTGACACACCACACAGCGCGCAATGATGTCATCGGCCGGATCCAGAACAACGTCGTTTTCACGGATGATCAACTGCAGCATGTTGTGGACATTTCGTGCATACATTTCACTGGCATGCACGGCCCCGTGACTTGGCAAATTGAGTGGACCAACAATAAGAGTTTCGTGATGATAGTAGTGCTCACCGATGTGCGTAAGCTCGCAATTTCCGCCCGTTGAAGCTGCCAGATCGACAATAACAGACTCCGGCAGCATACCGTCAACCATGTCCTCCGTGATTATCTTTGGAGCTGGCCGGCCGGGAATTGACGCCGCACAGATCACCACATGTGCCCGTGCCAGATGCTCCGCGAGCACATCATGCTGTTTCTGACGCTCGTCTTTACGCAATGCACGAGCAAAACCTCCGGCTCCCTCGACTTCAACACCGGTATCAATCATCCGAGCACCCAGAGATTCAATCTGTTCTTTGGCGGCACGACGGATATCGTAACCTTCTACCTGAGCTCCCAGTCGTCGCGCAGTGGCAATTGCCTGCAAGCCAGCAACCCCGGCACCAATGACCAGCACTCTGGAGGGACGAATCGTACCTGCAGCCGTTGTCAGCATCGGGAACATGCGCGGCGAAAGCTCCGCTGCCAGCAATGCGGCCTTGTAACCAGCAACGGTTGCCTGCGAAGACAGTGCGTCCATCGGCTGAGCCCGAGTCGTTCTTGGCATGAGATCCATCGCCAGCACAGTGACACCGCGGCGCCTCAGTGCCTCTACTTCCTCTAGATGCTGAAAGGCCGAGAGGATACAGATGAGTACGGATCCGGCCTGGAAGTGGCTGATTTCTTCCATCGTCGGGCAGACAACCTTGGTGACTATGTCAGCGTCTTTGATGACCTCTGCAAAGCTTTCGTACACCGTCGCACCCCGATAGTCATCATCGTGGAAGCTTGCAGTGTGACCACACTCGGCCTCAATGCGCAGCTGCACACCCGAGGCCAACAGCCGTTCCACCCGCGACGGGTCCAACGCAACTCGTCTTTCACTGGGGCGCCGCTCACGCGGCAATGCGATAATCAAGGACAAAGAGTACCTCTGGGACAAGGGTGGATCAGCGTGCGTCCGGTATACTAATGCAGCGCAGCGGGTAAACAACCAGTAAAGCCGTTTCCCAGTGTGCATCACTAGTTTACTCTGCAAGAGAATTTGCCGCATTACCTTTGAGCGGCTCGCTCTCGGCATAGTCTTTGGCAGCAAGGCTCCAATCTCTTTTTAAATGCGTACAGACTGCCAAGTCCGTCGACAGGTCACGGCCCTGAAAGTATGAAATACATTGGTAAACCGAATTTCGAGCACGGCACAACTGAGAAGCTGGGCGTTCTGGTGGTCAACCTTGGAACACCCGAAGCGCCGGAAACAGCCGCTGTACGCCGCTACCTTGCGGTGTTTCTGAGCGACCCAAGGATCATTGAGCTGCCTCGCTGGCTTTGGAACATACTGCTCCATGGCGTAATATTGCGCATCCGTCCATCGCGTAGTGCCAAGGCTTATCAGGAAGTATGGTCGGAAGAAACCGGTTCGCCCCTGCTGAGCATTTCGCGTCAGCAAGAGAGTGCCTTGCGCGTCGAATTGGGCAAACGATTCGGAGAGCACGTGGAAGTCGCTCTCGGCATGCGCTACGGTGTCCCGAGCATCGACGACGCCATAACAGAGCTGGAGCAGGCAAACGTCAGACGAATGATCGTGTTGCCCATGTATCCACAATACTCCGGAACCACCACGGCCTCAGTGTTCGATGCTGTCACCAGCAGGCTCCAGAAGACACGCTGGATACCCGAATTACGCTTCATCAACCAGTTCTGTGATCACCAGGGTTTTGTCTCTGCGCTGGCCAGCAGTGTGCGCGAAAGCTGGGAAGTCCATGGACGCGGTGATCTGCTGGTCACGTCTTACCATGGTATACCCAAGCGCTACCTGACCAACGGCGACCCGTACCACTGCCTGTGCCACAAGACATCTCGGCTACTGGCTGAGGAACTGGAAATCGCCCCAGACAAGATCCGTGTGGTTTTTCAATCCCGTGTAGGGCGCGAAGAATGGCTCCGACCCTACTGCGATGAAACCATGAAGAACCTGCCCGGGGAGGGCATCAAGAGTATCGATGTTCTATGCCCGGCTTTTTCAGCAGACTGCCTGGAAACGATCGAGGAGATCAGCGGCGAGAACCGTGAATACTTCGAAGAGCATGGCGGCGAAAGGTTCCAGTACATCCCGTGCCTGAACGACAGGCCAGATCACATCAATTTTCTTGGTGAGCTGATCGAACGACATGCTCAGGGATGGCCGGAAGCTGATATTGCGCGCGACATCAGCAAGGTCAATGCTGAACTTGCAGCGACTGCGCAAAGAGCACTTGCCCTTAAGGAAAGTGTGCCTGCGAATGCCTGAGGCTGATATTTCAATCAGCAGCTCCACGGCCAAGGCGATAGCACTCTACAGCGGCAAAAGCATACGGGTGTTGTGCCGCTGTGGGCAAGTTGTCGTCTAACAGGTCAACGAACTCAGCGGCACTGACAGGCTGGCTTTTATAAACGCCCTGATACTCTCACCACAATCAAGGCTATGGATGTAGGCAAGCTGTTCTGCGTTCTCTACACCCTCAGCTACGACACCGTGTTCAAGATCCTGCGCCAACGTCGCGATAGCTTTCACAATCGGAGAACAGGCATCTGCCTATCCTATCTGCATGATAAACGAGCGATCAATCTTCAACTGAGGGATTCAGTTCCTTCAGCACTTTGCCTAGAAAGAAATAGAACAAGGGAAAGCCAAACGCTGACATCAGGCCAATGAGTGCCCCGCGAGAGCGCGATGTTTTCGCCAGATTTCCGCGTAAAATTTGGCGAACAGAACAACCATTCACCTCAATTGACGAGAAAATCTGACTAAAAATCTCACACTCTCGCGGGGCCGCCTTCGGTATCGATCGTTATTCTCGGACAGCCTCCTAGT
>CAYGSW010000245.1:449-8489 GCA_964352535.1 uncultured Granulosicoccaceae bacterium | reverse complement strand
CAACTATTCACCTCAATTGACACGAAAATCTGACTCAAAATCTCACACCCTCGCATCGATCGTTATTTCTCACACCCTCGCCTCGATCGTTATTCTCGGACAGCCTCCAAGGAGGCCTCCGCGCTTGCCGAGGTCACCTCGCTTGCGCCGAATCGTGACAGAAAGCGCTTGAGGAAGCTGTCGTTTATCGGAGTTTGCAACGATTGAAAGTACACACTCGATACAATGTGATGAGCGCGAGTTTCACCACCACAAGCCTGTACCTCAGGCTCTGATAAGGTGCTGCTACATACCGGTATAGCGGTTTCAACGTTCGGCGCTGCGCCCTGCTCTTGCGACAAGGCGTGTACAGCTCCTGCATGAAGCGATACCTGGTTGTGCTGATAAAGGAACTGAACGCGAAAGCGGGACGCACGGCCAAGATCTGTTGGCAATGTGGGTAACTTCGGTACTGCCTACAATAAGGTATTTTTTAGGCGAGTACTCCCCCTGCTGTGACGAAAGCGCCCTGAGAGTCCGATTGTTCTCCCAGGAACAGGTATAGTTGTAGCCTACACAGAAGATGTCCGAGCCACAGTGAGCGAGCATGTGTGATACCAGCGGTACCAAATGCTGGTTTGGAGAGGCACCTGTATAAATCACGTAATTGCAGCTCTCGTAGCCCTCATAGTGCGAGGGATAACACAGCGGCCCGTCATGTCTCTCGATAACCGGAATGACCTCTTTTCGGCCACTCGACATGTAGCAACTTACAAAGTGCTCCACCTCGCGACTCTTCAATACCAGTCCAACGTCCAGCTGCCATTAGAGCTGTGGTGATTGTTTGCAGGCGTAGCAGTGTGCCACGTACCAAACTCATTGCATGTTTCCGGAACCATTGTACCTATCAACCTGCATCAGGCCGCCGCGTTATCGCAGGGCGACGAAAACGTGCCAATGCTGCCGCGATAAAAAACCAGCGGTTCGGCGGTTTCAGGATGAGTAGCCATCAGTACACGCCCTAAAATAATCACGTGATCTCCAGCGTCGTAAATTGCTTCACGCTTGCAGTCGAAGCGTGTCAGCGCATCGTCTAGAATAGGAACATCAAAGTCATTGGTGGCTACGTTTTTTCCTCTAAGGTACGTAGCATCGCTGGCTATATCCATACACAACGCCTTCTGGTACGTGTTGAGCACATGAATTGAGTAGTGCTCAGCTTCCGTGAAAGCTGCATACCTTGAACCGTGTTTGCCTAACGACCATAGCACCAGTGGTGGAGTTAATGATACCGATGAAAAACTATTAGCTGTAATCGCGGCTGGTCCCTCTTGGGACGCGGCTGTGACGATGGTGACACCAGTCCCAAAGCATCCTAGCGCATTGCGCAGCAATCGGTGGTTAGTGGCATCCGGTATAAAGCGATTATCCGGAGTTGCTCGTTTTTCTGCAGGAAATGTCATCACGGCACCTCATGGCCTAGTGCAGCTTCATAGAGTTCAAACCAGCTTTCACGGTTGAGTGTTACTTTCAGTGCATCACTGATCGTCGCGATACGATCAAGATTGTTGGTTCCAAGTACTGGAATAATTGTCGCAGGGTGATAGAGCAAAAAGGCAATCGCAACGGCGGCACGGTCGGTGCCGGTCATTTCGGCTATTGTGTCCATGCACTGTGCCAGCGCACCGGTCGATGTCATTAATGCACCGCCGCCCAGAGGCGACCATGCCATCATGGAGTGTTTGTGTTGTTGGTGGAACGCCAGATCACCGTTGGTAAACGGTTCGATGTGCGCTAGCGATAATTCTATTTGATTGGTCACCAAGGAGTTGGTCATTGCAGATTGTAATAGCTGCCAATCCCAGGGACGAAAGTTAGAAACACCAACAGCGCTAACCTTACCGGATTTAACCAGTGCGTCCAGTGTTGCACCGGTTTCGCTATGATCCATCAGGGGATCTGGGCGATGAATCAGCAATAGATCGATATGATCGATAGCCATGTTGGTGAGTGATTGATTCACCGACGCCTCTATATGACGTCTGGAGGTATCGTAGTGCTTTACCTGTTTGTCGCTGTACCGACCAACAGGTGCAACGATATCGCACTTGGTCACAATTTCCATTTGGGCTCTGAGTGAGGGGTTCTTTTTTAGTGCCGCACCCAGGATAGCTTCGGCCGTATAACCACCGTATATATCGGCCTGATCAAAAGTGGTGATGCCTTGATCCAAACAGCATTGGATCTTCGCGTGTATGTGTTCAGGTGATGTGTTGTCATCGTCGCCGATGCGCCACATTCCGTATATGAGCTGGCTGAAACTGAGACGGTCATTTATGTTTATCCTATCCATTATCGGCGTACACCGTTGGCCAATGGGGTGCTGGGTGCTGAGGCAGGTACGCGTCCATAGGCTTCTGGCAATGAGCAATCATTCAGATACGGCAGCACCTTGTTACCGAAATGTTCAGCCTCGTCGATGTGCGGATAACCCGAAAATATAAATGAGCGGATACCCATTTTCTGATACTGATGTAAGCGCTCGAGTATCTGTTCAGACGAACCAACCAACGCCGCTCCGCAGCCGGAACGTGCACGACCAACGCCTGTCCATAACAGAGGCTCTATAAAACCGTCATCAGCGGCCTGCTCACGGTTTTTTGCTTGATGGCTTACACCTAAGGAGGTGGAATCAAGCGCTCTTTCGCGAATGGCGCGGCCCTGCTCATCATCGAGCTGCGACACGATATAGTCGGCGTACTCCCTGGCTTCGGCTTCGGTGTCACGAACAATCATATGGACTCTAAGTCCGTAGTCGAGAGTGCGCTGATAGCGTTCGGCAACTGCGTTGACCGCCTTCATGCGTCCTTCGAGTTCTGACATTTTTTCCGGCCACATTAAATAGACATCGCAGTGCTGGCCGCATAGCTCCAGTGCCGGCGGGGAGTAACCGCCGAAATACAATAATGGCCCACCCGTTTGATAGGGGCGTACCGGGTCGGTCGTTAAATCGTTGAATTGATACACCTCGCCTTGATAATTAATTTCATCTTGCGTCCACGCTTGCTTGAGAATCTCCACCACTTCTCGTGAGCGCTGGTAGCGATAGGCGCTGTCAGCTTTTTCACCCGGAAAGTCGGAAGAGATGATATTGACCGTTAGCCTGCCGTTGAGCATATGGTCCAGCGTGGCAAGGGTACGAGCAAGCATTATTGGTTGCATTTCGCCGCAACGAACCGCCGCCAGTAAATTTATTTTCGTGGTGATGGGGGCGCAACCTGCCACAAAACTTAGCGTATCTTGACCGACCTGATAGGAGGATGGACACAGAATATTGTTAAAGCCTTGAGCTTCAGCGGTTTTTACGATATTCGAACAATGTGCCCAAGAAGATCGTAGAGCGCCATCTGGCACCCCGAGAAACTGATAGTCATCGGAACAAAGCGCAGAAAACCAGGATATTTCAACAGCGTTTAATTCTGAGGATGTAATTGGTACCACAGACATGGCGATCTCCGATGAGTTGTGGCATAAGTTAGCACTCTGAATTTTTCAAAGCAATGGTGTATCAATTATTTTCAAAGGAGTTGAGAAATAATTCGCGTGATCATAATTTAATTTGTAAAAAACGCATGTATCATGCGGTTCTTAGTCAAATTTATCGAATTTTTTTGGCAAGCGTTGCGTTATCGATTTTATATGACAGTATCAAATGGGTATCAATTGGACATCAATATGTTGCACTGTCATCGCGAATATCGTCAAACCCGCGTAGATCATTAAATCAATGTCAGCCCCCGACACTAAAAAACCGACAGGCAGGCCTGCCGCATCGTTGCCAAAACAAGTATTGAAAAGCACCGGCGCGAGCAATCTACCGGCCGATTCCACGCTAATACCGTTATACCTGCAAATCAGCGAGTCTATTACTCGTGAAATTGCGGCCGGTAGATTCGCTGAAGGGGATCGTTTACCACCTGAGAGGGATTACGCCAAGCGCTTTGGGACCACGGTACGTACCTTGCGCAAAGCATTGTCAGAATTGCAGAGGCAAGGACTTATCGAGCGTGTGCAGGGTTCAGGCAACTACGTTCGCGCCACTGACCAGAGTCGAAGCATTTATTCTATGTTTCGTCTCGAACTTCCCAACGGTGGTGGTTTGCCCACTGCGCAAGTACTGAGTGTAAAAGCGTTAAAGAAGCCGGCATCACTGCCAGCTTTTGGCTCTTCGGAGCGTGCAACTCGTATCAGACGGCTTCGTTGCCTTGATCAAATCGCTGTGGCATTAGAGGAAATCTGGCTAGACCGTGATGCGGGTGAAATCGATATTGCTCATCTGGGCGATTCGCTCTACCGGTATTATCAACGCAAACTGGGTTTCTGGATTCATCGTGCCGAAGACCGGGTATCGGTGAGTACTTTGCCATCATGGATGCCTGATAGTTTTGATCTGCATAACCTTAAAGCTGTTGGATATATAGAACGTCTAAGCTGGGCGCAAAACAGTGTGCCGGTTGAGTATTCACGCACCTGGTTTAACCCTAAGAAGGCCTGTTATGTCCAGCGGCTAAAGTAGTCAACCATTTATTAATAAACATCGGAATAAAAACAGCATGACAAAAATACGATACGGCATCATCGGTTGCGGAATGATGGGGCAGGAGCATCTGCGTAATATTGCGCTGTTAAGCGATTCGATGGTTTCGGCTATCTACGAGCCTGATAAAACTATGGCTAAACTTGCAGCAGAACTTGCCCCCCACGCCACATTTACAGATACTCTGGAGGCGCTGCTGGCACTTAAAGATCTGGATTGTTATCTCATTGCAAGCCCGAATTATCGACACATCGAGCAAATGGAAATAATGACAGCTCACCCGCGCCCATTGTTGATTGAAAAGCCCCTGTTCACGGATCCGAACGATATCAGCCGCATGGATACCATTATTGCCAGCTACGATGCGCCCGTCTGGGTTGCCATGGAATATCGGTACATGCCGCCTATTACGGTGTTTCTTCAGGAAGTTCTGCAAGTCACTGGTGGCATAAATATGCTAACGATTAGAGAACATCGATTTCCTTTTCTTGAGAAGGTCGGTGATTGGAACCGATTCAATGACCAGACTGGTGGTACCTTTGTTGAAAAGTGCTGTCACTTTTTCGACCTTATGCGGCTTGCCATCAAATCCGAGCCCACGCGAGTGATGGCGTCAGGCGCTCAGAACGTTAACCACCTGGACGAGAATTATGCAGGTCGAACACCTGATATCTACGATAACGGTTATGTGCTTGTCGACTTCGAAAACGGTGCCCGCGCAATGCTGGAGCTCTGCATGTTTGCTGAAGGTTCGCGATACCAGGAGGAAATAAGCGCCGTTGGCAAGCTTGGAAAAATAGAAGCCAAAATTCCAGGGCCGGGTCGGTTTTGGCACGAGAAGCTGGGGGAGCCTCCGGTACCACAGGTTATTGTCAGTCCGCGATGCCCGCCTGGACCCATTGAAAAAGATGTCCCAGTCGATCCTGAGTTGCTTGATGCCGGAGATCACAATGGCTCAACGTTTTATCAGCATCAGAAATTCCTTGACACGGTTCGAAACAGAACACCGGTTGAGGTGTCGCTTAGCGAAGGGAAAATCGCGGTACTTATGGGCATGGCAGCACAACGTTCAATGATTGAAAAACGCGTGGTTGACATGAGCGAGTTCCACTAGAAATGACATTGGCCAACCTTTCTCCTGCCACGTTGTGTTGTCAAGCTGGTAGCGACACAGGCTTTATATTGATAAAGACGTTCAGTCAACCAGACGGAATGGTTCTCGATGGGTTGCCGGTATTATTTGTATTGAACAATCAAAAATTGCCTGATTAGATACTGTGAGAGAGATGGAAGTCTGGCCTCCTGAATTCTGGTTGCAGGACCTGGATTCAAAAGTATCTCGAGCCGCTGAGCTAAAGAGCCATGGTAGTGAGCGTCGTCGAAAAGGCGTCTCAAAATTGCGTGAAAAAAAAAGTATTCTGAATTGTGAGAGCGTAGATATTACTGTTACACTGCTAACGCTATTATGCGTCGATTGTTCAACATTTTTTTAAGGAAGTCAAATTTTATGGAAGGTGCATATGTTTAAGCGTACGTCATTAGTCAAGGCAGCGTTCTTTGTCTCTTTAGCGGTGCATGGATCAGCAGGTGCTAATGCATTCGATTTACAGGCCATACGAGATCAGATTCTCTCCACAAACCGCTCGGATGTCTTCGACAGACCGGTGTTCAACAGGCCAAGCCCAGTCCCACCATCTGTCAATGGCACAGGGTTAATCACATTCAACGATCAGTCACCGCTATTTACAGATCCAACACCAGTAGCATCCGGTACAAGGGCTATCGGTAGGACAGTGGGCGAACAACGGCTCGTCGCTACCGCGGCTGCGGTGCGAATTATAGAATCGCAACTTAGGATCACGCAGCCAGTCCAAATCGAGTTTCAAACTAACGAATTTCGCTGCGGTCTTTATGGTGTCGGAACCTACAATCGATCGCTCATTAATGGTCGCAATCAGATTCGCGACACTGTTTATCCGGTCGCGCTTGCCAATCAGCTAAGCCAGGTCGATTTGACTCCCCCGGGGACCGCGGACGTTCTCGTCACGCTAAATAGCAATATTTTGACAGGACAGTGTCCCCAATTTTTTGATTATTCCATTACCCCCCCGAGTATGGTGAATATTAGGTCTATTGATTTCATAGATCTGTTGTTGCACGAAATTTCACACGGTCTGGGTTTTGAAGTAAGACCAGCGGGCCAGCAATTGCCTTTCGTTTTCGAACGGTTTCTGTTCGCCAAAGACGAGAATTCGGTGTTTGGCATCCTGGACGACAGTTCGAGAGCGGCGGCCGCAGCGAAAACTAAAAATGTGGTCTTCACAGGCGCTTTAACGAAAGAATTGTCACGCAGACTACTTAGAACGCGAAGCATTTTGTCAGTTCGTAGTCCCAGCGGTAGTCTGGACATCGACGTCAACGAAGTTGCAGCGACACCAGCGATAAGTCAGCGCGGTATCGATGCGCCGGCAGTCTTCCTTGACTTTAACACCTGCGAATCGTTGGGTAACCTGACAGGCAGCATAGTGTTTATGCCCTCTGGTTGTGCCAGACGAGAACTGGGTTTTAACGGTACACAGTTCGATGGCATAGCGCTAGCAGAACGAGAAGGTGCGCGAGCTGTTGTTGTTGGCTCTGGAGGACTACCGACTCGGCTTTCAAGCTTTGTGACAGTGGGTATCCCAGTCGCTACGCTGGAGTTAAGTGATTACCAACGTATCCAAGCGCTTGCGTCGGACAGTGCATCGGCTAGACTGTCGCGTGATTTCTCCTCTAACGATGGGACGGACGAAGAAGGACATCCGTTTGTATTTACAGGCCCCGGCGTACCATCCGGAGTAAAGATCTTGCATTTTGATCCGTCAGTAAATATTAACGCTACGCGTGGAGGATTGATCGGTCGCGCACTTCAGGAGCCGGTTGTTTCCTCCAATGGCGCTGACCCGGCAAGCCGAACACTTGACCTAAATCTTCCAGCTTTGATCGATATTGGCTGGGCGGCAAGAAGTTGTGGCAACCTAGTGGTTGAACAATACGAGCAATGTGATGATGGCAACATGATCAACGGGGATGGATGCGAGCAGAACTGCTTACTACCTCAGTAGAATATGTTGTTTGTCAGTCTTATTAAACGGCTTAATCAATAACGCAAAGTAATTCGTTCGGAGAAATTTGTGCCCGCTATGTCCAATTCGACATAGCGGGCGCAACCGCGCCATGGGGTCGATACATCGATATTTTCGAGAACCAATAGAGTTTTTTTGATGGAGCTGGAAAACAGACCATTATTTTTGTGTTATATATCGACCACGAGGCCCAGATGAATGGTGTCATCGTTTCTCAAATTCACTGTACGACGATCGAAACGGTATCGTAACTTCGTGGGGGGCTGTTCCGAGAAGAACGATCGAGGCGAGAGTGTGTAATTTTTAGTCAGATTTTCTCGTCAATTGAGATGAATAGTT
>CAYGSW010000245.1:0-439 GCA_964352535.1 uncultured Granulosicoccaceae bacterium | reverse complement strand
CTCTCGGGGGGGGGGGCCGCCTTCGGTACGATCAGCTTATTCTCGGACAAGCTCCTAGGGTAGTGATAGCCAGAACAGCTCTAGCTAAAAACGCATCGCGGCACTGGGCAATTACAACCCTTTCTCGCTCTTGTAGCTTGGTTGTCCGTAAGCAATAATATACTGTAGTAAATGTTGTATCAGCTTTCATTGGCAAGAGAGTTGGCAGACGAGTACTCAAGGGACATGATGCAATTGGGTGATGTGGAATACAAAGCTGCCCTTATCAGCCTTTGTGACTTGCGAAATCCCACAGCTACGGCTGAACAGACAGGTGCAACTGACTATTCTGACTGTGATTTTCGGGCTGTTCTTGGCCAACCTGCCATTCATTTATTCTCCAATGAATCTCATACCGGTTTTGCATGCTGAAAGGAAAACAAAAACGTCCTTACGCGGG
>CAYGSW010000244.1:0-8525 GCA_964352535.1 uncultured Granulosicoccaceae bacterium | reverse complement strand
ATTCAACGATCTCACTCTTGACGTTGAAATTAAATTTCTGATCGAAGCGAGGAGCTTGTCCGAGAATAACGATCGAAGCCGAAGGCGGCCCCGCGAAAGTGTGAGAGTTCGGGTCAGATATTCGTGTCAATTGAGGTGATTAGTTGTTCTGAGCTGAGTAATTGCTCTATTCGCCGTAGTTACACGAAAATCTGACTGGAGGCAGCCGCACCAAAATATCGCGCTTTCGGGGGCCGCCTTCGGCTCGATCGTTATTCTCGGCCAGCCTCCTACTGCGTTGCTGGTGAATCTGCGTTTCGTTGCCTGGCAAGCCCTGCCAGAAACCAGCGCAGCACCTGATCCCCACATCGCCGGTAATTTCGCGCCGAAGATTTACGGAACAAGGCACCCACTTCCCCCTTTGTGATCTTGCCACCACCCAGGGTTATGAGAGCGTGCACATCATCAGATTTCAAGTACAAGGCGATGCGCAATTGCTTCAGCACTTCATTATTGTCAACGGCGCAGTTGTCTGCCGCGCTTTCTCTTGACTTCACTGGCGGCGAGCCGTCTTGTGTATCACGCTTGCCACGACGCTGAACAATCAATCCATTCAACATGGCTCTAAGCGCCGCGGGAGGGCATGCCTGATAGCTCTCTTCCCCCTCCTTCATTCGCCAGCTGGTGATATCGGAGTCGCTCGCCTGGTAGTCTGCCAGTGCCAGCATGCGTGCAACATCAGCATCATCCAGCATCAATGCGTAGCGCACACGTCGGTTCAAGTCATTACATTCCATGTGGGTGCCAGAGTTGGATGTGAGCGGAGAACGAGCGTCGCAGTTTTTCCGATGAAACGCTTGGCAAAAAAACGTAGCGTACAAAAAACTTTAACAACTGCACTTAATCACCTGATTTTACGATAATTACCGGATACGAATACAGTCGCTGGTATCGGTTGAGTGACGAGCTTCACTATTTTAGCGCTGACGCATCACGCACAGCCGAGCTTTTTTGTATGATATGGCAGCTATATAGGAGAAATCTATTGAGTCTTGTTGCCATGGAGTGGAGTCAATTGATCGGATATTTACTTATTGCGCTATCCGGTATTTTTGCGGGTTACTGCATCGGAATGCGCCAGGCGCGAAAAGTCAGGAAACGTATTGTGCAGCAGTTGAACGCACAGTCGCTTGAGCTGCTGGATGTAAAGGCCGAACGCAACCAGCTGCAAGACTATGCCCGTAAGCAAGAGCGCAAGGATCGCTTGCTGAAGCTTACGCTGACTCGCCTGCAGCAAGCCAACCAGACCATCGAAGCACATGCCCGCCAAACAGCGGCACGCGACAAGAAGCACTTCATTGAACTTTCACGCATGAGAATGCGCGCAGTGCAAGCCCGCGAGTCGGGGCGCAAGGCATTGGACATTGCCAGACGCGCCACGGTTCACCTGAAGCGACTGGAACAAGCCTCTCCAGTTATGCAGACCATCAAAGCGCCAGAGCCAAAATCCTATGGCAACGGTGATCCGGTAACCGTCAGCGTTGTTGATCAGGCGCGCCTCGATGGCACCGCTCCTGCAATTTCAACGGTGTCCAACAGGGATTCTGCCAGGTTGACAAAACTGCACAGCAGCAACGAAGCAACAGCCTCATAGGCGACTGCCCCGGCATTGACTGATCAGCCGTGTTCTGCGTTGCAGTTGCTGATCTGGCGCATCAGGCGCGCTCCTAACCTGCTTTGCATGGTGGTATTATCCGCGTAGATGAACTCAAACTCCCTGCATATAGAGCTGCCTTCTGAGGATGCGCCCGGTTTTGTACCGTGGATGGTGGTCGCTCTGTGCACAGTGGCGCTAGTTATCCTTGTTAGCCAGCTTGCCATCAGTATTCCTGCATCGCTTCAGCAGCAGGCTCAGAATGAAGTGGACGCCTCGCCTTTTCGGAGTATCCAGGTTGTGGCAAATGGCCGTGATATCGAGCTGACAGGCAGTATACTGGTGGGCCAATCTACCGCTGATCTGGTTCGGCAACTGCAGCGTGTTGATGGCATTCGTCATGTGCAAGACAGGCTTGTCGTCATTGATCCTGCACAGGAAGCCAAGCAGGCATCGATGCGTTTTTCGCAGGCACTGAGCGATATCGACTTGAACAGCGTTGCGTTCCAGCCGGGAAGCATCGCCTTTACACCCGAGAGCGACACTGCGTTGGCACAATTGCTGGGTCTGATGCAGCAGTTCCCACAGGGCCGTATTCGCATCGAGGGACACACGGATAACACTGGACCAGACGCAGTCAATCTGCGAATGAGCCGCGATCGGGCCTCGGCTGTCGCCAATTACCTGATGGCTCGTGGCATCGCAGGAGATCAATTGATCGTTACCGGGTATGGGGCAACCCAGCCAATTGCCGACAACGACACAGAAAGTGGGCGTGCCCGCAACCGACGTATAGAAATCAGCGCAGTTAACTAGGCAACCTACAATCGGAGAACAGAACCGTGATCTATCTGGTGAGTCAGATGATTCTGGCATTGTGCGTCGCCGTGATTCTGGGGGCAGCGTTGGGCTGGATGATTCATCGTGCTGCACACAACAGGCAAACACTTCATCTGCGACAAGTCATAGCGCGATACAAGGCCCAGCAGTCTCAGGCGCAATCCGATATTGCCATGCTGAATGAGGATTTTGACGAGCTGCAGCGTCAATCCAATGATCAGATCGCCGCGCTGCAGCAGGAAAACAGCCAGATCCCCGCTCTGTCGACAAACCTTGAAAAGTCGCAGCTTCTGGTCAAGCAGATGATGCAGCGCCACGAGGGCGCTTTGCGGGATCTCAACAATGAAAACCAGCGATTGAGCAAGAAGCTGGCAAAGATCGAAGCACAGGAGCTGGTTAAAAACCAACTGGCTACGGGGCTGGAAGCGCGCCGCAAACCGGTCTCGCCAGCCGCTTCAAGTGAAACTGAGAATCCACCCAACATCTCCCGCTTCGCTGCCGCAGAAGCTGATGACGATCCGTTTGATGAAGTCATAGAAGTCGCTCAAGAGCTGCAACAGGAACTTGTTGACCAGACAACCGAGCGGCAATCTGCAGCAACCACCTTGCCCGGCACGCCAGACGCAGCGCTGGCCGGCACGGATGCTTCGCACAGTGATACCAGCACAGATAGCTCAGAAGCCGATGATCTGGATGCGGTTTATGAGCTGGACGACATACAGGATCTGACTGATCCTTACCCCTCGGTTGAAACGCAGACAGCAGAAACGGATGACACAGGCAGCAGGCCGGATAAGATCGACAGCAGCGTTGAGCCTGCAATCCAGCCGTCCGCTGAATTCGAGTTCGACGGCAGTCATGATGAGGCCCGATTGTTCGAACCAGTCAATCAGCAAGACGACCTGCAGCAGATTTTTGGTATTGGCCCGCTGACCGAAAAAGCGTTGAACGAGCTGGGTATAACCAGTTACTCGCAACTGGCGACGCTGAAAAAATCTGAAATCCAGCGCATAGCAGATGCTCTGGACATCGGCCCTGCCCGTATCGAACGTGATAACTGGGTGGGCAATGCCAGACGACAACTGGAAGAGGTTCTCGAACAGTTGTAAACCTGCATTCGCTGGCTCAGCATTTGCACATATCAGCTGTTCTGACCCGACCACACCCCTGGATGCGCCCTGAAGTGCAAAAAAACACGTCAATGCCCATCGCGAGGATGGTGTTGCTGCTTGCCAGCCTGAGTGTTTGCCAGCAATCTGTTGCAGCACCAGATGATAGCGCTGATGGTGCTGCCAATGCATCCGCTAAAGACGATGTGCAGTTCACGGACTGCTCGATTGGTTCTGATGGTGCGCAGCTGGCCGCGCAATGTGCCACCCTCCAGGTGCCCATGGATCCTAACGATCCATCGCTTGGCAGCCTGCCATTGTCTGTGGCACGCATCGAGTCCCGAAGACGCTCTAACAATAACGATGCGTTAACGCTGATTGCTGGCGGACCGGGGCAGTCAGCCATTGAATCGTTTCCCGCGCTTTCTTTTGCGTTCAGGCATATCATGCGCGACCGTGACCTTATCCTGATCGATCAACGCGGTACTGGCGACTCTAACCCCCTAACGTGTCCGGAAGACACAGAGCCCAGCAATCTTGACAGTGGCCTGAACCTGGAAACTGACCCCGAAGAAATCGCCAGACTAACCGCGCTGTGTCTTGATTCACTGGAGGTTGACCCACGCCTGTTCACGACTTCTGTGGCCGTGCGGGATCTGGAGAACGTCCGACTGCAGTTGGGCATTAGCCAGTGGAATTTGTACGGCGTCTCCTACGGCACGCGCGTAGCGACTCACTATCTGCGCCGCTACCCTGATGCGGTAAGAACTCTGATACTCGATGCGGTTGTTCCACCGCAGATTTCATTAGGGCCAGAGATTGCCCGGTTTGCACAACAGTCGCTTGAACGCATATTCCAGCGTTGCGCATCCGAGGTGGGTTGTTATGAAGCGTTTGGCGATCTCATGCAACCGACACTGGCATTGCTTGACGATCTGGAGCAACGTCCACGCACGATAACCTACGAGGACATTGCCACTGGCCAACTCGCCACACGTGAATTTACTCGTGATCAACTGGCAGTCACACTCAGGCTGATGAGCTATAGCTCGCAGACAGCCGCCATCCTGCCATCGATGCTGTACGACGCGATTGAAAATGACAATCTGGCACCGTTTGCCAGACAGTCCGATATACAAAGCGCATCGCTGAGCAAAACGCTATCCACCGGTATGCACAATGCGGTTATCTGCACCGAAGATGTACCGTACGCCGAGCCTGTCACCCAATCTGATGCTGGTTCGCCGTCTTACCTGGGTAGCGAATTTCTGGACAGCATTGTGGCTTCCTGCACTGAATGGCCGCTGGGCAGAATGGATGAGGACTTTAAACAAGCGTTGACATCATCCAAACCGGCATTGATCCTGTCAGGCACAGCGGATCCCATAACACCACCGGTCTATGGCGATCAGGTGGCCAGCACACTGAGCAATGCCAAACACATTGTCAATGAGGCGCAAGGACACATGCAGGCAGCCTTCGGATGCATGCCGGTTCTCATGGCACAGTTTGTCAACGCAGCAGACGCTAAAGGCCTGGATAAGGATTGCCTACAAAGGCTTAGAGCGACACCCTTTTTTGTTGATGCCAACGGGCCACTGCCATGATCATCGCCCGCCAGCTGCGCAAATGTTTCAAACGCCCAGGCTCTGTCAAGCGTGGTACATCCAGACAGATCATTGCCGTAGACAATGTCAGTTTCAACGCAGCCGATGGCAGCATTACGGGGCTTTTGGGGCCCAACGGTGCAGGCAAATCCACGACGTTGCGCATGCTCGCCACCCTGGTCACCCCCGATGGCGGCACGGCAAGTATCGATGGCGCTGATGTATCGGCGAATGTACTGACTGTGCGCAAACAGCTGGGGTTCATGCCACACAATGCGGGCATATACCCAAGACTCAGCGCACGCGAGAACATCTATTACTACGCAAGGTTGTGTGGTCTTGGCAAGCCACAGGCACAGGAGCGTGTCGGACAGTTGATTGAGCAGCTGGACATGACAGGCTTTGCCGACAGACGGGCAGCCGGCTTCTCTCAAGGGCAGAAGACCAAAGTGGCACTGGGCCGTGCGCTGGTTCATCGACCACAGACCATCATGCTCGACGAACCCACCAACGGTCTTGATGTTATGGCTACTCGCGGGCTGCGTGAGATCATCCGGCAGTTGGCAGGTGAAGGCCACTGCATACTGTTTTCCAGTCACATCATGCAGGAAGTGGCTGCGCTGTGCGATCACATCGCTATCATCAGTGCCGGGCGCATTGCCATGGAAGACACTCTACAAGGTATCCTGAGCCGCACCGGGCAAAATGATCTTGAGGATGCCTTTGTCCAGGCTACCGGCAACTCCTCCGCTGAGGAGCACGGCGTATGAGCTTTTTCGTCGTGATGGTCAAGGAGATTGTGGACAATCTGCGCGACCGGCAAACACTTTTTTATGCTTTGCTGTTTGGTCCTGTGCTGTTGCCACTGATTCTCGGTGGCTCTCTGGTGGCAAGCTTCAAGCAACTGTCCATAGATTTTGATGAAGAACACACGCTAAGTGTGGCTAATGCAAGCAGTGCCCCGAACCTTGTGGATTTTCTGTACAGCAACAACTTCGATATCATTGATGCGCCCGACGACATCGTACAAAGCGTACGTTATGGGGACACACCCATTGTGCTTGAAATACCGGACAATTTCGGGGAATCCCTGCGTAACGCAACTCCGGCACCTCTCAATCTGTTCGTCAATAGCGCTGACAAGGAATCGACCAAAGCCGAGCGGCGCCTGCGAGCCATACTTAACGTGTATGAGCAGACTATCACCACACTGCGTCTGCAGCACCGGGGCATTGATCCGTCGAACTTCAACAGCTTGCAGGTTATTGAAAACGATGTGTCAGCCGATGGCGCTGATGGCCAGCTGCTAGCCTCCATTTTGCCTTTCCTGTTTATCATGTCCATGGTGATGGGCGGCTACTATCTGGCTATTGATACCACCGCCGGTGAAAGAGAACGCCAGTCGCTGGAGCCGTTGCTCAGTCTGCCGCTCTCGCGTACGGCCATTGTGTTTGGCAAATACGGTGCAACTGTGTGTTTTGTCACGCTGTCCAGCCTTCTGACAGCCATCAGCGTATATACCTTGTTCCGTGTTTTCCCGGTCGAGCTGCTGAATGGTCAAATCCGTTTCGATGGCGCAACCCTCACACGCGCTTTTTTGCTGGCCAGCCCGCTGATATTCTTTATCTCAGCCCTGTTGATAACCGTATCGGCCATCACGCGCAGCACCAAGGAGGCACAGACCTACCTTGGCCTGATGATGATTATTCCCATGGCCCCGTTTTTTGTCTTGCAGTTCCTGACGGTGCGCTCCACTCTGGCCACCATGCCCTACCCCATGCTCAGCCAGTATCAGCTGCTTGAGAGTGCCGTGCTGGGCAATGCCATCCCCTGGGAACATATCGTTGTATCGGCAACGGGCACGCTGGTAGCCACAGCCCTGTTGTTGAAACTGGCCAGCTCCCTGTACCGGCGCGAAGGCATCCTGGGTTAAGCGGATTGATGAACGCATCAACGTAGTGAACGCACGCTAGAGAAATCCGACTCCTCCATTCGACCATGCAACAGCGTGCCGACACGCCGTAGTCGATCTTCTATCAAGTCTCTGGCCGGGTCACCGGGCCGCATTCGTACCTGAGACTGGCGCATGGAAGACTGTGCATTGAGCAGATACACCGTGGACAGATTGAACCAGGCTTTAGGCTGCTCAGCATCGTGGGATAACGATTGCTCATACGCATGCACTGCCCGCTCAAAAGCGCCTTGTTGTGCATAGGTGTTGGCCAATCTGAACCAGGCTATGGCATCAGAGGGCGTATGCTCGACAATCTCTTGATACAACCTGACCGCATCGAGCCAACGACTCTGCTGATACGCTTGCTGCGCATCCACGGACATCAGAAAAAGATCAACTGACGCACTCTTGGTTTGCGCCATTGCACTGCCGCTTTTAACCATGGCGGATGACTGGATTGTCGTACAACCACTGATCACAATGACAACACTGAACAAGACTGCATGACGTAGCCAACAGACGGTATCGAAAAACGATGGCGCCATCTTGAATGTTGTGAATTTGCAATATCGTGTAAACATGCTGCTATTACTCCATTAACGGCAGTTGTTGTCTAACCGCTTCAACGCGTTTATCTGACTCAGACAGGTAGCGTCTCTCACGTACATTGATCATCGGTTGACTCGGTTCTATGACTTCGGGTGTAACAAAAATAACCAGCTCGTTTACCGAGTTGCGCTGACTTTTTGATCTGAATAAACGTCCTATCACTGGCAACTTGCCAAGTCCTGGCACGCTGTCCACATCAGTGCCTGTCTCTGAACTCAACAAGCCTGAAATGACAATGGTCTCCCCTGAACGCACAGTAACTTCAGTCTGGGCTCGACGCGTCAGCAACCCCGGTGCCCCCTGTACTGAGACAGAAGCGTCCAGCTGACTGATTTCGGTATCCACTCGCGCACGGATATTACCCGCACTGTCTATCAACGGCGCTACATCAAGCTTGACCCCGTACTCTTTGAATTCGACTTGGGTTCGACCATCTTCACCGATACTTGGGTACGGTATTTCACCGCCCGCCAGAAAGCTTGCCTCGCCGCCATTCATGGCGCTCAGTACCGGCTCTGCCAGTGTTACGGCATCACCGTTTTGCGCCAGAAAATTGATGCGCGAACTGATGTTGGATGCCACACCAAAGTAGGTAGAAAACGGTGAGATGGATTCTGACAGACCTTCAAGCCCTGGCAACTGAGGCTGGAACGAGCTGCGACTTGCCGCTTGCCCAGCAGCGGCAATGACCGGTCCGCTTGTGCCATCGCTCCAGTCGATTCCCAGTTTTCCCAGAGCACTTTTTCTGAACTCTACCATGCGCACCCGCATGC
>CAYGSW010000243.1:0-8607 GCA_964352535.1 uncultured Granulosicoccaceae bacterium | reverse complement strand
CAATAAGCCCAATAAGCCCAATAAGCCCAATAAGCCCAATAAGCTCACTCAGCTCACTCACTTCACGCAAGATCTAGTCATCACGGAGTTGAGACGCAATAGCGCTGCGCGACAGACGGTATGCGGGGTACAGGCCTGCCAGAAACGCGGACAGGATGGCCATGAAAAATGTCTCCGGGATGGCGCCGATGGGCATCATGCTCTGCATGCTCCAGCCAAAGGAGCGTACGTTAATGACCTTTATCAGTATTTCTGACATCAACCAGCCAAGAGGTAGCGCCAGAGCCCCCGCCATCAGGCCCATCAGTACGGTTTGGGTCATGACGATGCCCATGATTCGACGTCGTGTTGCGCCACTGGCACGCAGGATGGCAAACTCGCGCGCGCGCTCCAAGTGAAGCGCCAGGAGCGCACTGAAGATACCCGACAAAGGCCACGCCGACCGTGAGCCATCGCAACACCCGTGTTACCTCGAAAGTTCTGTCGAAGACCACCAGTGATTGAGCGTGAATGGCGGTGTTGCTTTGAATGATCAGCGGGCGCTCAATGGTGGAGAGCTGCGAACTCAAGGCCTGTATGACAGCTTGATCGCGATCGGTGTCTTCCAGCAGTATGCCCAGTGAGCTGATACCCGGCTCATTCCAGAATTGGTCAAACAACTGGCGAGCCATCAGCAATTTTCCATGGCTTGAACCATAATCGCGAAACACAGCTGCAATGCCAAACGACACGAAGCCACGGTTTTCGGTAAAAACCTCAAGAGAATCGCCCGTTTTGAGAGAATGTTTGGTAGCCAGTGGCTCGCTGATCATGAGCATCTGTTCGTCTTGCCAACGGGTCCACGGCCTGGCTGATTCGCCGTCAATGAGCTCGAAGCCCAGCTCACTCTGCTCGTGTGGCTGGATGACGAGCATGTCGATATTGCCAACGGATGTTCTCGTCTCGATCGTGCGTCCACTACTGACACTTTTAACCCCATCTGTGCGTGCCGCAAGCGCCATGCTGTCTGCCGCCAACAAACGGGCATTTTGCGTGGAGGAGGCTGCTGGTGCGGTAATGTACACATCGCTTTGAAGCGTCGTGCGAAGCCATTGATCAACAGTGGATCGAAAACTGCCGATCATGACGTCTACCCCGAATGTGGCGGATACGGCAATGCTCAGTGCAGCAATGGCCAGTCCGGTACGGCTGATATTGCGATAGATGCCGCCGGCCGCCAGTGAGACTCCCACCCCCAGCTGGTCAAGCCAGGGTTTTGCCAACCTGCTCAGGGCATAGACCATCCACGGAATCAGAAGGCCGTAACCAAGGATTATCAGCATGAGAGCCGCAAAGCCCACCAGCAGCGATTGCACAGGAAGTAGCGCCAGCGCCAGCCCGGCTATCATGATGATGGAGCCGCCGATGGCCATGATGGGCAAGGTGTTGCGCGTGCGCTCCTCTATCAGTGAGCGTTGCCGAGTTTGTACAGGGCTTGTGGAGGCTGCATCAAATGCTGCCACGCTGGCTGCAAGCACACTGCTACCGATGCCCAAGACAAGGCCGGCAAGTATCAACCAGGGACTGAACCAGATTTGCTGCACGTGCAGTACGAAATAAAGATCATTGATGGTGCGGGTGGTGAGTTGCACTAACGCGCTGGACAGTGCATAACCCACCGCAATGCCAATCAGTGAGCCGATGGTACTGATGACAATGGCTTCCAGTAATATGCTGTACAGCAGCGTTCTTGACGTAATTCCAGTGATGCGTTTGATGGCAAACTGCTCGCGGCGCTGAACCACCGCAAACGTCATCGTGTTGTGTATCAGAAATGCGCCCACCACCAGCGCAAGCAAGCTCATGGCCGTCAGGTTGATATGAAATCCGCGTGTCATGGCTTGCATCGTCTGAGTGCGTGAGGCTGCGGGTATGAGTTGCAATGTTTCAGGTAATGTGCGCTGCAGGACGTCGGCTTGTTCTTCGTTCAGGATCAGATCAATGCGATCAAGTTTCTCGCCCCGTTTCAATAGAGACTGGACAAACGCGATATCACCAATCATCAGGCCAGTGGTTGCGGCTGGATTGGCTGAGCTGTAGGTGGCAGCCAGAAAAGCACTGTGTTCCTCACCGCCAATACTCAATGTGATGTCTCCACCAACGGGCAAGGTGTGTTGTTGCGCACTCGTCTGACTGACAATTAACGCATCAGGTCGCAGTAACGCCTGTACTGGAAAATTATCAAGGCTGGGTAGCGAGGTGTCACCCGTTTGTCGGGTGGGCGCAGGCAGAGTGCTCAGGCGGTTAAACTCGGCTTCAGCAAAGGGGTCCAGTCCCAGAAGGGAAAAGACATTTTCTTCAATGGCAACATGTCCTGAGATTATGGGCGCCATCGGGATGTCGTTGAACTGTTTTTTCAGTTCCACATACACCGACTGCTGAAGCCCGTTTGCGCCACTTAGCTGGTGTGTTGTGCGGCCATACAACGCCTCAGTGGACAGTGCAAATGCACGTTGTGAGCTATTGTTGGTGATGAGTACTGCAGTGACAATGCCTACACCCAGCACGATGCCGAGTACGGAAAGTAGAAGCTGTGCAGGATGATGGCGATAGAATTGCCAGCTGGACTTGCCGAGGATACGCAATAACATATGTCTACCAGGCAGCGCTTTGCGTTAGCGTGGTTTGCTCGACGCGCTGGACACTGCCCTGATCCAGCATGAGTACGTGATCGGCACTGCGTGCAACCTCCTTGCTGTGTGTCACCAGCAGCATGGCCGAGTTCTGCCGGCTTACCAGATCGTTCAACAGTTGCATCACCTGTCGACCGCTGTTGGCATCCAGATTGCCCGTAGGCTCGTCCGCCAGAATCAACGCAGGCTCATGTATCAGCGCACGTGCTATTGCCACGCGCTGCTGTTCGCCGCCCGATAAGCGGTCGGGGTAGTCATTGTCGCGTCCTTCCAGACCAATGGCGCTCAGTAGCTCTTCGATGCGTTGACCCTGATGCGCTGCTGGAGATCCAGCCAGGGCCAGCGGCAATGCGATATTGTCTGCAACACTAAGCGTTGGAATCAGATTAAACGACTGATAGACAAAGCCGATTTGCCTGCCACGAAGCAGCGTGCGTTGATGATCGCTCAAAGACTTCATTGACTCACCATTGATTGATACGTCGCCGGAGCTTATTGGCTCAAGGCCGCTGATCAGGTTGAGTAATGTGGATTTACCCGAGCCGCTGCGACCTATCAAGGCAACAGTCTGGCCAGGCGCAACTTCCATGTTGACATCATCAAGAATGGTGGTGAAGGACTGGCCACTAGGATAGGCATGACTCAGCCCGGTAGTGCATATCGCTGGGGTCATAACTGTGCGAATCCGAGACCGCGAGTTGCTAGTCTGATGCTGAATCCACGAAACGCTTTATGGATTCCCACAACGACGCAGCACCCGGTTTGCCCAGCATTTTGACAAAGTGCTTCGGATGTACATAGGCCAGATCATGCAGGGTACTGGCATGGTAGCGTTGTTGCAGCGTGGCGACACCATCTTCGGGTACGCAGCGGGAAAGCTCTGCGTCCAGAAAAGCCGGGTGCCAGCCCACTCGGTTGTAAAACGCAAGAACACCCTCGGTTCTGGCAATAGCGATACCCTGCAGCGGGGGCGACAAGGTTTCAAAAAAATTGCCATTCATCACTTGCTTTTCAAAGTCTACATCGCGAGTCGCGTCGGGTTTTATCCTGGCAATGCTATTGAACACATCGAGTTTGATCCGCCGTTCCAGCGCATCGGGTGCATCGGGGCTGACGAGTCGTGCGGCGGCGCGTATCGGGTCTGGGATAGAGCTGGTCATGGGAGCTGTCTTCTTGATTTACACGTAGTATACGAAGTTGACACACCATTCACTCACTTTGCCGTCATTATGAGTCGCGCCGGATTGTCGCCTGTTTTCTATACCGTTCTGCAGCGGCGGCTTCACTGGGTGGTGATTGTCATATTGCTGGTGCAATACCTGTTGCAAGGACCCATGCGTGACGCACTGGCCGCGATCGAACAGGGAGAGACGCTAGGTTTCGTCCAGTTTCTGGTAACCACAACGCACACGTGGGGAGGTATCAGTATCGCCGCCATTATGCTGTGGCGTTGGCAGTTACGTAAGCGTGCCGTACCGTTAAATGGTGGACGAATGTCCCAGCGGTTGCAGCGCTGGGTCACGATACACCACGCCAGCATGTACGTAACTGTAGGTGTCATGGCTGCCAGTGGTGCTATGCATTACTACCTGAACCTGGGGTTTGCGGCGCGTTGGCATGAGCTTGGCAAGTGGTTGTTACTTGCGCTGGTTGTCATTCATGTCATCGGTGCGTTGTTGCATGCGCGCGATGGCGGCATGGTTTTACGGCGCATGATGGGTAAGAGCGATTTGCGCTGATATAATGAGTAATGCAGTTCAAGTTTTGGCCAGCCGCTACAAAGCACACAGGTGTGGACGCGATGACATTACGGTCTTTGACAGTATTTAAAATTCCAGTGGAGAATAAATAATGAGTGGTGCCACCGATGGCGGTATGGTTAAGACAATGGGGCTGGTCATGGGTTGCCTGGGCGTATTGGCGGTAGTGTGTGTGTTAGCCGCACGTTTGCTGAGCGCAGGTAACGATGATTACGATGACCCAATGAAGCGCAACGCACTTGTGCAACGAATTCAACCGCTTGCAGCGGTTCGTACATCCCTGGAAGAGGTTGAGACAGCTGAAGTTGTCACAGCCATGGCCGACGGTTCAATAAAGAGCGGCGAAGAGTTGGTCGCTGGGGCGTGTGCTGCATGCCATATTGCTGGCGTTGCCAATGCACCCAAGCTTGACGATGCTGAGGCCTGGGCAGAGCGTCGTGAAGCCGGGTTGGATGCTCTTGTAGCCAGCGTCATCAACGGCAAGGGCGCCATGCCTGCGCGTGGCGGCAGCCCATATTCCGACGAAGAGATTAGAGTGGCTGTGCAACACATCGCCATGTTCGAGGTTGATGAAACATCATCGGCTGCTCCACAGGCCGACGAAGCGGAACCTACCGAGGTCGTTGAGGCCGCACCTGTACAGGAAGAGGCTGTTGCAGAGACTGCCGAGGCTGTGACTGAAGAGGCGGTAGCTGAAGTAGAGTCAGCCACCGAGGAGGTTGCCGGCGCCGCTGCCGCATTGGTCGTGGGCCAGGTACCCGAGGGGCTTACTGACAACATCACTGCAGCTGTTAATGGTGTCTGCGCAGGATGTCATTTGGCTGGTGTCGCTGGCGCACCGAAGAACGGCGATACCGCAGCATGGCAGGAACGCGCCGACAAGGGGCTGGATGCCTTGACCGCATCGGTTATCAACGGCCTTAACGTGATGCCTGCACGAGGCGGATCAACCCTTACCGATGAAGAGATTCCGATTGCCATCCAGTATTTGATGAGCAAGTAATTTGGCTTTTATGCGCAGAGCTCCAGATGTGTGGATTTCCATTCTGGCCGGAGCCCTGAGCGTATAATTAGAGTTGAGGTTGAAAAGACCAGTGAGGGCGCAGAGATGCGCCCTCACTGGTTGCACAGTAGCGTTTTTGCAATTATCGCTGTGCGTCGCTTTTCAGACGGTCTCTTTTTTAGACTGTCTCTAAGTCTTAGCCTGACGCTTCAGGAACACAAACGGAGCAGATCAAAGCTGTTGAGCCAATCAGTCAGTTTCTGATTCATCAGTCCCTGTACAGCTTGCTATCCATAGAGATCGGGGTGGGGTATTGACGGACGATCCAGAACGAGCTGGCCACGAAACTTAAAATTGTCGCACTTTGCACCAGGGCAGATGCCTCGTTAGACATCACGTGCAATTCGGTGGCCACGACGACAATCAGTAGAGAAAATTCGCTGATTTGACCCAGGCGGGCACCTGTTTCACGCGCCATCCGCGCCTTCTCCTGCTCACGCTGCAGCAGTAAACGAAACACTGTTGGTTTGATAACGACAGATACGGCTGCCAGCAACAACGCCGGTATAAAGACCTGTGGTAACGATCCGACATCAAAACCTGCCCCTAATGCAAAGAAAAACAGCACGAGAAAAAAATCGCGCAAGGGTCGCAGGCTTTCTGCGATAAAGCGTGCTATCGGGCTAGTCGCCAGAGTCACCCCTGCGACAAAAGCACCTATCTCATGTGACAAGCCGATAACTGTTGCCAGTTCAGCAACCCCCAGACACCAGCCGATGGCTACCAGAAACAGATATTCCTGAATCTGGTTGAATCGCTGGAACAGCACCGTCAGCACCCGGGTGGACACCCACCACGCAGCCACAGCCATTGCAGGCAGCCCAACGAACAGAATCAGTGTCTCAGACAGCAGGCTATTCTGGTTGCCAAGGCCTTCAAGGGACAGCAAGACGAAAATGGCCAGCATGTCCTGCAGTAAAAGTACACTGACGATCAGCTCACCCATGCGTTGATGATGCAGAGCGCTGGTAGGTAGAAGTTTCAGTGCAATGATGGTGCTGGAGAACATCATCGCCGCGCCAATCAGCAAGCTGTCTGTAACGCTAAATCCAAAGGCTGTGGCTATAACTACGCCCAATGCTGCAAACACGACCGAGCTAACGGCTGTAACAACGATAGCTTCACGAAAGAGTTTTCTCAGGTCTTTGGGTTCAAGGCTCAACCCGAGCAGGAACAATAGGAAAAGAATGCCAACGTTGGCGATATCGGCGATCAGGGCCGGGTTGGAAACGATATCCAGCGCCCAGGGACCGAGAATGACGCCCAGCAATATATAGGCGATCAACAGCGCCTGACGGGCGTACAGGGCAAGGGTTGCTATGAGCGCTGCACCCGAAAACACGAGAAACAGGGAGAAAATAATTGACGTGTCGTGCACGTGTGCAGCCATCCTGTGGTGCTGAGGCGAGCACAATAACATTTTAAAGCGATCTATCAGGTGCGGCGTGACTTGAGTGCAAGTTGTCATTTTTACAGCGATAACGTTTGCAATTGCGTCTGGGCAGGTTATTCTTGCGGGTTGACCAGACCACGCTTAATCAGACATGTCTCAAATCATAGAATTCATCGGTAATCACCCCCTGCTGTTCATTGCGTTTTTCGTCACGCTGGGCATGTTGGTGTACACCGAATACATGCGCTTATCGACCGCCAATACAGCCCTTTCGCCCTACGACGCCACTCAGAAGATGAATGCCGGTGACAGCATATTCCTGGATGTCCGGGACGAGGCTGAGTTCAAGGGCGGGCACTTGCTGAACGCTCGTAGTATGCCAGTCAATAAGCTGGCAGAGCGCATGCATGAAATCGAGAAACTCAAGGATAAGGACATCGTCGTCTACTGCGACAACGGGATGCGGGCGAGTCGGGCGGTCGGAAAACTGAAAAAAGCAGGTTTTTCGAAGCTGTTTACGCTTGCAGGCGGGCTCATTGCCTGGGAAAAAGCAAATTTGCCCACAGTTACCAAGTGAACTCAAGAGCGCTGACCCAATCACTATGAACGAATCGAGTCTCGAATCCACGCCGAAAATCGTCATGTACGAGTCGAACTGGTGTGGTTACTGCCGCGCTGCCAAGCGTCTTCTGGCATCCAAAGGGTGGCAGTACCAGAGCCTTGTGGTGGATGGCGATAGTGCTCTGCGTCAGGAAATGACTACTAGGACCGGCAGGACATCTGTGCCTCAGATTTTCTTTGGCGCGCGACATATCGGTGGGTTTGACGACATGGCAGAACTTGAGGAAAACGGCGAGCTGGATGACGCGTATAGCGCGATTGGCACATGATGTCATCGGTTCAACCGAGAGTGCGATAGTCCCATTTACATCACGCAGGCCGTTCAGCCTGTTGTCGACGTCGGCCTGACGATCTGGCCACGTCATTTTTTGAACCTTTTACGAAGACCCAAGCCATGGCAGACGAAAAACCTAACGAGCAGACTCCCGAGGCCGCTACCACCGAGGTCCCCGCTCAGCAGTTCAAGATTCAAAGGGTGTATCTGAAAGACGTTTCTTACGAATCGCCTCAGTCCCCCAAGGTGTTTGTGAGCGGTGTCACCTGGCAACCCAATGTATCGTTGCATCTCAATACCGAGAGCTCAAAGCTGGACAACGACATGTTCGAGGTTGTCCTGACCGTCACAGCCACCGTCAAGCTGGGTGAGGAGATCGCCTACCTGACTGAGATCAAGCAAGCTGGTCTTTTCCTGATCAAGGGCTTTGAACCCGCTCGACTGGGGCCCATGCTGGGTAGCTTCTGCCCAAATCTGCTGTTCCCGTTTGCCCGCGAGGAAATCGCATCGCTGGTGCAAAAAGGCGGCTTTCCTCAGTTGTTGCTAGATCCCGTCAATTTTGATGCGTTGTACGCCCAGCATGTTGAGGCCGCAAAACAGAATGCACCAGCTCCGGATACTGCTCAATAGGTGTTCAGTGTTCGCTGCGAGAACGCGATATTTTGGCGGGGCTGCCTCCAGCCACCTTTCCGCGTAACAACGGCGAATAGAGCAACTATTCACCTCAATTGACGCGAAAATCTGACTCAAAATCTCACACTCTCGGCTCGATCGTTATTCTCGGACCACTAGTAGTCCGTCAACCCGAAATATTAGGATTCAGA
>CAYGSW010000242.1:0-8641 GCA_964352535.1 uncultured Granulosicoccaceae bacterium | reverse complement strand
CCTACCAGATCGAAGGTGCAGCCAATGAAGACGGGCGTGGCACCTCCATCTGGGATACGTTCTCGCACAACACCCAAGGAGTGCTCAACGGTGACACGGGCGATGTTGCCTGTGATCACTATCATCGCTGGGAAGAGGATCTGAACCTGATTGCCAGCTTGGGCGTTGATGCCTATCGCTTCTCAATCGCATGGCCGCGCTTGTACCCGCAAGGCGAAGGCGCATTGAATCAGGCAGGCGTGGATTTCTACAACAAGCTCATCAACGGCTGCATTGAGCGCAATCTCAAGGTGTTCGTCACCTTGTACCACTGGGACTTGCCCCAGGCACTGGCGGATAACGGTGGCTGGGCACACCGCAGTACCGCAGAACACTTTGCCCACTATGCACAAACAGTCACGCAGCTGTTTGGTGACCGAATTGATGCTCTCTGCACGTTCAACGAGCCGTGGTGCTCCTCCATTTTAAGTCACCTGTATGGAGTACATGCACCTGGCAACAAGAACCTTGAAACCACGCTTGCGGTTGTCCACGGACAACATCGTGCGCACGGTCTGGCTGTGCGTGCGATTCGTAAGGTGCGCCCGGAGCTGCCGGTTGGCATCGTTCTGAATACTCAAGCCATCCGACCATCAAGCAACACGCTAGCAGATGTGGCAGCTGCAAAACGCCACGATTGCTTTCACAATGGCCTGTTTCTGGACCCCTTGTTCAACGGTCACTACCCCGAAGAACTGGTTACAGAACTCGGCCAACTTCTGCCTGAAGGCTGGCAGGATGACATGGACTGTATCCAGCAACCACTGGACTACTGGGGCCTGAACTACTACACGCCCGAGTACATCACCGATTGTGTCCATCCAGAGTCTGCCCAATACCCTCGAACAACACGTGTCAGTCGCGATAATGTGCAGAGAACGGATATCGGATGGGAAATCGACGCCAGCGCCCTTACCGAGATGCTGACCGACCTATATGCCCATTACACGCTACCGCCGTGCTACATCACAGAAAACGGCGCAGCCTTCAACCATGAGCCAGTCAATGGAGAGATTGATGACCAGCCTCGCGTTGAGTACATTGATGCCCATTTGCGCGCTGTACTCGGCCTGCTGGCTCAGGGCATTGCCTTGCGAGGTTATTTCGCGTGGAGCCTTATGGATAATTTCGAATGGGCAGAAGGCTATTCCATGCGCTTTGGGCTGATTCATGTCAATTACCAGACTCAACAACGCACCCTCAAGAAAAGCGCGTATTGGTACCAGCAATTGATGGCCAGCCGCGCCTTGTAACGCTACATCTCACCGTTCGAATCAACGGAAGTTTACCAATGTGTTAGCCGGCAGCTCGTGTTGGCAAACAAAGTGTGTTCACCTTGCTATCCAACACACGTTGGTGGACCCGATACACAGCGATGCGCATTGCTATCGCTCCTGATGATGTATGTGATAGGTGCACAATAGATTATGACAACAATCATACTGGCGGATAGCGACAAGGAATCGCTTGGCAATCTGGCCGGGCGATTGAAAGTCATCCGCACAACCTGGAACATCATCGGTCTGCACAGCGCATCTGATGTTCTGGCACGCGTCAGCGAAGGCGGAATAGACTGTGTAGTCACTGAGATGACGCTTCAGGATATGTCCGGATTTGATCTGTTAAGTCAACTTCAGAGCGATCACCCGGAGATCATCCGCATAGCCCTCTCAGCTGATCAGGACCATGAAATCATGCTGCAGAGCACCCGCGCCAACCACCGTTTCATCAATCGGGAGGTGTCTGATGAGGTGTTGGCAGGTGCAGTGGAGTGTTCCTTGCGCCTTCACAAGCTCTTGCAGGATGACATGCTGCGCGCACAGATGAGTGGTATTATTGGGTTGCCCTCTTTGCCTGAGATCTATCAGCAAATGGTGCAGGAACTGACATCTGCGCAAAGCTCATTACTTGGTGTGGCCAGAATCATAGAGACCGATGTCGGCCTGACTGCCACAGTTCTGAAAACGGTCAATTCGGCCTTTTACGGGCTTAACCAGCCAGTGGAATCCGTATCCCAGGGTGTTGCACTGCTGGGCGTACACCTGATCAAGAACGTGACGCTGACAGCCAAAGTATTTGCCCAGTTCGAAGGCAACGACATCGACACCAGACGCCTGCGACAGCTGAACGATCAAGCCAACAAGACAGGTGCGTTGACCAACCATTTTGCGCGTCTAGCCAGAGTACCAAGAACGGTTGTAGATCATACCCAGATTGCCGGGATGCTCAGCAACATCGGACAATTGGTAGCCATGAGTAACAAAACCCTCACTGCTCAACAAAGCGACCCGGCAAAACGAATCCAATCCGAATTGATGGGAGCCTACTTGCTCAGAATGTGGCTGTTGCCAGACCCTGTTGTGCAAGCTGTTGCCTTGCAGACTGAATCACCACCTCAGACAACGCAGTGCATAACCCCACTGCTGATTGTCAACGCCGTCCGTCATCTGGAATTGAACCTGACAGATGTCAAAAACAATGATCAGCTGGATAGCTGCAGAGAATACCTGGAGTCCATCGTGTCACCGTTGCTGGCAGAACAATGGATAGAGGCTTACAGCGATCTGGAGCTGCTGACAGAAGCACCTGGACCTGATCAGACGCGCGCTGCCTGATGACCCCGACCGCTGTCACTTAGCCAAAATGCCGCAACGCCATAGCAGACACGGTAGCGACCGTCGCTGAGAGCACCGTACCCCATATCAGATCTACCACGCTGACAACCCACGGCCAATCGCGTAGCGTGGCAAGGTTGGTCATGTCATACGTACCGTAGGCCATGAATCCAACCAAAGCACCATAGAGTGCCACGCTGGCCAGGCTCACATCGCTTTGCCCCGGACGCACCGCCAGAAATACCAGGCCTGCAGTGTAGGCAAGGTAAAATGCAATGGCGGGTAGTGGCAGAAAATTCTTGCGCAACAGATCGCCCAGGTGATTGGCATAAAACGATTTGGCGACCACACCCAGCCAGATGCCATCGATCACCAGAAAGGCTAGAACTGCAGCACCGTACGCGATGACAAACGATTTCATGGTGAGTCCGATCCGGGCTTGGATAATTCGTTAAAAAGGTGCGGGACAGCGGACACCAACAAGGCATTGTGTCAGCGGGTGTTCAAACTGCAGATACTCCGCGTGCAGCATCAGCCTTTGCTCTGGTACGGGGTGATCCGGCGATGGGTTCTGTTTACACTGGCATTGCCCCCCGTACAGTCTATCGCCTTTGATCGGATTACCCAGCCCTGAGGTTGAGGCTGCGTGTACGCGAAGCTGATGTGTGCGCCCTGTCAGCGGGTAAAATGCGACCGCTGCCAGATTTTCAAGACTATTGCGATGCCATAAGGTCGTTGATTCCTTGCCGTGCTCTGGACAGACAATCTGTCGTGGTCGATTATCAATATCCAGCCTGATCGGTAGATCGATACGCCCACCCAGTGCGTTTACCGGCCTCTCCAGCACCGCTTTGTAGCGCTTCTTTATCATACGGTGTTCAAACTGCTGTTGCAGGCTACGATGAATGTTGCGCGTCTTTGCCAGAATCAACAAGCCTGACGTGTCCATATCCAGGCGATGAACCAGCACCGGCCCGTGCAGCGAGCGCTCACTGTCTAATACACGACTCAGCACGGAGCCATCGCACGTCTTGCCCGGTTGTGACAGCATGCCGCTGGGTTTGTTGACCAGCAGCACAGCGTCGTCTTCAAATACGATGGGCAAGCCCTCGATCGGCGTGAACAACGCATTCATCACAGTATCGCCCGACGGATGAGATTGAGGCCCATGATGAAGAAAAACCACAGCAACAACCGCTCGAAGCGTTTGGCGCTCAAATGCTTCCGAATGGTCTCACCGACCGTAAATCCCGACAGAGACGGCGCGATCAACAGCATCGAGCACAAAAACAGACCGTAACCCAACACCCCGCTTTGCACGTAGCTAAGCAACAAAACAATCGTACCCAATAGCAATATGACGCCGGCTGTTGCAACAAACAGATCCTTGGGGAGTCTGCGAGCTGAGAGATAAATCAGTATGGGTGGTGCCCAGACGCTCACCATACCGCCCATGATGCCCGCAGCAACGCCGGCCGAGACTTGGGCAGGTGTATCCCATTTTTCAGGCAGTACCATGGGTTGTGCAAACAGACTGTACAAGGCATAGAAGGCCACAATGCTGCCCAGCACTACCGCCAGAACATCCGCACGGACAATGGAAGAGAGTTGCCCAAAGATAGCGATGAAAATCAACATGCACAGCAACAATAACCACACCTGACGAATAACCGAGAGAAACTGCCGCCCCCTGATAACCTGCCATACGTTGGTAAACAGCATGGGCATGATGACTATGGTGATAGCGGTTCGAGCATCGGTGAACTGCGCGAGCATACTCACGGCTGCTGTAGGGAACCCGATTCCCAGTGTGCCCTTGATAATTCCGGCGAAAAAATAGACTGCTGCAGCAATTAACAGAAGCGTGACAGGATCATCCGTTGCCAGTCCTGCCAGCATCGTGCTTAACCATTCAGTGAGCATGACGATCAATCGCAGGTGGGACTGTGCACACACCAACCCCTGTGCAAGGCTTCATGGAGTTGCGTGCTCAGAGACGGTTGCCACGCGCGTGCCAGAGTGCGTCCAGACCTTCACGATACGTAGGATAGTTGTATACCATTCCCACTTGCTGCTTGCTCAGAGCGTTGCTGACACGCTTGTTTTCGCTGTAAAACGAGCGTGCCATATCGCTGATTTCACTGGTGGCAAAATCAACCGCCTCAGGCTCGGGTTTACCTGCCAGCTGATGCGCGTAGCGAATCACCTCTTGCGGTGCAGCGGGCAAATCGTCTGTCACATTGACGATGCCATTGAAATGGATTGATGCCGCTTTCATGGTTGCCTCGGCGAGGTCGCTGACATGAATGCGGTTGAACACCTGACCCTCCTTGATTAGCATGCGCGCACGACCTGCGATGGCATCCTCAACAGCGTTCCTGCCAGGACCATAGATGCCAGACAGCCTGAGTATTGCCAGCGGTACCTGCCACCTTTGCGCTTGTGCCTGCCATCCAAGCTCAGCCTCTCTGCGCATGATGGATCGCTCCTGCACTGAGGTGCACGCTGTCGATTCATCCACCCATGCCCCATCATGATTGCCATAGACACCGATAGTGGACAGATAGCCTACCCACTGCAGCTTTGGAAGCCTGATGCTCGCCATGCTGAACAATCTCAACACAGGATCATTCAGGGGTGCATGTCGCGCCGGACCCGCACAGATTACAAGATGCGTCACAAGAGCGAGCTGGTGCAAGGTGCGTTCATCCAGTGTCTGACGATCTGTACTGCCAGTCACAGCAGGCTCAAGGCCACATAAAACCACCGAATCGATACCGGCCTGTTGTAATTCAATCAGTGCGGATTCGCTGCGGCGCGTGCCACAGACTCCACCCAGAGACTGTGCACGTTTTGCGATATGCAATCCACTGAAACCTGCACCGACAACGAAGGTATGCATAAACAAGGAGTCTCTTTTATATCGTGGCGCCTTACATCGTGGCGCCGATTTGCCATGGCACAAACTCATTGTCACCAAGACCATGCGATTCACTGAGGGTGTGACGGCCAGATGCGATCTGCAACAATCGCTCGTAGATTCGTGTACCGACCGCTTCAATCGATTCTCCATCGCTGACGATGGTACCGGCATTGATATCCATGTCATCACTTAACTGCCGGTACATATCGGTATTGGTCGCGATTTTCATACAAGGTGCCGGCTTGCTGCCAAACGTCGAACCTCGCCCTGTGGTGAACGCCACCAGATTACAACCCGCTGCAATCTGTCCGGTTACCGATGCCGGATCGTAACCGGGAGAATCCATGAAAGCGAATCCTTTTTGGCTTACGTCCTGAGCGTAGTGATACACCCCGGTCAAGGGTGTTGTGCCACCTTTGGCGACAGCACCCAGGGACTTTTCGAGAATGGTGGTAAGCCCACCCAGTTTGTTGCCCGGCGACGGGTTATTGTCCAGCGATCCATTGTTGCGCGCTACATAATCCTGCCACCAGGCAATGCGCTGCATCAGTGAATCAGCAACCTGCTGGCTGACTGCCCGCTCGGTCAACAGATGTTCAGCCCCATATATCTCAGGTGTTTCGGCCAGTACAACGCTGCCACCCTGACGCACGATAAGATCTGCCGCATAGCCCAATGCCGGATTAGCGGTAATGCCCGACCACGCATCTGACCCGCCGCATTGCAGAGCCAGTGACAATGCATCAGCCGGGCAGTCGGTGCGTTCGTGTTGATTGACCTGTCGCAGCATGTCCTCAACCAGCTGCACGCCTCTGGCGATGGTCTTGACGTGTCCACCGCTGGTCTGGATATTCATGGTTTGCAGCAAAGGGCCATCGGCCAGCTTGTGCGCCTTGAGCATGTCAGCTATCTGGCTGGTTTCACATCCCAGTCCTACAATCAGCACACCACCGACATTCGGATGTCGGGCGTAGCCAGTAAGCACCCGCTGCAGATTGGCAAAACCCTCACCAGCGGCATCCATGCCGCAGCCAGTGCCGTGGGTAAATGCCGCCACACCGTCGACGTTGTCGTAGGCGCTCAGAAGCGCATCATCGAAATGCGAAGCGATTCTTTGAGCAACCGTTGCCGAGCAGTTCACGCTGCTCAGAACCGCAATGAAGTTGCGGGTACCCACTCGGCCATCTGCACGCTGGTAGCCTTTGAAAGTATCGGTGCATTGAATGTCAGTTGCTTTGATATCACTACGAGGTTGCAACGTGGCGTCGTTATTGGTGAATGACAGGTTGTGAGTATGCACATGCTCACCGGCTTTGATATCACCACTTGCCACACCAATCAGCTGTGCATACTTGATGACGCGATCACCTGCCACAAGATCACATAGTGCCACTTTGTGTCCCTTGGCGATGCGTTCAGCGCACTGGATATCGTGCAGGGAGGATCCTGCTTCTGCCAGTACTTCGCCCGATTTCAACGTACGCAGGGCAACCGCTACGTTGTCCTGCGCATCGAGTCTGAGTATCGCCTGTGCCGCAGCCTGCTTGCCATCCAGCCACACCACTCTGGACTCGGTGCCGGGCATTTTATTATTGGTACTGCTCATAGTGTCCCGCCTTGTTCCGAGTGCCGGAGTTGCTGATACTGCTTAGACACGAAGGTAGAGCCGCGCCGCAGCGCGCGTGCTATTTGCGGATATGACGCATGACGGAAGGGACGAAATCCTCGCCATGTCCAGCATTGACTATTTCGCTCATCCGGACCAGAGCGGCCTCAGGCAACGTAGCATTTACACCGACCTCCTTCGCCATGGCACTGAAGTAGCCCATGTCCTTGTGCCCGTTCTTGATGGCAAAAGCCAGTTTGCTTTCGTCGCCATTGACAGCAGATTCCATGATCCAGTCAAAGAAGTCACTGCGATTAGGGCCCGCGCCCATCACATCGTGCACCAGTTTCAGATCCACGCCGCCCTCACGCGCCACGGCCATGGCCTCAGCGGCGAGCACAGCAACGGCCATGGAATAACCGTTGTTGATCAACTTGATCCGATGACCGATACCCAGCCCACCCACATGGAACAGGTTTTCTGACATGGTCTCCAGCAAAGGCTTCGCCCGTGCAAAATCTGCTTCGCTACCACCGGCCATCATGTTCAGGGTGCCAGACTCGGCCGCTGCTGCAGACTTGCCCAGCGGTACATCCATCATGGTACAACCCGCGCTAGCCAGAATTTCTCCCAGAGCCAGAGTGGAGTCAGGACGCGATGTGCCGCAGTCGATCAACATGAAAGGGTTGTCGCCGTCGGATAACAGCCCCTGCTTACCTTTTACGATATCTTCCACCGCATCGGATGTGGTTACGCACAGGATAATGACATCACAACGCTTGCGCATCTCTGCAGGTGTGCTGACTTCAACGGCACCCATACCTACCAGGCGCTCAACCGGCTCGCGTCGAGTGTGGCCCATGATCGTGAGCGGATAGTCGCCCTTGATGACGTTGGCTGCCATACCGACACCCATTGCACCAAGACCGATAAAACCGACGCGCTCTTTTTCCTGCATGCTTATTCTCGTGTTGTTAGACGTTTTGGCGCTTACGCGTGACGTGGGTGCTGAACGACTTTCTGGGAGATCTCGCCAAGCCCCAGAATGCCAAGGCTCATGACTTCACCTGCCTTCAGATAACGAGGTGGCTTGAAACCAAGTCCGACCCCGGGAGGTGTACCCGTGGAGATAAGATCGCCTGGTCGCAGCGTCATGTAGCGGCTGAGGTAGCTGATGATATGGGCAACGCTGAATATCATTAATGAAGTGCTACCGGTCTGCACTCGTTGTCCGTCGATGTCCAGCCACAAGTCCAGCGTCTGGGGATCGGGGATTTCGTCGCGTGTTGTCAGCTCAGGTCCTACCGGGCAAAAGGTGTCATGGCTTTTGCCTTTGGTCCATTGCCCTGTGCCCTCAATCTGGAACTCTCGTTCGGACACATCGTTTACCACGCAATAGCCAGCAACATGATCCAGCGCTTCTGACTCTTCGATGTAGTGCGCCTCTTTGCCGATGAT
>CAYGSW010000241.1:7617-8685 GCA_964352535.1 uncultured Granulosicoccaceae bacterium | reverse complement strand
CGGGCCGCCCGAATGATTTCCGCGATCTGGTTGGTGCCCAGGTTGCCGTAGAAGGCCGATTTCTCATTCAGGCGGTGTGCCTCGTCGACGATGAGCGCATCGATGTCGTTTTCCGCAGAATCGACATAGCCCCCGGAAGATCGGAACAGATTGCCGAAATGGGTCTTGTGTAGCGAACCGGTGAGTTTGGATTCGTACACGGCCCTGGGCGCGGCGTTGCGAGTGACGTATTGGGCGATGAGGCCTTGCTTTGTCAACGTCACCAGCAGGTTGATCGACACCACCGATTTGCCTGTTCCCGGGCCGCCTTCGACCACGACCACCTGCTTGGTGCCGCGCTGGGCTCGCTGGCAGCGCGCAAGGGCCTCTTCGAAGATCAGCTTCTGGTCATCGATAAGTTTGAACTCTTGGTTGCCATCCAGCATCGACACGAGTTGATCAGCCAGGCTCTTGGAAGGCCGCAGCGTGCCGTGTTCAATCTGGTACAGAACGGCTTTGCGATCGCCCTTGCGGATATATCGTGCCAGGAACTGCTGCAGCCGCTGTGAATCGTCCCTGACAAACAGCGGCGCCTTTTCCAGGTAAGGAGCGTATTGCTCGCAGCGCACGGCCAGGTCGGACGTCATGTTGTGCAGGTAAGCGCAGGGCCTGATCTTGATCTGGTCGTCGTGCGCCGCGTCGTTGAAATCCCGAATCAGCGCGGCGTAGGTCCAGGCCTGGTACGAGGGATGCAGCACCTCGCGGTCGCGCCCGCCGAGAAACGTTTCAACCACTGCGTCTTTTGCCGTCGCCCTAGCCTCGGTCCATTGCTTGAGTTCAACGATTATGGCGGTATCGGCGCCCGCTTCGTCCCGTCCGGTGAGCAGAAAATCCACCCGCTTAGAGGTCTGCGGCACCCTGTACTCGATTGCAACGCCGGCGTCGTCCGGAATGCCAGCGCCCATCAATGCGTTGTTCATGTACATGAGCGAGTTGCGCCACGAAGCCACTTCCGCCTGGCTCGCGGAGATGCCGGCTTTGGAGCGGAAATTGGCTAGAATGCGCGACTCAATGGCATTAGCGTTAACG
>CAYGSW010000241.1:0-7607 GCA_964352535.1 uncultured Granulosicoccaceae bacterium | reverse complement strand
TTAACGTCCGATGAGAATTCAGACGCCAGCGCTTCGTAGATGATCACTTCGGTTCGTCGCTGTAGTCGGTGTACTTGCGCGCGCTACCACGAACCCGATCCGCGGGGTACTTGCTTCGATTGATCTTAAGCTTATCGGCCACCGCCGAAGGGATATCAATGGCGAGCACGTCCGCAAGTCGCGCCAAGTAAATCTGCACGTCGGCGATTTCCTGGCGAACCTGGCCCGCCTGTTCGCTGGTCAGCGGCGCATCATCGAGCCATTGAAAGACTTCCAACAGTTCCGACGCCTCCACGGACAGGGCAATGGCCAAGTTTTTGGGGGTGTGGAACTGTTCCCAGTCCCGCTCTGCGGCAAATTGCCGCAGCTCTTGCTGTAGCGCCCGGATATCCAATGACTTTCCCTTCGCTCGTTTTGAGGGCATTTTGATCAGATTTGGAGGCAAGGTGTCAATCCAAATTACCCTGACAGCAACTGTCAATCGGTTGCGCCCCGCGTTGGATCGTGGGAACAAAGAGTATAACCTTGCGACACCCCATACATTGACGCTAACGACCAGTGAGGTCGATCATTAGATGCCGACAATTCATTTAGTCAAAGACGGACAAACACTTAGTGGTGAACAACTTACGCGAAGCGTTGAAGTTCAAATGGATGCTGCGCTCGAACAATTGGAGCAGCGACCATGGCAGCACTCGCCAATCCCTCCGTCCTTCAACCCCGATCAGAAAGCATCGGATTACGCCAGCTACCGTTATGTAGTCTTGGAAATCAAAAAGGGCGAAACGCAGGAGCCATTTGCCGAAGAGGGGTACTACCACTTCCTCGGCTTGGACCCCAAAGAGTGCATCCACATGTTTGGCGCTTCGAGATTACAGAGCGACTAGTAAGTGGAGGACTGTGGGCGCTAATCGCCACCCACCCGGAGTGAATGAAGACGGACGCGGACACTCCTCAGCTTACCCGCGGTGGCTATTTCAGACACTACGTTCATTACATCGTCCCATGTCATCCTGGCCTGCGATGGTTAGCACCAGCCACAACAGGGTGTTTGTGATCGGACCTCCCACGAATTGCCTAAGAAACCCGCCGTACAATCACGCGTCCCCATTTAGCCAAATTCTTCAGCAGGTTTTCCGCGACCAAAATTTTTCTTATTAAGTAATTGCGAATGTGTCATTGCAGACCAGGTGTGCCTTTCGGACGAAACTCTTGCTACGCCTGTGCGGCTCGTAAGTCGCCATTACATTCTGGATTCAAAAATCAGTTGGCGATACGAGATGACGGAGTAGTCAAAAAAAGTCTAACGGTCGCCGAAGCGGAAGCCGTAACCGGAATCGGTAACAGCCCTCCAGTTTTCTGAAGAGGCGGCGGCCTTGGATTCAATCAGCCCCGAATTTCGCAGATCAACTAGGAACTTTACCTTGAACACTGCCAATTCGCAGAAGTGGGCAAATCCCTGATCCTCAAACAGAGCATCGGCAGTCCAATCCTCTCTGTCCAAGTCGGCGCATGAGTATACTGGCCAAAGATCTCCTTTTTTGGCGCGTCTGACATATTCACGCAATGGAGCTAGTGAGCGATCGATAGAGGTTCGTTTTCCATACCTATCAATTAGAACCTTGAAGCAAGTCCAGTGGACTGCGCGAGAGAACTTGGATAGGGTGAAGAAGTTCCCCTTCTCGACTGGGCTTACCTGCAGCCGCCCACTCTCGTCTTGTGAGATTCCAGAGGAAGAGAATCCTCGAGAGAAATCTACCCCGCCCTCAACGGCAGCGCCCAATGCCTTCCTGGGTCGCTTGTCTTTTCCGGGGATTCGGTTGTTGATGGCGAAAGCAGCCAGCGGTTTATAGTGCGCAAAATGGCGGTCTTGATCTGCCATATAGGAGTTGCATTTGTCACATACCCACCCCTTTGGAAATGTGCATGGGTTCGAATAGAGGGCCTCCGGAATAATATGTTCTCGACCATTGACGTAACCACTTTGGACCCCACATAAAATGCAGCCTGAAACCTCGTAGTCTGATAGTCGAGCGCAAGGGATCATACCCATTACAGTCATTTGGGAATGACGCGGGGTTGCCCAAATTTCCGCAACAGCTTCGAAGTCCTTTTTCTCCGGAAATTCCAGTGACTGGACAGCATAAATACGACGGCCACCGAGTTTTCGTTTTTCTTGACTGTTTTCGGCCAGATGCTCACAAGACCGCAACCCAAGTTTGAGTTCAAATGACTGTGCCTTCTCCAGAAGTTGGTGCTCAACGTCCTCTAACACAGCAAATGCCATTTCCTCAGATTCGGTGTGCCGTCCCGGCAACTCGATTGTGATACGACCTAGATTCTCTCCGCTTTCAGGCGGAAATACTTCTACAAGTACCCCAGCTGTGGTCACCCCGTCAGATGCTGAACCAACACCACGGTGTTTCTTAATTTGCTTCCGATCAGAATCGGATATCCCATAAAAAAAACGCCACCGTGAACGCATTTCCTATGCCTTTGTCCATTGGCAGGTCACTCGATTTTAGCATCCTGCGATGCTGCAAGAGTGCATTTGTTTTCGGTCGGTCGGACATTGCGCCTAAAACCAAAAACCGAAGACAGAATTCGAAGAACTTCCGCGCGACGCCACACCAAAGGTGGACGACATGCAGGCTGCTCTGAATCGCACCGTGTGTTCCGGAGACTATTTCGTATGAGGCCAGAAGTGCCCCTGATACCCGGGTCAATCGATCTCAATTTTTTGAGTCTCAAGGAAATCCGGGCGAGGGCTCACAAAGCGTGATCGGCAACGCGCTCAGAATCCGACGGCCCGCCCGATTTGTAATTGCTCAGAAGCGATCATACATTCAGCGCTATGCCGGTTCGCGTTTCGATCGGCCGCTTAAGCCTCGGGGCGGACGGTCAGAATTTGCTCGGAAACATGAAATCCGCTTCCCGGCTCAGCCAATTGCGGACGTTCGAGAAATGCAACAAGATAGCGCCATGAGCGCTCTATATGACAGTATCGGGGTCAACTACAGCGAGCTTCGAAAGCCCGACCCGCGTATCGCGAAGCGCATCGAACAAGCCCTCGGGGATTCTGAGTTGATACTCAATGTCGGAGCCGGAACTGGTTCCTACGAACCGATTGATCGCCAGCTGGTTGCTGTCGAGCCCTCGTTGGAGATGATACGGAAACGGAGTCCCGCCGCGGCCAAAGCAATTCAATCCACTGCCGAGGAACTTCCCTTCGAGGACGGCCACTTTGAAGCCTCGATGGCCATCCTGACAGTGCACCACTGGCCGGATAAAGCAGCCGGCTTGCTCGAATTGCGCCGTGTAACTCGCGGTCGGATCGTTCTGCTAACGTTTGATCCGTCGCAACGACCGTGGTTGACAGACTACCTACCGGAGCTGGCGACGCTGGACGAGGCCCAGATGCCGGCGATATCGGATTATGAGGGGTGGTTGGGCTCGGTTCAGATTACACCTGTTCCCGTGCCGTATGATTGCAGCGATGGGTTTTTGTATGCTTATTGGCGTCGGCCCCAGGCGTATCTTGACGCGCGCGTCCGATCTGGCAGTTCGTCCTTCTGGCGCATCCGCAACGCCAACGTGGGGTTGCGAAATCTGAGGCGGGATCTTGAAAGCGGCGACTGGGGACGCCGCTATGCTGAATTGCTGACCCTCGATGAATATGACGCAGGCTATCGGCTTGTCGTGGCATACTGATCGCCGCGGCTTCGGGTCGAACTGGGTCGGTCGAGGCCGGCGCTGGCAATTGTGCCCTCTTCATAGTCTGTCAGATCTCAAGCTGGCGTTTCCATAGAACATTGGACAGATCTAAGCCTCGTTTTGTGACGCCCTGCATACTGGCGCCGCCGAGGGAACTGGCCATAAAGAATGATGCGTTTATGTTCTTGGCTAGACCCTTTTCACCGAATTTTTTCTTACCAATCAACAGCCGGTTACCCTGTTACCCTGTGAGTTTCTAACAAGACCGCAGACGTATCTCGTGTTATTGATCAAAAGACATTGAGGGGCACCCCACCCTTGAGAGACCAGCAATGTTCGTTGGACCCAATTTTTCGCTACCAAACGCCAAAACTCTAGCAAAGATCACACGACATCTTTACAAGGTGCGTGAATACCGCAACGCTTCCGAGCACACAGCTTCAAAGCTTTCGCAGACTGCTAAATGATTGTTTTAATTAGATATTGAAGTGAGCGCGCTCTAGGTGTAATGTGTGAAGTCAGTGGTCATCCGACCGTATTTCCCGCCTGTTTTGCCAATCCAGAAGCCTCTCACGGGGGAATCTGGGGCTGTTATCATTGATCACACTTACTCCGGAGAAACAGATCCGGACTTTCCCATTGCCTCAGAATGGGCGCAAATAAACGCCTGAATTCGAAGACCCGGCTTTTTCCAGCTAGCGACACCGGCGCCCCCATCGCGCTTTCTGCACCCTTCCCAAACCCTCTCACGTAGCAGTTCGAGCCCAGCCTCCTATATCCAAATATCGATACGCTGGCGGTGACCGCGCAAGGTTCTCCGTCCTTTGGGTCAACTGGGCGGCCGACCGCTATCCGCCTGGTGTGCGCCAACTGATCACTCTCCAACATCGGGCAAATTTGGCGGCCTAGGCGTCCGAAGTCCCCTCAAGCTCGCAATACAATCCAACGGCTCAACCCATACCTGGTTTTCCAGGGCGGCAACGGTCCACACGCCCCAGCTGTGCCCGCGTCACTGCTCGCGCAGCGTGTAGTGACGCGGGCGGCAAACCCTGCAGCCACAGGGGCTGGCACCGTGTATTTACAAATTACGGATACGTTTTCCCGGACTTTTCCATAGCCGAACGCCATCTCTCGGCATACGGTATATCCCACAACCGTGGCTACTTCGGATAAGTGGCAAAACCAGGCAGCTCGCTGCCTTCGCCGGTCTCCGGCCAACGCTTTGTTGCGTTTCGACTCGGTGGTGCACGTCGCCATCTCAACGCCCTCTGGGGCGTTTCCTTAATCCACGAGCAGGAGGTTTCTATGTCTCGTTTTACTTGATCCGGCGGTTTTTCGCCTTGGCTCGCCTTCGTGCGATTTGTTTCAACTCACGATAGGAGGTGTTCTTCGTCGTCCTTACCGGGGCCATCAGGCCAGCTGGTAGCTCGGTGCTCAGCGCAACAGCGCTGATCTCCGGAGCCTAAGTAGGCCTCAGGCCCAGGGACTGGTGTCCCAAGACCCTTACTGAGATGTCTTTTGATCTCAGACTGCGTATCCCTCTCAGGTGCGTGGTGGTCATCCAAACTCACCGAACTGAGATGACGCACCATGAAAGACCTGAACTACCAGTTAAAGACGTTGTGCCGGCAAAACCGGGACGGCAGCTATTCGACCCAGGCCAATCGGTCACGGATGTTGGACCAGATGGCTCATCAGCTTCATGACCTGGGATATCGGCGCATGAGTGCAAGGTCCATCAAGCCGAAACACGTTCAGGCGCTGCTGGACCTGTGGCAGGAGCAGGGCGTCAGTGTTGGCACCCTAAAGAACCGACTTTCTGTTTTGCGCTGGTGGGCAAGGAAAGCAGGCAAGGCTCATATCCTTGCCAAGGACAATGCTGAATATGGCATTGCGACGAGAGGTGCCATTCCAGCCGACTCCAAGGCGCAGACGTTGACACCAGCCCAGCTAGAGAAAATTGAGGACCCGCACCTCAGACTGAGCCTGCGGCTTCAGCAGGAATTTGGGCTCAGGCGCGAGGAATCGATCAAATTCAGCCCAAGCTACGCAATCCGGGAGGGCGAGATCCGGCTCAAGGCCAGCTGGACCAAAGGAGGCCGATCCAGGGTAGTTCCAATCCGAACAGAGAAGCAAAAAGCGCTGCTCAGTGAGGTCAAGCAGTTGGTCGGAGCGGGCGCCCTGATCCCTTCGCACCTCAAATACATCGATCAGCTCCACAAGTATGAGCGGCAAACATATAGAGCAGGTCTCAAAAATCTCCATGGGCTGCGCCACGGCTATGCGCAGCGCAGGTATGAACAGGTCACAGGATGGAAGTGTCCTGCGGCGGGAGGCCCCAACGGGGGTCAGCTAAACCAAGAAGCAAAAGGTCTGGACCGAAAAGCTCGACTCATCATCAGCTCAGAGCTTGGACATGCGCGGGAGAAGATCAGCGCGACCTACCTCGGGCGATGAATCGACGCCCTCCAATTGCTCCCCGGCTTTTGAGGCTGCGCGACGCACCTGCCTATTAGGGAATGGATCGAAATCGGTTCAACCGCCAGGTTCGGCCGTTCGTGACCAAGGTACCCATTGGCCGGCAAGGCGTCGCGTTCGACCGACTTGAACTCGACGAATGGGTGGATAACTATATATCCCGCAACGGACGTCCGGGCGGGAGGATAGCGATATGCGAAGAACCCCTGGACTCTACAAGACCGAAACTGGCATCTGGAAGATCGACAAACGGATCAATGGGTACGGCCGACTTCAGGAAAGCACTGGATGCTGCAAGATCTCTGAAGCCGAAAAATACCTCGACTTCCGTCTGACAGAGATTCGAAATCAGCTCGTTTTTGGCAAACGCCCCAAAAGGATTTGGCGCGAGGCTGCAACGCGGTATCTCAATGAATACCGCCACAAGCGCAGCATCATCAGGGATGCGGCGGACCTGGAGGCTTTAGATCCGTTTATCGGTGATCTGGAGCTTAGCCAGGTTCATATGGAGACGCTCAACCCGTTTATTCAGGCGAGGCGTCGCAAGGGTCTGAAAAGCAGCACGGTGAATCGATCACTGGCTGTGTGTCGGCGGATTTTGAACCTATCGGCGCGGCTATGGCGTGACAAGCATACGGGTTTGTCATGGCTGGAGACGGTGCCGATGATTCAGACTCAGGACTGGCATGATGCCCGGCGACCTCACCCATTGAGCTGGGAAGAGCAGGCGAGGCTGCTGAAGGCGTTGCCCGATCATTTAAGCGAGATGGCGTTGTTTGGTATCAACACAGGATTGAGAAACCGCGAGATTTGCGGGCTCCGTTGGGACGACGAATGTGACGTCCCTGAGCTGAATACCTCAGTCTTTGTGATCCCCGCCGAGCGTCACAAAAACGGCCAGGAGCGACTGGTTGTGCTTAATCGGATCGGGCGCTCTGTGGTCAAAGCGAAGCGAGGTGAGCACCGAGAGTACGTGTTCACCTATACGCGCACCGAACGTCAGCCTCGACGGCCTCTGAGTGATCTGACCTCTCCGGCCTGGAATCGCGCCACTAAGAAAATGGGTTTGCGAATCCGGCCGCATGATCTCAGACACACCTTCGGCCGGCGGTTGCGCTCCGCCGGTGTTTCTCTTGAAACCCGAAAAGCGCTGCTGGGCCACAAGAACGGGGATGTGACTACTCACTATTCGGCACCAGAGATCCAAGAACTGCTAAATGCGGTCGAGTTGATTGCTGGTCGAAGAACGGAGTCACCAACCCTGACGTTGATCCGAAGGAAAGCTGGATGAAAAATTCCTCTGATATTCCTTCGTTTGGAAGGTTGTCTTACGCAGGGAAACGTCTAACTGATTGATTTGATTGGTGGGCGATACAGGGCTTGAACCTGTGACCTCTGCAATGTGACTGCAGCGC
>CAYGSW010000240.1:0-8686 GCA_964352535.1 uncultured Granulosicoccaceae bacterium | reverse complement strand
CTGGCCGAAATATCGCGCTTTCACTCGATCAGCTTATTCTCGGACAAGCTCCTAGGTGGGCCAACGTCAGGCTCGTCTCTATTAAACATTGGAGGAAATCATGAAACACATAGTGAAAACAACCGTCGCTGTGGCTCTGAGCCTTGCTTTTGTGGGTGAAGCTGCCGCGACTGAGTGGAATGTCTCTGTCTGGGGTAAGCGTCGGGCCTTTACCGAACATGTCGAGAAACTTGCAGAGCTGGTTAGCGAGAAGACCAACGGCGAATTCACCATGAATGTCTCGTATGGAGGCCTGTCAAAGAACACCGAAAATCTGGATGGCATTTCCATCGGGGCGTTTGAAATGGCGCAATTCTGTGCGGGCTATCACGCGGATAAAAACCGTGTTGTCACGGTGCTTGAGCTACCGTTTCTGGGTGTTGAGAACCTTGCGCAAGAGCGCGCGGTGTCAAAGGCTGTCTATTCGCATCCTGCCGCCGCAGAAGAGATGGCGCAGTGGAACGCGAAATTGCTGATGACATCCCCCATGCCGCAATACAACCTCGTGGGCACGGGTGATCCACGCACAACGCTCGAAGATTTCAAGGGTATGCGTGTGCGCGCCACAGGCGGTCTGGGAAAAGCGTTTGAGGCGATCGGGGCAGTGCCAACCTCTGTCACGGCAACAGAAGCCTACCAGGCGATGGAATCCGGGGTTGTAGACACGGTGGCCTTCGCTCAGCACGCTCATCTGTCATTTGGCACGATCAATCAAGCGGATTGGTGGACTGCCAATCTCAATCCCGGCACCGTAAATTGCCCCGTTGTCGTTAACATCGATGCGTATGAATCACTTTCAGATGATGAGCGAGCAGCGCTTGATTCCTCGATTGAAGAGTCACTTGATCACTATCTGGACAACTACGCCGAATTGCTGACGCGCTGGGATAGCGTCCTTGAAGAAAGAGGTGTTGAGAAACTGGAAATCGCTCCAGAGGTGATAGAAGAGTTCCGTGCTGCAGCCGCTGCGCCTGCACATGATGCGTGGATTGATAGTATGGAATCTCAAGGCCTTCCGGGTCAGGAGCTTTATAATCTTGTGGTTGAAACGCTTGCAGAGGCAAAGGCCGCCGGTAACTGAGTCCAGCTTCAGCTGATATAAAGCGGGGGCGGGCGACAGGTCCGCCCTCATACGCTTGGGAGGGCGACACAATGGCAGGCTCATCTGCGGTGCTGGAAGATTCCAGCTTACTGAGCAAGCTCGACAGGCTATTGCTGCCGGTCGAACGGTTTTGCGCGCTGTTGTCAGGGTTTGCAATTTTCTCGTTGATGTTTCTTGCAGCTTACTCGGTAACCGGGCGCAAGTTTTTCGGCTCTCCCATGATGGGCTATGTTGACTACATCGAAGCCGCCATGCCGATTATTGCCATCATGGGGATTTCCTATGTTCAGCGCGATGGCTCGCACATTCGCATGGACATGTTGGTGGGTGCTCTGAAAGGTCGTACATTGTGGCTTTTCGAGTTGATCTCGGTTCTGCTGATCCTTATTCTTGTGATTGCACTAACCTACGGTGCCTGGGCACATTTTGACCGCTCTTTCGATTGCGCTCGCCCGCTGTGCAGTCGCGATAGCTCTATCGATGTGGGCATCCCGATCTGGCCCAGCAAACTGGTTGTGCCAGTGGCGTTTGGTGTACTGACGTTGCGGTTGATATTGCAGACCTGGGGATATGGTCGCGCACTGATCCTCGGTCTCGAAAATCCGGTGGCGGTGCCGCTGACATTGAGTGTGGCGGAACAGGCCATGAACGAGGCCAAGGCGTTGGATGGGGCTGAATGATGGAGCCTATCGAGATCGGCCTATGGGTCTCTGGCGGAATGCTGGTGTTTGTTGTTCTGGGCATGCGCGTGGCATTTGCCGCTGCCATGGCGGGCTTTGTGGGGCTGGTGTGGCTTCGATGGAACGGATTTGACTACGACCCTGCCAGGTTCTGGAAAGCGGTTGAAGTGAGTGTCAAGATCGCTGGTCTGACGCCGCACTCCAAGGTGAGTGCTCAGGTACTGAGTCTGATCCCGGTCTTTATCATGATTGGCTATCTGGCCTATTATGCCAAGCTGACAACGGCCCTGTTCGAGGCCTGTAAGCGCTGGTTTGCCTGGGTGCCCGGCGGCCTTGCAGTCTCGACCGTCTTTTCGACGGCAGGCTTTGCAGCTGTTTCTGGCGCATCAGTGGCCACTGCCGCAGTCTTTGCGCGCATAGCGATTCCCGAGATGCTCAAGATTGGCTACAACAAACAATTTGCAGCTGGTGTTGTGGCAGCCGGGGGCACACTGGCATCGCTGATACCGCCATCGGCCATTCTTGTCATCTACGCCATCATTGTCGAACAGGATGTGGGCAAACTGCTGCTCGCGGGTTTCATTCCCGGCGCCTTTTCGGCCGTAGTATATGCAACGCTGATCATTGGCATCGCCATGATCTGGAAAAACGTAGGCCCACCGGTAACTGGCTACTCCTGGGGTGAACGATTTGCTTCTATCGCACCAGCTTCACCCATCTTTGCAGTGGTCATCATCATTATCTTTTTCGTTTACAACCCGTTTGGTGATGCCTGGGGAACACCCACAGAAGGTGGTGCCGTTGGTGCATTCATCGTGTTCCTGATGGCACTGTACAAAGGCATGCGCTGGAATCAGCTCAAAGACGCTCTACTGGACACAGCCAAGCTGACGATCATGATCTTCAGCATCATCTGGGGTGTGCTGATTTACGTGCGTTTCCTGGGTTTTGCTGAACTTCCCGACGCATTTGCCGCGTGGATTACAACCCTGGACATGGCACCGTTGACAATCCTGATTTGCATCCTGCTAGCCTATGCCGTGCTGGGCATGTTCATGGACGCTATCGGCATGCTGTTGCTTACCTTACCGGTTGTCTATCCGGCTGTTATGGCGCTCAACGGTGGTGAAAATGTGGCTGCTGCCGATTCGGCATTCGGTATGTCGGGTCCCATGTGCGCGATCTGGTTCGGGATATTGGTGGTCAAGATGGCAGAGTTCTGTCTGATCACCCCACCCATTGGTCTGAACTGCTTTGTGGTGGCTGGTGTGCGTGATGATCTAACCGTGCAAGATGTGTTTAAAGGGGTCACGCCATTCTTCATTGCGGACGGTGTGACGATAGCGCTCCTGGTGGCGTTCCCGGGCATTGTGCTGTGGTTGCCCAGTCTGGTGTGAGTGGGTAGCTGTTGATCGGCGAATCAGTTATTTCAGCGCGTCGTAGCACGGTCATGAGCCAACGGTGTGCTGGAACTGGACGGGCCAGGCAAAATCAACGCCCATCGCACGGGTTAGAGCAACCCGGACTTGGCTGCGTGCTTACATTTGCAGGCTGAAAACGAGATAATGTGAGCAGTCAGCATGCTATGCAGCGACTTTGCTTTTAACCATTCATTCACGATAAAGTGTGCTGTAACCTGCAACTTTGCATAGTCTTTTTCTTCGCGTTCGTGCATTAGTCTAAGCTCATTTCGCATTTTCAATTCGGGACAACAACGATGGCGCCACCGAGCAGTTCAGTCACGTGCCGCATTTTGAATTGGTCGCGCAACGTGACCATGACACTGGTTGCGCTGACGTTCATCGGCTCAAGTAGTCTGGCTCAGCCAATAGCGCCTGATATCACCTTTTCCGGTTTCGGCACCTTGGGCTACGCCGTTCTTGACGACGCTAACGCGGAGTACAGAACCGGTGAGGCGATTGATGGTGCGGATGATTCCGGTTCACTGGAGGTGGACACGCGTCTTGGTGTGCAAATGGATGCAGTCTTCTCAGATCGTTTTTCCAGCACGTTTCAGTTGATCGCGCGTGAAGCAGAGGATGGCGATGCAGCAGTTGAACTGGAATGGGGTTTTTTACGCTGGCTTGCAACGGAAAATATTGCCATTCGCCTCGGGCGCATGAGCCTGCCGGTGTACAGCAATTCGGATTTTCGCGAAGTGGGCTATGCCAATCCCTACGTGCGTCCTCCTGAAGACCTGTATTCCATGATTCCGCTGCGTCGTTTCAACGGTGCTGACATTACACTGGATCATGAGTGGCGCGACTCGTTGTTTCGCTGGCAATTGTTTGCGGGTCAATCACGTGAAGAGATATTCGATGATCTTGCACCCGATGCAGAACAGGCATTGGGTTTGAGCGTGATTGTCGACCGAGGGCCTGCCAGAGTTCGGCTAAGCCATGTGGATACTGAAGTGGACATTGATTCTGGCAATGCCAACGTCACCGCTATACGCGGTGCTATCGCACAAACCCTGAGCGCAGCTCCGGCACTAAACTCACTATTGGGCCCAGTCGCCGAGGACTTCGCCGGCGAACGAGTGCCGCTGTCGTTTGACTCCGTGTCGGTAAACCTGGACTTTGACCCTGTATTTATTGATGCAGAATACACAAGAAGACGTGTGGACAGCTGGGTCTCCGACGTTGATGGATGGGCGTTGGCAGTGGGTACTCGAATGGGTCGTTTCCAACCCTATGTATATGTCAGCCAACTCTCTGAGCCTGAGGGGGATCGAAGGATTGCACTGCCGGATAGCCCAGCCCTGAACCAACTGGAAGGTGGAATAAATCAGTTCTATGCGCCACGTGACCAACAGACGGTAGGCATTGGAACTCGTTATGATCTGTCGGCAAACTTTGCGATCAAAGCACAGGTGGATCGGATTTCACGAGAAGAGGTGGGTATAAGCTTCAACCGGGCAAGTCAGGACGATGGTTCTGATGAAGGCGAAGATGTCACGCTTTTCAGCGTTGTTGTCGACTTCATTTTTTAATCATGTTGTCATACATAACATTCAATCACTGTTCTTTGGCAAACATGCACACCCTAAGCAGCAGCCTTTGGCGATTCACAGTAGCGTTGGCACTTGCATTCGTAGTAATACCTCTTTGTGTATTCAATCAAGGTGCATACGCTGATAGCGCACCAGATCCTCGTGGCTTGCTCATTATCATGCACCCGGACATTGACGTTCGAACGATTGATGACAATGAACTTCGCAGACTGTTCACAGGAAAAAGTCGTCGTCTGCCAAACGGTGCACGTGCAGCTCTTGCCAGCTACGGACCTGAAAGCTCGTTCTTCAACGAAAGGATGCTGGGATTGTCCGATGCAAGAGTGGCATCGTTATGGTCGCGTCTGAGATTTTCAGGCAGGACACCGCCTCCACGAACATTTGATGATGTGGAGGCGTTGATTGCTTTTGTATCAAGCACACCTAATGCCTTGGCCTACATACCAGCCAGTGCGGCGCGCGAGGGCGTAAGAGTTATCACCAACCTGCCAAGGTGATTTCATGAGCGGTCTGTGGTGTACTTTCCTATTTGATGCAATCGCGCTCTTCAGGCACTGCACTAGGAAGCTTATAGAGCGGTACATAAGGGGCTGCACGGAATTCCAACGGGTGGGAGAGACACTACAGCTTTGGCCTGATCCAAGAGCATGACTCACTATTGCTGATCTGTTCCCGACACTTGCCGAGCGTGACTCGAAAGCGGATGATTGCAATATGAGTCAACAAAACCCATCTATTGTGACCGTCGCTAGAGCCCTTGTTGCGACGCTGGTGTTGTTTGGCTGTGCAGCAGCTATCACCACTCACTTTGGAGCGCTGCATGGCAGTGGTCTCAATCCTGTCTCAAGTCCCATCGGTGCGCTGGCAAAGACGGATGATGCTGACTGGTTCGGGTATGGTTTGTGGTTGTTCGCGCTCGGACACGTCGGGCTTGCGCTGTTGCTGAATCGACGTGGAGCTGGACGTTTTACGCGAGGCGCGCAGTTATTTCTGCTTGTCAACGCCGTGCTGATCTTCTGGTTGCCTCGGCATTTCGCGTCAATTTCCCCACCGGAATTGGCATCAGTAGCTGCCGGTGGGCCGCTGTGGCTCCTGGGCGGTACTGTCGGCTTTGCCATGACCTGCGCGGCTGGTGCGTTGTGGCGAAGCCATCGCTCTATGGCGTTTCTGACGCTGGTCTGCCTATTGCTCTGGAGTATGTTGGCACCTGTCTATTTCGCTATTGACCCAAGCTGGATAGGTGCGTACCAGCGCTCCGTTGGCGCGGTGTTGCTGGTGTGGACTGCCGTGCTTGCAGTGCAGCTCGGCTTCTTTGAGCGAGCCGCGAGCTGAATCTATAGCGTTGTGGTGTAGGCGCTTGAGTAAATGCGGCAAGCTCTTCTACACAGGTTTGTTCGCCAAACGATGGTCTGGGTCTTCTGGAAAGAGGCTGACGCCCCCAGAGTAGTGATGCCAGTTGTTTCGTGGAACCCAACGAGGATGGCTGTTTGTGCTCCAGGCTGTCATCATTACACATTGAGCCGATGCCGCATCGCTATTGACACGATTCAAAGCGGTGGCACTCTATTTGCTGCACTCTATTCGTTACGAGCTTGGCAGCATTTGATGCCACAGTGGAATGGCACCGGAGGGCGTCACCATGAATAGGGATAATGTGCAAGCGTCAGATTTACTTCCTGATAGCAGTTTTCGCGCCAATGCAACCTACGGTGTTGCAACAGCAGCCCTCGTATTGCTGTTACCTTTCGCTATCCTGAACATATTCCAGGGCGATGTACTCAGTGGTGGTGGTGCCACGAGCCTTGTATTGATTCTGGCCATGAGCGTATGGCGAGTGTATCGGGGGCGATGCCATCAGTCATTGATCTTCTACGGCGTGATGTTTCCAAGCCTTCTGGTGCTGGTCATGGTCTTTCGGTATGACCCCATATTTGGCAGCCTGTGGTGCTTTCCACCTATTGTGGCCTTCTATTGCATGCTCAACGAGCGCCGCGCATGGATTGCCAATGTGTGCATATTGTGTACAGGTATTCCAATGGCATCGTATTCACTGCCACCGGAATATGCGCTTAGAGTTATTTCAACATTACTGAGCGTTAGCGTGTTTTCGGCCATTCTAGTGCGGGTTATCGACAAGCAGTATTCGCAAATACAACAACAGCTGGTACATGATCCCTTGACTGGCCTGTTGAATCGCCAGACGTTAACGAGCAAACTTGAACGCGCTATTTTCCGTTACCACGATGAGGCTATCCCATCGTCGATTTTGGCCATTGATGTTGATCATTTCAAGCGAATCAACGATAGCTATGGACATGATACGGGAGATAAAGCGCTGGTCAACATAAGCCGGCTGTTGACAGAAAGTCTGCGTGCGGATGACCACGTTTTTCGAACCGGTGGAGAAGAGTTCATTGTTCTGTTGAATGGTAGAACCGACAAAGAGACGTACAATTTTGCAGAACGCTTGCGGCATGAAATTGAAATTGCTGCCATAATTTCTGAGCAAGCAGTCACGATCAGCGTGGGCGCATCCTCATACGATGGGCGCGTAAACCGGACGCAGTGGATGAAACGCGCAGACAACTTTCTGTATCAAGCCAAACGATCAGGTAGAAACCGCGTAACAACTGCCGCAAAGCCCATAATTGATACACTCCAGAGGGTGACGTAGCAATTGTCCGCACCGACGTTGCAAGCGCACTCGATTTTTACCATCTAATCCTGCAACAATGCAAGATCGTAACGTCATGGCCGAAGTGGATATCTGACGACGCTGCAGTTCTGTTCGCCCCGTACTGACAAATTCGAACACGATTTCAGTAGCAGGTATTTGCCAGAATCGACGACTGACGTAAACTATCAGCTGAACCAGCCACACGATACAAGCAGTCAATTTTGCAATACCGCGTATTCGTCGTTTTGAGCGCTCTTCTGCTGAGCTCTTGTGGTGCGCTTGCACCTCATAAAGCGCCAACTGTAGCAAGAGGTCACGTAGGTCAAGTCATGGCAGCGTCCAGTTTGGTTGCAGAGGGACAATCACTGCTTGAGCATGCTGGAAATATTGTCCAGCGAGTAGGCAATATCAATGCTGCTGTCAATCGTGAGGTGCAGAAAGATAATTTCACCGCTGGCAAACGGCTGATGTTCGATATGCTGGATGTCATTGAGCCACGTGATAGTGGCTCAAGACCCACACAGCCTGGTTTGAGAAAAACTATAGGACTGGCGCGTGAGCACACCCAACTTGCTACCCAGGCAAGCGATGCGTCAGTGGAGATTCAAGAAGAAGCCTCCAGTAGAACGGCGTAATGTTTTTAACAGTGATAACGAAGGTAGAACCGGATCGTCGGGTGGTGGTGACGACGATGACGATGACGACTGAAACAGGTCCACTGCTGTATGAGTGTCACCGGACGAATAACACGATCTGATTCCATCGCATGCTCGCAGTATTGCAATGATTGGTATGTTTTAGGATCGCTTCAACTGTTGTATTAGAAATCGCCAATACTCGTAACGACAAGTTGTCTATCCTGCAGATAAACAATCTGAACCGAATTGCGGTAAACAGCTGATCCCAAGTGTTAAGCAGCCACGTTGAAAAAGACCAGACGTGGCTGCCATGAAAAAGATAACGGGTTAAACGTTGATACTAGGAGGCTATCCGAGAATAAGCTGATCGGCCGAGAGCGCGATATTTTGGCGGGGCTGCCTCCAGTCAGATTTCCGCGTAAATCTCGGCGAATAGAACAACTATTCACCTCAATTGACACGAAAATCTGACTCAATATTTCACACCCTCGCGGGGCCGCCTTCGGCCTCGATCGTTATTCTCGGGCAGACTACTAG
>CAYGSW010000239.1:0-8721 GCA_964352535.1 uncultured Granulosicoccaceae bacterium | reverse complement strand
GGGCGGCGGCTGGTGAACTCTGAATCCTAATATTTCGGGTTGACGGACTACTAGCCACTAAAGAGCGCTTAACGGCTGCTCGACCGAAGGCGGCGGCGTGTAAAATTTCGAAAAAAAGCGATGATATTGTGAACCGATTTATTCGCTTGCGAGATCGGCTGAGGCTGTGCTATACGATGCAGCCGAAACCACGCTGGTAACCATCCGGTCAACACAGAAAACTGGCATGCGCTTCGATGAGTGGTCCGGATGCGTGTAAGTTGAAGCGCTGGATTAAAGCTGATTTGGAGTAATCTCGTAATATACTCAAATCCCAATAAGTTTGAACTGTGCTAAATGACCGACTCGCTCAGTATGATCCCCGAGCCATTTGCCGATACGCTCGCCGCACCTACGGTTCTGGACCTTCAGTCGCTAAGAAAGACATACGGTTCCTTGAAGGTGCTTGATGGCTTGAGCATGTCTGTCAAGCGTGGTGAGGTGTTTGGTTTTCTGGGGCGCAACGGGGCTGGAAAATCTACCGCCATCAGAATGGTGATGGGTATTACCCGAGCTGACGCTGGTGCTATCGAAGTTTTCGGGCAACCCTTGCATGCCAATCTCATCGGTACACGCCAGAGGATCGGCTATGTGGCACAGGATCAGAACATGTACCCCTGGATGTCACCGAAAATCATCTCGCGGTTTGTGCGGGGGTTTTATCCGCGATGGGATGAAACTCGCTACCGACAGTTGCTTGACGATTTCAGCTTGCCACCTAAACGTCGTATCGGCACCTTTTCAGGTGGCATGAAAGCCAAGCTGGCGCTGACACTAGCGTTGGCCACACGTCCCGAGTTGCTCATTCTCGATGAGCCCACCGCCGGTATGGACCCGGTAGCACGGCGCGAGTTTCTGGATCTTGTACGCGACCAGACGGCCAAGGACGGGGCAACCACATTTTTTTCAACACATCTGATTGACGAGATCGAAGCTATCGCCGATCGTATTGGAATCGTGGAAGCCGGGCAGACAATGTATGAAGGTGAGCTTGACCCACTGCGTAACAGCATAGCCACGTGGTCTATAGACTGTCGCGACTACACGCCAGGTAGTTTGCCGGGTGAGTTTGCTCAACACAGCCTGCGCGTGCTTAGCGAGGGTGAGCGACGTGGTCGCTGGGTCATGACCTTGCAGTTCTCTGAGGAGACCCTGGCAAGCCGTGAGATTTTGCTCAATCCCGGTTGGCGTCATGATGCCATGTCGCTCGAGGATGTGTTCATCGCCGTAGTGTCAAAGCGTTAAATGGCAATCTATTCCTTATTGGCCAAAGATCTGCGTGAGCATCGAGTGGCTGCGGTGGTGCTTGGTGCCGGCTGTCTTGTTGTTGTCCTGTTGCTATTGGCGCAAAACGCTGTGGCTGCCTACAGCATGAGTGCTTTCGAGATCGTGCGTTTTGCGTTAATCAGTTTCCTGCCTCTGTTGGCACTGATTGTTGGCAACCGCCTTGTTGTTAACGAATACCTGAGTGGCACACGTCTTTTTGTCGAGGCATTGCCGGTGGGGGTGGTGATGCCGCTGATCCTAAAGTATTTTCTGGGGTTTGGTTATATTGCGTTGATTGCTACCGCAATGGTGCTGCTGGCGGGGCAGCAGGCGGGCATTGCGGATGATGTCACTCCTGAATACCTGCTACTGATTCTTGCAAAAACCTGGGTCATGGTGTCGCTGTACTGGAGTCTGGTCTTCTGTTTCAGTCTGTGTGGGTATCTGCGCATCGCGCTGTACCTGGTAACGGCTGCAGTTGTTGCAGTACTGGCCTACTATCCCGGGCTGGACGCGTCGCGCTTCGCACCGATGGCGTTGATGGATAGTCAGTTGTTTGTGTATGAGCGAGATATCATTCCCTGGACGCAAATGGGAGTGACGCTCCTGATATCGCTTGGTTTCACTGTGGCAGGTTTTGCGTTAACGCGTCTGGGCGAGGGATCCGTGATTGAGCGTTTGGCCAAGCCCATGACACGTCGTGATTATGTAGCGCTTGGCGTGCTGACAGCATCGGGACTTGCACTGGCATCGACCCTGGCTGAGCAAAACGCGCGTGATCCGATTGATTTCTCGACAGACACCGTGATCAGACTCAATGATCCTGATGTGTCGGTGCTATACCTTGCCGAGCAGTACGAGGAGCGTGCCAATGAATTTGCCGAGCGCGTTGCAGAGTCTTTAGCAGTGCTTCAGGCAACACTGGCCTTGCCTGCACTGCCTACTGTCAGGCTTGCATTGTCACCGGGACGGGAGAAGTATGACATTGACTACGCGACCAGTGACGGTGTGTTTATAACAGCTAACTGGATAGAGCATGACAGTTATGACAATGCAGTGCTGGATTCAGTGATTCTGCACGGTGTGCTCAGTGTACAAACCAACGGACGTAGTGTGTTTGAACCCTACCATTGGGTTTTGGATGGATTCACCCGCTGGTGGGTGGAGCAAGGTACTACACCGCTGAATAACACGCATCGTCATGAGCTGGTTGCACGGGCGTTGTTGACACTGGAGCGTGACCCATCAGCCATGCAGTTGATCGATCGATGGCAGTTCATCGCTGATCGCTTTTCCTACCCCAGTGCCGAGGCGCTTGCATGGGCTGCCATGAACTATCTGGAGCAAACCAGAGGACGTGAAGCGGTCATATTGCTGGCCACTGAATTTCTGACACGCCCTGTGGGGTCGACAGCACTGGCGTCGATCAACGATCGTGTGGGTGCGATCAAGAAGCGCGTGGAGGCGATTACCGGCATGCCCATGGCCGAGTTTCATGCCGGTTGGGTGGCGTGGCTGGAAGCACAACGGACTGAGTCTGGAGTGCAGCGTTTTCTTGATGCTGTGCCGGCGCTTGAGGGTAGGGTGTCCACCGTCACCAGTAACACGGGTGTTCGATCCTTACAGGCTTCGTACACGGCCGCGCCACAGTTTTCAGGTACAAGCAATGCGTTGACCGGCCGGTGTGTCATGAAGCACGATTACATTGGTCCATTTGATACGGAGTTTGATGTGACGGATGACTATGAAGACGAGTCGCCGTGTCTACTGGATGTCGTTGCACATACAGTAGGAAGTACGTATGCATCAGGAGATCGTGTCTTTGTTGCGCTTGATTATGAGGATGGCCTGTTTCACCAGCCTTTCCGATTGCACGCGCAGCGTATTTACATTCCTTGAGCGCAAACGTTAACGCAATGCGACAAATACCGGGTCCTGTATTGACATGTTAAGACTCATCGCCAAGGAAGCCAGACAGCTCTTTCCCATCGGCGCTCTGTGGTTAGCCGTGCTGGTTCTGAACTACGCCATACAGTTAGCCACGGAGCGTTTTGATGAACAGACGTTCACCAGCTGGTGTGAGGGATATTGTGATTACAACAGTAGTGCTACGGTGGTTATATTCACCGCACTGATTGCATTGGTGACGGCCTATAGTCTGTTTCCTCGTGAGCACGACGATGCCACGATTGATTTTTTACGTGCATTGCCGGTAACACGCCGTTCTGTGTTTATCTCGAAGGTGTTCGCAGCCTGGGCCTTGCTGTGTGCCATCAACGTCCTCAGCTATAGCCTTGATGCCTTACTGCTCAGTACTAACCCCGAATCCATTGGTGGGCGTTTCTATCCACAGGTGTGGACTACGCTACTGTGGCGCGACTGTCTGGTGGCATTCATCATACTTTCGCACGGTGTGCTGTTGTCGTGGTTTCGTACCATCGGTCTGATCATCTACGCCATCTATCTGTTGCTGTTGTTATGGGCTGAGAGCGCGCTGGGAACCTCAGGTGTGTGGAGTATCTCTACGCTGCTAGCCAACGAATACGACGGCTCTAGACTCATTGTGGATTCTCGTGCATTGAGCATACATACCGCAGTGGCTGTAGTGGTTCTCTTCATTGCCTATCATTTGTGGAGTCGAACCGAATCCAGTGTCACTGGTGGAAAGCAACCCACGTTCGGGCTCAAGGTGTTCAGAGGCCTGCTCAGTGTTGCAGGGTTTTTGATGCTGACGTTCATTCTTGCCTATCAGGTGGGTGTCGGAACCGGCAGTGCTGGAACGCAAAGCCTCAGAGTTGCCACGACTGAGCACTACCGTTTCGTATACCCGGCCGCGCGTGAGGACACCATGCAGTATTTACTGGAGCACGCTGAGTCGGATTACGCCATTCTGGGGGAGCTGCTGGGTGTAACCGATCTGCCCAATATCCGCGTTGATCTGTCTGCAGAGAGTGAGCATGCAGCAGGTCTTGCCACGTGGAAAAAAATAAAGATGGACCTTAATGCATTTGATGCCGATGTTTCTCAGCGGCGTGTGCTCAGTCATGAGACAACACATGTGTTGCAAGCGGTGGAATCAGATCGTGCACTTGCCCGTAACTACGGCGCTGTAAAGTTTTTCATAGAAGGCATGGCGCAGTACACCTCGTTTGAAGTAGTGCCGGAAGAGGCCAGACGTGAAAGCAACTGGCAGCTGGCGGCGGTTTCGTGGAAGCGTCAGAACATTGAATTCACTGATTTGATTGATGAGGCGAGATTCAGTGAGCGTTTTGATCCTGAGTTGCATTATAGTCTTGGCGATCTCTGGACTCGAGCATTTGTCAGCGGATGCGGGATTGAGGCGTTGGGTGACTTTTTGCGGGCAGCTGGACGGGAGGACGCCGTACGTGCGCTGGCTCCTGCTATTTTCTGGCGAGACACCACCCGCCAATTCGGTTGTGATATCGATTCAGTGAATGAGTTATGGCGAACGCAAATGGAAACCTTGCACGAGTCGGTTCAGCAGTCAAGATTTCCCGTGTACACCGATGTCGTTGTAAGTGTGAACGAGTCAAGCGGACAAGTCGTTATCACGGCAATGCTTGCTGCTCACCAGAGTGCTGATGCGGTAGATCTACCGGAACGTGTCATTGTAAGAATAGGCGCATCCTCTGCTAGACTTGCGGCTGGCGTGGACCCTGTTTACCGAGGGCAGATGGTGGAAGTATCAGATGGCACTCAGGTTCAGTTCACGATTCCACGTTCTGCAATCAATGGAAGCCGGTTTCGATATCAGTTGGGTCTGACACCGTCAGACGGCTCGCGATACTACTATGAGTCCTGGAAGCGCGGCAGCCTGTAATCACTAACCCGCTAGACGCATAGTCGATTGGGGCGTCATGGCCTTGCCCAGACCAGTAAGCCTGGTCTGTCCCCAGCGGCTGACAAAGTCCACACCGGTAACGTGTTTTTCAAACAGACTGCCCTGAAATTGTGTGACACCCAAAGCATGCAGTTGTGATAATTGTTCCCGATTTTCAACTCCACGGGCCATGACATCCACAGCCAATTCCTTGCAGGTATCCATCAGATGAGGCAGCACCATTGCATCGTTCGGACTGGGTTTGCCAATGATGGCCAGGGCTGGATGTATCGCTGGAACGTAGCGCAGCAGATTGGGTTCATTGTCCACTCCATTGAGTGCCATCGGTACCCCAAGATCAGATAATGCGGTTAACACCTCTTGGTTGAGAGGTTCTGCGCTGGCGAGTACTTCGATCTGAATTTGTGTCGGCAGAACGTCAAGATTGTTCAGTTTCTCTTCAAGAAGGACTGGAAAAATGATGTCGTTCAGAGTATGCGCGGATAATTTCAAGCACAGTCTGAAACGTGCATCAACGATTTCAGCCATGGACCATCGCCGTAGTGTGCTCAGTGAAAGATCTATTGTCCGCTCATCGAGCTGTCGGAGCAATGCCTCGTCAGCGAGATCGCCCATAAACTCTTCTGCCATGATGTAGCCGCCTTCGCTGTTGCGCACACGCAGTTGTGTATCAGCGCCAACCAGCGTGTAGTTGCCTGGACGCTGCAGGCGTACAACAGGCTCAAACCACATCTCAACCCGCTCTTCTACCAGGGCTCTTTCCAGGCCACGGGTTGCCATGCCGCCTTTGCTGCGATGGAATCGTTGCCGCTTTTTCTGCTCGTACATCAATGCATCGGCTTCGATAAGTGCATCATCCAGAGACTTTGAGTCGCTGGAGGTAGCAAGTCCTATGCTGCAGCTTAAATGATGATTACCTTCGCCACTATCCACGGGTTCGTCAAAGACGTTGTGCAGCTTCAATGCAAATTCGGTTGCCTGATCCTCGCTGGCGCCGGGCAGGATTACGACAAATTCGTCACCACCCCATCGCGCCAGGGTTGATCCTTGTGGGACTTGCCTGGACAGGCGCTGCGCAATGCAACGAAGAACGACGTCGCCTGCTGCATGCCCGTACAGATCGTTGACATCCTTGAACCCGTTCAGGTCGAGGAACATCACCGTATTCTCCTGGTTGTTGTCATCGCCAAGCTGTCTGATGACCTTGTTCGCATGTTTTCTGTTTAACAAACCGGTCAGCTCATCATGCAGCGCTTGATGGCGAAGTCTTGCTTCAACTTCGCAGCGCATTTTCTGATCTTCTTCCAGATCCTGCGCCAGCGAATTGATGCTGGACACCAGTTCGGTTATCTCGTCACCACTGGTATCTACAAGCCGGGTGGATAAATTGCCGTCCATGATTTGCCGTGCCGCTGCGGCGGCGCGGTTGAGTCGTCTGGCGATAGGAACCAGCAGGAAGAGATAGAGAACAGCGACGAAGCCAATAGAGGCACCCGTGGCCCAGGTTAGCCAGCTGCGCAGTTCGATAGCGGGGGCAAAGGTCTCGGCGGTATCTATTTTCACGATGAGCCCCCAGCCTGTGCTGCTGATCGTCTGATAGGCCAGAAACGATTCAACGCCTCGGTAGTCAAGCGCCTTCACCACCTTGATTTCAGAAGAGCGCAGCGCATCATTGACAGGCTGCTCTCGTTCAGCTGGTACAACTTTGTTGAACGCTGCGGTCCGGTCAAATCTCAACGGGGTAATGAACTGAGCCGCACCGTCGGGAGTAGGTTGGGCGATGTGCGCTTCGATGGTAGAGCCCATACGTTCATGTTTGGCAATAAGGCTGGTGATGGGCAGCAGTCTGGATTCCATGATTAATGCGCCAACCACCTCGCCGTCATAGCTAATGACCGGAGAGACCATCCCAAGCCGTTGGGTTTCGTCCTGATTCAGAAACGCATCACCAAAATTGGTTTGAACGGTGCGCATGGAGCGGTCTATCAACTTTTCGTCGACAGGTTCCCAGCTGAATCCCATGGTCTCACCCAGCGTCTTGCCTTCCCGGTTAACCAGTCTGAGCTCTACAACGGAGGAGCCGATGATTCCGGCCTTGCGTTGCAATGCAAGCGCCAGCTGTTGCAGAGGCCAGACAGCCTCTGGATCAACAATGGCAAGCCCATCTTCGCCTCCGATAATTGTGGACATGGCACTATTCGTTGAAAATTCTGCGTTGTGATAAGCGTGCAGCTTGGTAAAAAAATCACGCACATGTGCGCCCGATGCCAGAGTTCGGGCGTGACTCGCATAGCTGTCGAGAATTTGACTGATTCGTTCGGCTTCCAGACGCTGGGTCGTGGCAAGGGCAGCGGTGGTGCGCTCTGCCATTTGGCGATTGACCAGGTGGGTGGCGAACGTGCCTACGGCTACTAGTGGAAATAAAACCACTAACAGGCAGAGTACAAGCTTGTTCCTAATTCCCATCGCGTACATCCCGATTCAATGCAAGCTGGAGTGGATGGCTACATCCGGAAAAACGGCTCCAGGTGACGGATGTGTGGTCGCAGGTATCGTGCCTGAATTGTTAACCGGCACAAATTTTGGGAATATTTTTTTGCGATGATGCATTAGATGGCATGGCGATTTCCTGATGCCGCATTTTTGTCAGAAAATCGTCACTTTTTTTTACATCAAGCTCTGAAATTCGCACATTGTGGGTAGTGGGTTGACAGTGAATTACGGTTTCGATCCGTGCCATGCAATGTAAGTAACCCCTGTAACAAACCTTTGAGGCATTTTTTGACGCTGTGTATCGTGAATCCGTCAAAAATGCGTGAGATTGATCCTTAGCAGTTGAAAAACAACGATCTTGCTGCGTCAGAAACACGTCTATGTGAGGTTTTTGAGTCAGCGAATAATCAGATATCAACATGCCGATATAAATATATGTTTATATTGTATCTTCAGAAACAACCGATATGCTTCGATGAGCGCGCCATTCAATCAACCTGCTGAACAACGTCTGCGAGAAATCCTCCACGAGAGAATTCTGGTCCTGGACGGTGCCATGGGAACCATGATCCAGGGTTATTCGCTGGATGAGCAGGCGTATCGAGGCGACCAGTTCAGTCAGTGGCCAGTGGATCTGAAAGGTAATAATGATCTGCTGTCGATCACTCGCCCCGATTTGATCACCGACATTCACGATGCATTTCTAAGCGCAGGTGCTGACGTGATTGAGACCAACACGTTCAACGCCAACAGTGTCTCAATGGCTGATTATCAAATGGAGGAGCTGGTTCGCGACTTGAACATTTCCAGCGCACGCCTGGCCCGGAAAGCGGCCGACAGAGTCACTGCGCAAAATCCGGAAAAGCCACGTTTTGTAGCAGGTGTCATTGGTCCAACCAATCGCACGGCATCGCTGTCGCCTGAGGTGGAGGATCCGGGTTTTAGAAACATCACGTTCAGCGATCTTGATGACAGCTACTACGACGCCTCCGATGCCTTCTAGCAAGCTGGCGTTGATATCATTCTCATAGAAACCATCTTCGATACCCTGAACGCAAACG
>CAYGSW010000238.1:0-8882 GCA_964352535.1 uncultured Granulosicoccaceae bacterium | reverse complement strand
GGTGAAGGTCTCGATGTGGGAGCCATTGCTGAAAAGCTCAAGGAAGGTGGTCTGGGAGATCAGGTTAGCTCGTGGCTGGGAGACGGCGAAAATGCGCCGGTATCAGCTGATCAGCTGACCAATGCACTGGGCGCGGACAAGATTGGTGAAATGGCGTCCAAGCTTGGAGTGGATTCCGGTTCTGCCGCTGAGACCTTGTCGCAGGCCATGCCTGCGCTGATGGACAAGATGAGCTCCGGAGGAAGCTTTCTGGAAGGGCTCAGTTCTGGCAACCCAATGGACATGGCAAAGAATCTGTTCAAGTAGGGTTGGTGTGTTTCCGCTTTGTCAGGCACTGTCTGGCAAAGCGGACGAACATGCAGGATGGTTCAAGCTAGTGGTCCGTTGAGGTTAACGCTTGAGAAATCAGGAAGTCTCAATATTTGGCAGAAAGACATGAAATACACTGCCGCCCTGTTCCCCGGAAGTCACCCAGATACGTCCATGCAATGCCTGCACAATTTCGCGGCATTGTGACAAACCCAGGCCTGCGCCCTCATAGTGGGATTTCGGATTCAGACGTTCAAACGGGTCGAAAATCCGATCACGCCATTCAGCAGCAATACCTATTCCGCTATCCTCTATGGTGAACTGGATACCTTCCTCGGATTCGCTACTTTGCACAGAGACAGTGGGTGGTTTTCCATCGTCGCTGGTGTAAATCAGAGCATTATTGATCAGTTGATAGAAGAGCTTCCGGAGAGCGTCTGGATAAGATGTTATCCAGGGCATGGCGCCGGTGGTAATGGTCGCCGCACAGTCGGTTATGAGTGCTGACAGGTCATCGATAGCTGCGTCAAGCACCTGCTGACAATCAAAACGGGTATGTTCTATCTCAGGATTGCAGCAGGCGGAGTATTCAATGATTCCATTAACGATGGCTTGGGTACGCTGAGCTGAAATCCGTATCATGTTCAGAAGTTCAACTCCCTCTTCATCCAGTGGCGATTTATGGTCCTCGTTCAATATGTCCAAAAGACTATTAAGCATGCGGATCGGTGAGTTGAGTTCATGTGAAATCGCATAAGTAAATCGGGTTAGTGATTTTTTCGATTGTTGCAGTTCAAACTCGCGTTGCAGCAGTTGCGCTTCAACGAGTTCTAGCCTGGCGACGTCATTCATGGTTTTCTCAGAATGCAAAGCATGCTCGATTGCTGCTTTTAGTGGGTGTAGCGCTTGAAGGTCACACGAAACAGAGTTCTTGTATGCACCGTACACGCGGGTTACATCAAGGCTTGTGCCAAATGATTCCTGAGGAGGCAATGTTTTACATTGTGCAGTTTCGTGCGTTCATCAAGAACTCAGGAGCAGTTCCAGTGAGGGTGATTCACGCAACAATTGCTGACTATAGGCAGCGCTTGGCTGCTTGAAGAAATCGTCGTTCGATCCTGACTCCACATGCTGGCCCTGGCGCAACACCATAACGGTGTCGGCCATCTGTCTTACGACGGCCAGGTTGTGGCTGATAAACACGATGGTTAGATCCAGACTCTGTTGCAGTTGTTTGAGTAAATTCAGAATCTGTGCCTGAATAGAGACATCAAGTGCCGATGTGGGTTCGTCACATATGAGAAAATCGGGGCGTGCCATCAATGCTCTGGCAATGGCAATACGTTGGCGCTGCCCTCCGGAAAACTGATGCGGGTATTTCAGCATGGCGCGTTGTGGCATCTCGACCAGTTCCAGCATGGAGGCAACCAACCTGCGAGATTCGGGCCCTTTTTCAGCAAGACGATAAAAATGCAGGCTTTCCGTTAGGATGGCTTCCACCGTCCGTCGGTTGTTCAAAGAAGAATAGGGATCCTGAAACACCATTTGTATCTGTCTTCGTGCTGCGTGCGTGCGAGCCCGCGAGCGTGCGTCCGGCAAGGGCTTGCCGTTAAACAGCATCGCGCCCTCTGAAACAGGTACCAGACCAGCAATAGCCTTTGCCAGTGTTGACTTGCCACTGCCGCTTTCACCCACAACACCAAGAACCTGGCCCGGCCTGATCTCAAAACTGATGTTGTTGAGTGCCTGAAATCCACTCTGTTTGCCAAACCATTGACGTTTGGTCTCATAGATCACTGACAGATTTTGCACCTCAAGCATCGCAGGTATGGAGTCAGGAGTTGTCGTGTCAGTCTGTCCAGACGCTGGCGCAGCAGTTTGCGAAGTTACGCTGTTGCTGGCCTCGAGCAGCCACTGTGAAGCATGTTGCTCACTGGCGCCGTCAATTTTCCAGCGAGTATTACCATCAATACGGTGATCATCAGCGGCAATATTCATAAACCGGTCCAGCCGTGTATCCAGTCTGGGTACTGCTGCCATGAGTTGCTGGGTGTACGTCTCATCAGGGGCACCCAGCACCTTGGCTGTGCTGCCATGTTCCACAACACGACCATAACGTAACACTGTCACCACATCGGTAATTTCGGCGATAACGCCAATGTCATGAGTGATCAAAATAACGCCAACAGCACGTTGCCTGGCCAGATCGCGGATCAGTTTCAGAATCTGTTTCTGCACGGAGACATCCAGCGCTGTTGTGGGCTCGTCAGCGATGATGAGTGCAGGTTCGGTACATATGGCCAGGGCGATTACAACCCGTTGACGCATTCCGCCTGAGAACTGGTGGGGATAATCGTCAATGCGAGTGGCGGCATTGTCAATACCGGTTTCTTCCAGTAGATCAATGGCGATAGTCCGTGCTTCATTGCGTGATACATCACGGTGTTGGCGGATCGTCTCCACCATCTGATCACTGATGCTCAGCAGGGGATTGAGCGATGTCTGCGGGTCCTGGAAAATCATGCTGATACGATTGCCACGTAATTTCTCAAGTGCATGCGCATCCAGTTCTACCAGAGACTGGCCCAGCAGCTTGATGCTACCGTTTGACACAAAGGCCGGTGTTTCCAGCAAGCCGACAATGGCGGCGCCAATGGTTGACTTTCCAGCACCTGATTCGCCAACAAGACCGTGAATCTGCCCTTCGACAACATCAAGATTAATAGAGTCGACAGCCAGGAAATCTCCAAAGCGCGTTGGTATGAGTACGCTGAGATCATTGATGCTCAGGAGCTTGTCCATGTCAGATCCTGGCTTATCGCAGCTTGGGGTTTAGCGCGTCGCGCAGGAAGTCACCCAGTACATTGACAGCTACGATAAGAACCACAAGCGTCAGGCTGGGGAATATGACGATCCACCATTCGCCTGAAAACAAGTATTCAGTACCGATACGAATCAGGGTGCCCAACGATGGCTGGTTGGGCGGTACGCCCACACCCAGAAACGACAGCGTTGCCTCCAGTAGAATTGCGACCGCCAAATCTACCGTGAGAATCACCATGATCGGCCCAAGTATATTTGGCAGAATCTGAACAAACATGATACGGAGTGGGTGCATACCCATGATCTGGGTGGCCTGTACATATTCCTTGTTTTTTTCTACAAATGTTGATGCTCGGGCTGTACGCGCAAAATTGACCCACAACGACAGTCCGATGGCCACGGTCAACACCACAAGCATCAGATCATCGTGGCGTTGTTGAGGAAGAATTCCGCGCGCGATACCGTCAATGAGTAACGCTGTGAGAATGGCTGGCAAGCTGAGTTGTACATCGGCAATGCGCATCACTATGGCGTCGAAACGGCCACCCAGATAGCCTGCCATCAAGCCAAGGGTGACCCCCAGTATACTGGCAAAGGCAACCGATAGTAACCCGACCGTCAGAGACAGGCGTGTGCCGTATAGTATGGCCGACAGAAGGTCGCGACCCTGATCATCGGTGCCGATGAGAAACCGTTCGTCGCCGCCGTCAAGATAGCTGGGTGGCAGAAGCGAGTCGAGTAAATCGAAGCTTGTGAGATCGTATGGATTGCTGGGTGCAACCAAGTTGGCAAGCGCGGCTGCACCCATCAGCAGCAGTGTGATCAGTGCGGCTAGCTGTGCCACCCGGTTGTGCAGAAAAAGATAGAGCAGCTCATTCTCTACCGATGCCTGTTTCAGACGCGCCAGCATCAGTGATTTGCCCCGGTGCGTACCCGCGGATCAATGGCCGCATAGAGCAGGTCAACGATCAGGTTGATTACCACAAACATGAAGGCAATCAGTACAAGGTAGACTGACATGACCGGGATATCCACATAGCGTATGGAGTCTAGAAACAACAAGCCCATCCCGGGCCATTGAAACACTGATTCTGTGACGATTGAAAAGGCTATGACGCCACCAAACTGCAAACCGATGATCGTGATCACAGGCACTAGTGTGTTACGAAACGCATGATGATAATGAATGGAATGCCGGTTGATACCGCGTGCTTTGGCAAACTTGATGAAATCGGTTTTCATCACATCCTGCATTTCTGATCTCACCAGACGCATGGTGAGCGTTAACTGATAAACCCCGAGTGTCAATGCAGGCAGCAGCAGTGATCGCCACCCGTCTACCGTGAGAAAGTTGGTTTTCCACCAGCCCACGGCGACCACATCACCACGGCCGAACGTTGGCAGCCAGCCCAGCTGCACACCAAAGATGAAAATGAGGAAAATTCCGATGACGAACGTCGGGATGGATATACCGATAAGCGTTGTGACAAGGATGGTGTTGGCAATGACACCACCGCGATGCAATGCTGTGTATATGCCCGCCGGTATGCCAACGATCAGTGATATCAACAAGGACACGATGCCCAGCTCAAGCGTTGCTGGCATGCGTGAAAGAATCATTTCGCTAATGGGTTGCCGCGTGCGATAGGAGAAACCAAAATTGCCCGTGGCAAGATCACTGACGAAGCGGACGAACTGTGTGGTGATCGGATCATTCAGGCCCAGAGAGTTACGCAGTCGTTCCTGATCGCTGATGGAGGTTTCCTGCCCGACCATCTGCGCAACCGGGTCGCCTACAAAACGAAACAAGGTAAACGCGAGCAGGCTGACCGCCAGCATGACAAAGAGGGATTGAAGAATGCGTCTTGAAATATAGGCAAGCACTGGCTACCAGTAGCTCATCGCGCTTCGATACATGTTTTCAAGATCAACCAGATTTGAATCACGAGGAGCGTTGGCTATCGCTCTTCCCTGTCGAATAGACGACGTGGCAAGCGCTTGAACATGCGACTCATCAAAACCCACACCGGTTAATCCGTTGGGCATGTGAGTGTCTTTCATCAACTGAACCAGACGCTTGGCCAATACTTCACCGGCGTCTTCAGGCGCGGCCCCTTTGTCATCAGCCTGCAGGTAGCGTGCCCCTTGCAAATGACGTTCGGGAGTTGACTCGGCCGTGTAGCGAAATATCGCCGGCGCGTTGACAATCACGCTGATACCGTGCGGCACAAAAGGTGTCTTTACAGGGTAGCCATCGGTGGTGATGTCTTTCATCAGGTGGGTTACGCCATAGGACATGGCATGCGGCAAATGCGTACCGGAGTTTCCAAAGGCAATGCCGGCAAGCGTTGCCCCCCACATCAGTTGGTCCCGGGCTTGTGTATCGCTTGCATCGTTGACCCCACGTTCCAGATACTCACCCACGATCTGCATGGCCTCCCGTGCAGCAAGATCACTGAACGGATTCGCACCCTGGATGTATTGCCGGGCATTGGGCGATGCTACTTTGTCATGTTGCGTATACGCACGTGCGGTGTAGCACTCCAGCGCATGGCAACACAGATCAAATCCCGTTGAAGCCACAGCATTGGCAGGCAGACTGTCACACACCTGCGGGTCAACAATGGCAATGGTTGGTAACAGGCTCGGGTGGGCAATGACAAATTTGGTGTTCAGGCTTGTGATGCGCAGAACCGATATAGAAGTGCACTCAGAGCCTGTACCGGAGGTTGTCGGGCACGCAACATGCGGAAGCAGTGGACCTGTAATGGCCCGGCCACCACCCACCGGCGGTGCAAAGTAATCAATGGGCTCGCCGCTATGCCTGTGTAGCACGAGTGCCGCCTTGGCCGTATCCATAACGGAGCCACCACCAACGGATACCATAGCTTCGCAGCGTGCTTCATTCAGAAAGGCAGCGCCTCGGGCGACCGACTCATCATCCGGTTCAACTCGGATATCGGAGAACACGGCCACCTCGATACCAGCAGCCCGCAACGATTGTCTGGCAATGGCCACCAGCGGCCCATCCAGCAGGTAGGGATCGGTAAACAGTGCAACGCGACGCACACCCAGTGCCGCTGTGCGATCGCCGACCTCTGACAGTGTGCCGCGACCGACAGTGAGGCGTGGCATGGCCACGGTAAAGGAATCAGCACCGTTTTGTGTCGGTGCAAAATACTGACAACCCATGTCATTGGCTCCTGACCAGACTATGCATGGAAATGGCTCGTTGATATCCTAAAGCACGGAAATCCTAGAGCGCGATGTGTTTATGCTAGCGCAAGTTCAGCCATAACGTATTGTCTGCAAACACATCGCTTACCTCGTTGTTCCATTCGCTTCCTGTAGAGGTGACAGTTTCCCAATAAGCGAAATGAAAAAGGCGCAGTGATTAATCTGCGCCTTCGAACGGTCCAGTACTGATCTGCAGGCTGGGGGACGCTCAGATGGTCATGAGCGTCAGTCCTTGCTAATTAGCTGGTTTTCTTGCTCAGTATGGTCAGTCCTTTTAACAGGTTGAGCGCTTCAAACAGCTGATAGTCGTCGTACACAAGGTTATCTTCCGGCGACTCGCCAACTTCAGTCCCTTCACCATCATCTTCTTCATTGATCAACGATCCGCGCAAACTGGACTCTGTTAGCGGTGTAAAGTCACTTTCCTCGTCAGGACGCACCCATGATCCGGGTTTTGTCTGGATGTCCGGCTCGATGCCCAGGGCCTGAATGGAGCGGCCATTGGGTGTGTAGTAGCGTGATGTCGTCAGCTTGACTGCACCGCCCGCGGGTAAGTCCTGAATGGTCTGTACAGATCCCTTGCCAAAAGTCTTGCTACCGAGCACAACGCCGCGGCCGTGATCCTGCATGGCACCGGCCACGATTTCCGAGGCTGATGCTGAACCTCCATTGACCAGAACAACCAGTGGCGCACCGTTGAGCACGTCACCGTCAGTAGCGTCATAACGCAACTTGGAATCACTCTCACGCCCATCTGTGTAGACAATCATGCCGTCGTTGAGAAACGCATCGGATACGCCGACAGCGCCTGACAGCACGCCACCCGGGTTGTTGCGAAGATCAAGCACCAAACCTCTTAGATCACCATCGGGCGCTTCGGCCTTGAGGTTCTTGATTGCCTTGAGCATGTCGGAGGTGGTCTTGGTCTGGAAGTTGGAGATACGCAGATAGCCGAAGCCGTCTTCAAGCATGCGGTTTCGGACGCTGGTCACCTTGATGATGTCGCGCTTGATATCGATGCTCAGAGGCTTGTCTTCACCTTCGCGGATAACGGTCAGCGTCAGGATGCTGCCAGGCTTGCCGCGCATCAACTTGACTGCGTCGTTCAGTGACAGGCCTTTGGTGGGTGTGTCGTCCAGTCGGATGATGAGGTCGCCTGACATCATGCCGGCACGCGCTGCGGGGGTGTCGTCGATCGGGGAGACAACTTTGACAAAGCCGTCTTCCATACCCACCTCGATGCCCAGTCCTCCAAACTCGCCGGTTGTGCCTATGCGCAGTTCGTTGAATTCTTCTGTGTTCAGATAAGCTGAATGCGGATCAAGGCCATTGAGCATGCCTCTGATCGCGTACTCCAGCAGCTCCTCATCAGAAACCTCTTCCACGTAGTCGTTTTTGATGCGACTGAAAACATCAGTGAACGTACGCATCTGTTCAAGTGGCAGTTCGTTGGCGTTGCGCGCACCCATGACGTGCTGCGTCAGTGTCAGCGAGCCGCCGATGACGGCGCCAGCCAGAACAAGGCCTACCGAGCGTGTGTTTAACTTCATGCAGTTCTACTCCGGTTTAGGACAACCCGCAGGCTTCGTGTTTTTGCCATTGGATGTAAATGCCAGTATTTATCATACGCAGTACTCAACAATACCGACTATTTGTTACTGAGACCACCGCGATAGCGTCATGTTCCGTGGCGGAATTGATCATAAACATGTCACACCATAATCGCTCAGCCTTCTGCTCAGTGATTAGCTGGATGCCGGTGCCAGCCAGTCTTGTGGATCCAGTGCTTTCGCATTGTGACGGATCTCGAAGTACAGTCCGCTGGTATTCTGACCCCCAGAGTCTCCAACCGTTGCAATTGTCGAACCGGATTCGACCCAGGAGCCTTTGACCGGAATGACCGTGCGGTTACCCCCATACAGTGTCATGTACCCGTCACCATGGTCTATGATCACTAACATACCAAAACCCTGCAACCAGTCACTGTAGACTACTTCACCATCAGCAATGGTGCGCACCGGTGATCCTTCGTCCGCACTGATAAACCAACCACTCCAGCGCAGCCTGCCCACGGATTTAGTTTCACCAAAACGGGCACTTAGATCGCCTGAGACTGGAATTTGAAACTGGCCCCGAAGTGCTGCAAAGTAGCCTGAACCACTGCGCTGGAGAGTCTCCAACTCCTCCATCAGACTTTGGAGTCTGCGCTGATCCTGTTGCAGCTGTGCCACCGAGCGAGTTGTCCGCTCCAGCTCCTGTGCCACTATGTCAATGCGTTGGCGTTTGTCTTGCTCGTCTTTAGCAAAGGATTCTCGCTGTTGTGTGGCCTTGTCGCGGATATGGTTGAGCCAGTTTCGGTCCTTGAGTGTGCCCAGGTGAGCCTCTTCAATGCTCTGAAGATAGGTGATGGCTGCTGTTATCTGCTGCTGCTGCGCATTGAACAGGTAGCCCCGGTAAGGGTCCAGACGTTGTGCCTGGGCAGGATCATCGTGTTGTAGCAGGGTTTTCAAGCG
>CAYGSW010000237.1:0-8904 GCA_964352535.1 uncultured Granulosicoccaceae bacterium | reverse complement strand
CTGCAGAGGGAATAGGAGCGGCGCAACTCCTCCCCCTCCAGCGCCTTGCGAAAGGTCAGATACTGACCGGGGATGAAGGCGAAGGCCTCGCGGTCTTCCGGCGCCGGCTCCAGGGATAGCACCACGGATTCGCGCGTTTCGCGACGAACCTCGGTCACCTTTAGGGGATAGAACTGAACCATGAACCTTTGCCGCTCCGCTCAAAAGGGCTTGAAGTAGTCGAAGGGTTCCAGGTAGTCGCTGCAGCGATAGCTGGCCTTGCAGGGGGTGGAGCCGAACTGGCTGACGTTCTCCGTGTTCGTTGATCGGCAGCGCGGACAGCAGACGGTTATCTGCGGACGACCCAGGCCGCACGCTCCACTGCCCTCGACAGGCGGCGCAATACCGAAGTCGAGCAATTTTTCCCGGCCACGCTCGCTGATCCAGGCCGTGTTCCAGGCTGGCGATAGCCGACGCTCAAGGCGGACATGTTCTATGCCTTCCTTGTGAAGCTTGGTTTCGATGTCGTCGTTGATGATCGCCGTGGCCGGACACCCTGAATAAGTCGGCGTGACGCTGACAACAAGCGTATCCCCATCCCAGACAACATCGCGGATAATTCCCAGATCTACCACGGAAATCACCGGAATTTCAGGGTCGGGAACATCGTGCAGCCAGCTCCAGATCTGTTCAGTATCTGGCTTGTTGAGAGTGTTTGAAGCAATCATTCGTTGGAACCACAATGAGTTGGATTCAACACGATGTCAGAATCCGTTGTGTAGCCTGCATACCGCAGGTTCATCCGATTCGGGTTACGCCGCACTACCAGACGGCACCCGGGTAGGCACGTTGCAAAAACTGCATTTCAGCCAGCACAAAACCCAGGTGTTCGCTGTGAATACCGCGCTTGCCACCACGTCGCACGAAATCACCATCGGGGGTTTTTAGTGTCGCCTGATTAAGCGCCATTGATACATGTGTGTTCCAGGCATCAACAATGTAGGCGGCCTCCGGAACCACGCCATCATCGACAAGCGCGGAGTTAAGATCATCGAATTCGAGTAGCTCACCAGTGTATGACCAAAGCTCATTGAGCGATGTCTGCATGCGCTGATGACTCTCAGCGCTGCCATCGCCCAGGCGAATCACGAGATCGGTGCTGCGCTCTAGATGGTAAGCGACTTCCTTACCTGATTTTTCTGCGATTTCTGCGATCTGCTGGTTAGACGACTTCAACAGGGCTTGCAGCATGGGCAGATGCCATGCGTCGAATAGAAACTGGCGCATCAGAGTCAGGCCGTAGTCCTCGTTTGGCCGCTCCACGAGTAATACGTTGCGAAAGTCGAAGACATCGCGCAGGTAGGCAAGATCATCTGCCGATCGACCTTTGCCTTCAACCTCGCCTGCAAGGCCCAGCCAAAGCTGTGTCTGACCGATCAAGTCGAGTGATATGTTGGACACAGCGATGTCTTCTTCCAGCGCTGGTCCATGTCCGCACCATTCAGAATTTCGATGCGCCAGAATCAAGCAGTTATCACCCATCTGTAACAGGAACTCGAATAACCCAGTGCTGCCTTGACTGTCGGATGCCATCACATTTGCCCCACTTCCTCAGGGATTTCGAAGAATGTCGGATGCCGGTAAACTTTTGAGTTGGCTGGTTCGAACAAGGGTTCCTTGTCTGAAGGTGAACTGGCGACGATATGTGTGGATTGAACCGCCCAGATACTCACGCCTTCATTGCGGCGTGTGTACACGTCACGCGCGTTGTTGATGGCCATTTCCGCATCTGCAGCGTGCAGAGAGCCCACATGCCGGTGGTTCATGCCGTGCTGGCCACGAATGAATATCTCCCATAGCGGCAGTTCATGCTTGCGTTTTTCTCGCCCACTGGAGCCTTCTACCTCAGGGTACGGCGAGCTATTGACTGAACTCATGCAGCCACCTCGCGGTGCTCACGCTTTTTGGCGGCATTGGCCATCAGACCTTCACGAAACCATTCGCCGTCATTCCATGCAGTGACTCTCGCTTGCAAGCGTTCCTTGTTGCACGGACCGTTACCAGCCAGCACCTCATAGAATTCATTCCAATCGGGTTCTGAAAAATCATAGCCGCCTTTTTCTTCATTCCACTTGAGGTTCTCATCGGGCACACTCAAGCCAAGATACTCAGCCTGAGGTACTGTCTGATCAACAAACTTCTGCCGCAATTCATCGTTGGTATTAATCTTGATCTTCCACGCCATCGACTGTGCCGAGTGCACCGAATCTTTATCAGACGGCCCAAACATCATCAGCGCCGGATACCAGAACCGGTTGAAGGCATCTTGTGCCATGCGCTTTTGCGCCTCTGTACCGTTTGCCATTTTCATCATGATGTGAAATCCCTGGCGCTGATGAAAGCTTTCTTCCTTGCAGATTCTGACCATGGCCCGAGCATAGGGACCGTAAGAGGTACGTTGTAGTGGCACCTGGTTCATGATGGCGGCGCCGTCAACAAGCCAGCCCACTGCTCCTATGTCGGCCCAGGTCAATGTCGGATAATTGAAGATGGATGAATACTTGGCCTTACCTGAATGCAACTGCTCAAACATTTCGTCCCGGCTGATGCCCAGTGTTTCAGCTGCGCAATACAAATACAGCCCATGGCCTGCTTCATCCTGAACTTTTGCCAGCAAGATGGCTTTGCGCTCAAGCGTGGGTGCGCGGGTTATCCAGTTTCCTTCGGGCAGTTGGCCGACCAGTTCTGAATGCGCATGCTGACTGATTTGCCGGATGAGCGTCTTGCGGTACCCTTCAGGCATCCACTCCTTGGGCTCGATTTTCTGATCGGCATCGATACGTTGTTGAAACGCACTCTCTTCGGGAGTCATCTGGTCAAGATCCTTGACACCCGTACCGTCTGTTTTGACAATTTGTGCGTACATCACCATCTCCTGTTGCACGCATCGCCAGGATGCGTTCGAGTTGTGCGAAATCCAGATCCGACAATTGTCTGACCGCTCGGTCAGTATATCGCGGTACTGTTCGCCGGTTCAAGCTTCAGTGTAAGGAAAGCTGGATTGTCCTCTATACGGGTTCTGACTCCTAAAAGGGTGCCGGGCGATTGTCTACCACCCGTTTGGCTTTTCCTTCGGAGCGTTCTACGCCTCCGGGTGGCACCGCGATGACCACTGAGCTCACCCCGATCAGTGATTTGACCTGTTTTTGCAGCTCTCGCGCCAACGCATTGCTGCTGCTATCGTCCAGCGACTGTCGACATTCGACATGGACAGTCAGAGAATCGATGTGTCCGTCGCGCCCCACCGTCAGTTGATAATGTGGTGAGAGTCCGTCAATACTGAGCAGGATCTCCTCGATCTGACTGGGGAAAACGTTGACTCCACGAATAATCAGCATATCGTCCGAGCGACCGGTAATCTTGTCCATGCGCCGCATGCAGCGTGAGCTTGGTGGCAACAAGCGAGTGAGGTCGCGGGTTCTGTAGCGAATCATTGGCAGCGCCTCCTTGGATAGCGTGGTGAATACCAGCTCGCCGTATTCTCCATCGGGCAGCACTTCGCCGGTATTCGGATCGATGATTTCCGGATAGAAATGATCTTCCCAGATGACCGGACCGTCCTTGGATTCAATACACTCATTGGCCACCCCAGGCCCACCGACTTCGGAAAGCCCGTAGATATCCACCGCATCAATGCCCAGTCGCGATTCGATTTCGGATCGCATGCTGCCTGTCCACGGCTCAGCACCGAAGATGCCGATTTCCAGCGATGTGTGTTTCGGGTCTATTCCCTGGCGTTCCATTTCATCGACAATGTTCAGCATGTAAGACGGGGTGACCATGATGATGCGCGGCTTGAAGTCCTGTATCAGTTGTACCTGCTTGGAAGTTTGCCCACCGCCCATAGGGATCACCGCACACCCCAGGCGTTCAGCTCCATAGTGAGCGCCGAGCCCACCGGTAAACAGCCCATAGCCATAGGACACATGAAGGATGTCGCTACGTTTGCCACCGCTGGCTCGAATGCTGCGCGCAACCAGATTAGCCCAGGTGTCGATATCGTTCTGTGTGTAGGTAACCACCGTTGGTTTGCCTGTGGTGCCACTGGAGGCATGTATTCGTACTACGTCCTCCATCGGCACTGCAGTAAGTCCAAACGGATAGTTGTCCCGAAGATCAGCCTTTGTTGTAAAGGGAAATTTTGAAATATCGGACAGTGCTTGCAAATCGTCTGGGGTGACCCCTGAGGCTTTGCACTTTTCTCTGAAGGGCGCCACGTTGTCGAAACTGTGACGCACAGTGTTTTGCATTCTTTGCAGTTGCACGCTTTGCAATTCATCGATACTGGCAGTCTCGATAGGGTCAAGACCGGGTGTTTTGCAGGGGGTATTCATTGCTTGTCCTCTTCAATCTGCTTCGTGGGCATGACGTTCTTTATTGTTATTGTCAGGCACGCTCGATAATCATGGCAATACCCTGACCAACACCGACGCACATGGTGCATAGCGCGTAGCGCTGATGCTGGCGGTTGAGTTGGGCTGTCGCGGTGCTTATCAGTCGTGCGCCGCTCATACCCAGTGGATGCCCCAGAGCGATAGCACCACCCTGCGGATTCACATGAGGCGCGTCGTCAGCGATGCCCAGTTCGCGCATTACCGCCAGTGCCTGAGCCGCGAATGCTTCGTTGAGTTCGATAAGGTCCATATCAGCAAGGTTTAGCCCGGTGCGTGTCAGCACACGGGACGTTGCAGGCGCTGGCCCTATTCCCATGATACGAGGTGCAACACCGGCACTGGCCATGCCCACCACACGGGCCTTGGGTGTCAGATTGTATTGCTTAATCGCTTTTTCCGAGGCAATAAGCAAGGCACAGGCGCCGTCGTTGATGCCGGATGCGTTGCCTGCAGTAACGCTTAGCTGGGGTCCGCTAACACCTTTTAGCCTGGCAAGCGCTTGTGCGGTGGTGCCAGGCCGGGGATGCTCATCTGTGTCGACAATAACAGGGTCACCCTTGCGTTGTGGTACCTCAACCGCTACGATTTCTTCCTTGAAATGTCCCGCCTCGTGAGCACTTGCCCAACGCTTCTGACTACGCACAGCGAACTGATCCTGATCTTCGCGACTGATGCCATAGTCGCTGGCAACGTTATCAGCTGTTTGCGGCATGGTATGTGTGCCGTAGCGTTTGTCCATAGCCGGGTTGACAAAGCGCCAGCCAAGTGTTGTGTCATAGATGGTTGCATTGCGACCAAAGGCTGTGTCTATCTTGCCCATGACAAACGGCGATCGAGACATGCTTTCGACACCACCGGCAATCATCAGATCGGCCTCACCCGCCTTGATGCTGCGGGCTGCCAGTCCTACCGCATCCATACCCGAACCGCAAAGCCTGTTAACGGTGGTTCCGGGTACCGCTTCCGGTAGCCCTGCCAGCAAACCTGACATGCGCGCAACGTTGCGGTTATCCTCGCCGGCCTGATTGGCACAACCGTAGATCAGCTCATCAACCGCCTCCCAATCCACTCCGGAGTTTCGACTCATCAGCTCGGAAATCGGCAGTGCGCCCAGATCATCTGCACGAATCGACGATAATGCTCCTGCATAACGACCGATCGGTGTTCGAACGGTATCGCAAATAAACGCTTCACTCATAATCCATGACCTCATTATCTGAAGGTTTCAGTGGCGCACAGGCTCCAGCGCGGCTCCTATAGGGTGCATCGCGTGTTTTTCCTGCGACCTTCTGATCATTGGGCTCCATGTTCAACGGCCCTTGAAGACAGGTGGGCGTTTGGCCATGAACGCCGATACGCCCTCCTTGTAATCATCAGCTTGCCCTGCCTGACGCTGCAGGTCACGCTCCAGATTGAGCTGTTCATCCAGGGTATTGTCAGTTGCCGCGTGAATGGCCTGCTTCATCAGAGCCAGGCCTGCAGTCGGTTGTGTAGCCAGATGTGCAAGCAGGGAGCGCGCCTCGTCTGCCAGCTTCTCATCATCAACAACCTGCCAGATCATGCCCCATTGTTCGGCCTTTTCTGCACTTAGCTTATCGCCCAGTAACGACAGGCCCATGGCGCGCGGCTTGCCCACAGCGCGTTGCAAAGTCCAGGTGCCACCGGAATCCGATATCAGTCCCAGCTTACAGAACGCCTGTACGAAGCTGGCGGAGCGTGCAGCAAGCACAAGATCGCAGGCCAGAGCGATATTAGCGCCTGCACCCGCTGCGACACCATTGACGGCACACACCACCGGCATAGGCAGAGCCTGTAATCGGCGCACCAGAGGGTTGTACCAGTTTTCAAGTGAGGCGCCCAGATCCGGGGCAGCGGCATCGGCTGCTACATTGCGATCGCTCAGGTCCTGCCCAGCACAGAATCCTCTGCCTGCGCCGGTAATCATCAAGGCTCTAACGCCCTGCTTCGGGTTTTCGACAACGGCGAGTGCGTCGCTTAACGCCTGATGCATTTCTGCATTGAAACTGTTGAGCCGATCCGGACGATTCAGGGTGATGGTTGCTGCGTGTGCATTGATATGCAGCAGGATCGTTTCAGACATTCATCACTCCGGCAATAGAAGGCGCGTTCAGTGGTCGAGATTGAGATAGTGCCATGTGATAGTGCCAGTTGACTGACCGTACAGTCAATGAATTTAAGCAAATTAAATGCGCACTTCTGCTTTTTGTGTGTCTGACTGGCGTTCTGGACAAGTGCGAGTGACCGCTCGAGTATGTCGATGACGCTTGATGAAACCAGAGTTGACAAGATTCCGGACACCACGGCTGATCTTTGCTTTGTGGGTACGCGTGTAATCATCGATGCGCTGAGCGCTCATGCAGCACGGGTAACGGTGCGGAAGAAGGTTCTCTAAAGCAAAAACCGGGATGCTGCGAGAGCTAAATGGGGCGACTGGGGAAGTAAGGGTCATGCTGTGCACAACATGATTATAATTTTCCCAGTCGGCCCTGAATGTGATGACAAGATTTCCAACCACGCCATCTACGAGCATAGCCTGCAGTTCTACGTGGCTAGTGCCGACGATAATGATTTATGGATGTGACGATGTCACACCTTTTCTACCATGGTAATAACTTGCTGCTTTTGACCGATTGCCACAAACATTCATGCGGCACCACCGCCTTCTTCCAGACTTGGATGTGTCAACAAATAGCAGAATGCATGTTGGGTTCGCACACTTTTTTAATTTTTTCAACTGATTGGATTCGAGCAATTCAGCAGCTTCATTGGCTATGAGCCCAAACAATCTCTCTACAGACAAACTTTTGTAAATCGAACGCAATGCCAGCTTGCCTTTTACGTTTTTCAATTCTCGCTCAGTAGCGTGATTGAGCAAGTGTTGATTAATTGTGTTTAGTGCGCTGGCTGGTATGGTTCGCGTGTCGAGAACGGCTGTAAATACCTGCTTTAGTGCCTTGCGTAACGCCAAACATTTCTCAAACGAATAGTGCATTTCATTATTCGAGTCTAAAGGAAGTTCGGCTGCTCTCGCCCAACTGACGAAGTCTTGCGAGTCGTTCAATAGATCGATCATCTCCCCACGATCAATGATCTGAGTGTTAACAAAATCTATTGCCAGATTGTTGCCTACAAAGACAAATTGCCGTTCGTCCATTTTCATACTAACCATAATAAATTTTGTTGACAGGTTAGTCAATATCGGATACGGTCTAACCTCTTTAAATAATTAATAACGGTTATATGGGAATCAGATTATGAATAAATTCATACGAAACATAGCGTTAGCAGGGATTGCCCTGGCTACAATTGCTGTAAGCAGCGTGGCAACGGCCAATGAAGGGAGCGTGAAATACGGATACGAATCCGTACAAGGCGTTGAGATTTTCTACCGCGAAGCTGGAAATCCAGCCAATCCTGCGATCGTTCTACTACACGGTTTTCCGTCTTCATCGCACATGTATAGAGAGGTGCTCAGAGCACTCTCTGATGATTACTACCTGATTGCTCCTGACTACCCTGGTTTTGGCAATAGTAGTTTTCCCTCGGTCGATGAATACACCTATACTTTTGACAACTTCGCCAAGACCATAAACAGCTTCTTGGAGCAACGAGGGATAAACAAGTACACGTTAATGATCCAAGATTACGGTGCGCCTGTTGGATTGCGTATTGCGACTGCACACCCTGAGCGTATTCAGGCCCTCATCACTCAAAATGGCAATGCCTATGAAGAAGGCATAGATCCTGGTGGGTGGGGTCCGGTCATTCAATACTGGGAAGAAAAGACGCCAGAGCTAGAGAAAGAGATAATAGAAAACGTGTTCTCGCTCGAAGGCATGAAGTGGCAATACACACACGGCACTCGAAATCCAGACTCGATTTTGCCAGACAACTGGGTGCTTGATTACGCTGTCATTTCCAGGCCAGGTCAGCACCGGGTAGCCCTGGATCTATTTTATGATTATCCAAGCAACATCAAGCTTTATCCGCAGTGGCAGCAATACCTGAAAGACAACCAGCCGGCGGTGTTAGTGGTTTGGGGGAAAAATGACGCGTTTTTCCCAGTGGCTGGTGCAGAGGGATTCAAGCGGGACGTCAAGGATGTTGATTACAACATCTTGGATACCGGTCACTTCGCCCTTGAAGAGGAGCACGCGTTCGTCACTAGCAAGATTCGTGAGTTTCTTACGAAAAGGAATATACAGTAAGACCAATTGGTTCGACACTGGGTGTCCGTCTTCAAGAGGCGGCCACCTGATAACCGACTATCAACAGAACAAGGTCATAACTTCCACAAACAGCAAAAACGTCGCCATATTGGATGCCATCCTGACGCAAGGCGACCGGAGTCGATAGTGCCTTGATTGGTAACCCATGACCTAGGAGGCTGCGCGGCAGAAATATTTCGGCTACGAGCAATCCCATTTTGGCCGGGATTGAAGCTCGTTTT
>CAYGSW010000236.1:0-9020 GCA_964352535.1 uncultured Granulosicoccaceae bacterium | reverse complement strand
ACCGAGAGGATTATTGGCCTGCAGCCAGGAAAAATCGTTTTTGATGGCTCGCCTGGCGAATTGGATGAGAGCGTTCTGACGCGCATCTATGGTGAAGAAGACTGGAAAACGCTGGAAAACGACTCCGAGGCCGCCTGAGCAATGGTCGATAAAATGTCTGACTTCCCAACGACGTGGAAGCGACCCCCGGTCTTTTTTAAAAGCGCGTCTTTGCGTTATGCCCTGTATGTGCTGGCTCTGATCTGGTTTGTTCTGGCGATAGGCACGATAGAGGTCAACTGGACGCGGGTAGCCGAAGGCATGGATCGTGGCTGGCGCTTTGTCAAAGGGTTTCTGACGCCAGATTTCACCTCGCGCTGGAAGGATATTTCGGCAGGTCTGGTCGAGAGCCTGACGATGACGCTCACCTCAACGGTGGTCGGTATTATCCTGTCAGTGCCCATAGGGATTGGCGCTGCCCGAAACGTAGCGCCGAAGGCGGTCTACTATGTTTGCAGAAGCATCATTGCCGTGTCGCGCTCTTTGCAAGAGATCATCATTGCTATCCTGTTTGTGGCCATGTTCGGGTTCGGTCCGTTTGCAGGGTTTCTAACGCTGAGTTTTGCCACCATCGGGTTTCTGTCCAAGCTGCTGGCAGAAGACATTGAAGACATTGACGAATCACAAACTGAAGCTATTCGGGCAACCGGATCATCCTGGCTACAACTCATCAACTATGCGGTGCAGCCGCAAGTCATGCCGCGTCTTATCGGCTTGTCGCTATACCGCCTGGATATCAACTTCCGCGAGTCGGCTGTCATTGGGATAGTAGGTGCGGGCGGCATTGGCGCCACGTTAAACACCGCCATTGATCGATATGAATTTGACTCAGCCGGCGCCATCCTGCTGATCATTATATTCATCGTCATGATTACCGAGTACAGCTCGGGCTACGTTCGACGATGGGTGCAATGATGATGACAACTCCGATCTGGCAACATCGCTCCCCACGCGCGAAATTGTTGATGTGGGTGGGCTGGCTCTGCCTGGTTGCCCTGTTCGTCTATTGCTGGCAAGTCATGACGAAAGACACCATCTGGGCCTTTGTTGCTGATGCGCCCACCCAGGCAGCCGACCTGGGTTCGCGCATGATGCCTCCAAGCTGGAGCTATATCGACAAGCTTTGGGTGCCTCTGTGGGACACGATGAATATCGCTACGCTGGGTACGCTGCTCGGCGTCATCTTCGCAGTGCCGGTTGCGTTTCTGGCTGCCAGCAATACCACTCCCAGCAAACTTTTCATTCGTCCGGTTGCGCTATTCATAATTGTCGCTTCGCGATCCATCAACTCATTGATCTGGGCGTTGCTGCTGGTCTCTATCATTGGGCCGGGCTTGCTGGCCGGCATCGTGGCCATAGGCCTGCGCTCCATTGGCTTTGTCGCCAAGCTGCTGTACGAAGCAATTGAAGAGACAGACAAATTGCAAATAGAAGCCGTGACCGCAACAGGGGCATCGGGTGCGCAGGTACTCAATTACGGAATCGTGCCGCAGATTCTGCCGGCGTTTTACGGAATATCGGTGTTTCGCTGGGATATCAATATCCGCGAGTCCACTATCCTGGGGCTGGTTGGTGCGGGCGGTATTGGTGTGCAGCTGCAGGCGTCACTCAATACTTTGGCCTGGCCGCAGGTCACCACTATTTTTATCGTGATACTCGGCACAGTGGTTGTCAGTGAATGGGTGTCGGCTAAAGTACGTCATGCCATTATCTGAACTACCTTCGGATGGGTCTGTCTGCGTCTCTGCCAGCGTTGCCCTTCCTTGACGCATGGCCAATAGGCTCCCGGAAGGGTACCTTGTCACGAACCCAGACTCGTCCGTTGAAACCACACGTATCTGGTTGACGGGTCACAACAGAGTGTCTGTTTGTCTATCAATTGCGACAGGTGCACAAGCGTTGGATCCGTGCAGCCGTTATCATAGAGTGATGAGTACCATGCCCATCAAGCGTCATTGCTCCCCGTTGGTCTGCCTGACATGCGCGTAGCCACCTATACGGAAAGCTCCACATCAACAGACAGGACGCCGATGGCGTTTGTGATCCTGTTAATGACTGTGTTGTTGGGCACAGGTGTTGTGCCTACTGTAGTCGCTTACGCAGGCGGGGTGTTACCCCAGTTAATCACCCCATTGTGGCTCGTCCTGTATCTCGGCGCTTTTCTGGGTTTGATGTTCAGGCATGGTATCAACTGGATTACCTGGCTGGTCCGTTATCGAATCCTGCTGGTACTTTTGCTCATCGGTACCATTGTTTCGGTTTCATGGTCGATTGATGCTCAGGTTTCAGCCGAACGTGTCATTCATCTGATTGGCAGCTCCCTGATTGCGATCTACATCGGTTTTACCATCCCGCTCTTGATTACCTTAAGGATTTTTGCAGTCGTGCTCGGGTTGACCATGCTGGTTAGCATCGGTACCGCTTTGGCACTACCGGATCTGGGCATCGAGTCGTATGAAGGCACTCAAGTCTGGAGAGGCGTTTTTAACTCGAAGAATGATCTTGGTTTCTGGGCGGGTGCGGGGGTGTTGCTGTACATCACACTTAGCGAATCATTTCATTCAGTGCCTAGCAAGATCCTCTGCTTTCTAATGGCTGGCCTATCTCTTGGCGTTCTCGTGCTGAGTCATTCGGCAACGTCGTTACTAGCCATGTTGTTTGCAGGCTCTCTGTCGCTGTATCTGTATATTGCCAGTCGTTTTCAGCTGGGTTTTATTCGCATGAGCTTTATCGCTGTCCTGTTTGTCGCACTGACAGCACTAGCGGTTGCCAATATTGAAACCACCGAACTGGTGGGGCGTTCGGGAGACCTGACAGGGCGAGGTGAAGTCTGGCGTCAAGTGCTTGGGCTGATTTGGGATCATCCGTTGACAGGTGTTGGCTACGGTTCACTATGGTTTCCTACCGATGCCACCATCTGGATTCAGCAGAGTTTTTTCGATTTCACCTGGATTGTGTATCACGCCCATAATGGCTTGCTGCAAGTGGCGTCGGAAATAGGCATTCCGTTGGCTTTAATAGCGATACTCATGGTTGCGCAGCAATTGATCGAAATTTTCTATTGCCAGTATGAGCGCCAGCAAGTGGGCGTATTGTTCGTATTGGGTTTTGTCATCGCCTTTCTCATCAGCAATTATGCTGAAGCGCGGTTTCTGGTCACCAGAGAACTGTTCTGGATTTTTTTCGTGGCCCTTCCTATCAGCATGCTTCGACAAATCAATCTTGTCAGTGCCGACGCACTGACTCCGTCAGATTCAACAACGAATCCTTCATCTGATGTTGAGCCTTATGCGGGTGTTCCCGGCAAGCCGTGGCTGGGACCTTTGCCCAGCGAGATTGCCCGTGATGGTTCAGGCGCGCCCACGGCTGCCATGATTGGACATCAGTCAGTATCGGCACAGGATGAACACATGGCCAGTGAGGTGTTTGATCCTGGCGAGTCCACGATGTCGCTGACAGAGACTGATATTGATTTAGGCACCCTATTGGCTGAAGAAGAGTCCGAAGAAGGTCATGGAGGTGCTTTTGAAACTTCTGGCGAGCTTGCCGATGGGCCCGAACGCGCCATCAACAGCGTCGAAAAATCGCTTGGCACCTCTGTTCCCAGAGCACCAGAAACGTTTGATAACGATGACACATTTGAAGTTGATCGTTACGATATTGATTTTGATGTAACAAGTGACTGGGTAGATATAGAACTGGATGAAAAAAAGTAGGCGCAGGCTCCCATGAAAGACAACGTGTACTTTGATAATGCTGCCACTACCTGGCCAAAGCCTGAGGCTGTATATGAATTCATGGACAGCTTTTTTCGCTCACACGGTGTCAATCCCGGACGCAGCGGTAGTTTGCTGGCTGTAGAAGCCGAGCAAATGATCACGCAAACCCGCTCGATGCTGGCGCAGTTTTTTGGCTTCAGCGGGCCTTCCAGCCGAGTTGTTTTCACACTCAACGGCACCGATGCTTTAAACATGGCGATTGGCGGAATTGTTGAGTCGGGTGATCACATGATCATTACGCGAATAGAACATAACGCTGTGCTACGAACTGCCAATCATCTGGAGCGCGATCAGGCTGTTGAGGTCACACGCATAGCGCCCGGGCAGAACGGATACATTGATCCTGAATCTATAGCCAAGGCCATAAAGCCATCAACAAGGTTGATCGTTCTCAATCATGCATCCAATGTAATCGGGACTGTGCAGCCGTTGGAGGAGGTGGCACGCATTGCGCGTGATGCCGGCATTGCTCTTGTTGTCGATGCCGCTCAGACAGCAGGCGTATTGCCTATCAACATGGACGCGTTAGGTATCGGCGTGCTGACATTTCCTGGCCATAAAGGATTGTTTGGTCCCATGGGTATCGGTGGCATGATTGTGTCAGAGGCAGTAGATCTGAAACCGTTGCGTTTTGGTGGCACCGGAGTAGACTCGATTTCCACCTATCAACCCGATGCATACCCTTACCGGCTTGAAGCAGGCACGGTTTCGGTGCCAGGCATAGCAGGTCTTAACGCTGCGCAGAAATGGTTTCGCTCACTGGGAGAACAGCTTGCCCGGCAGCAGGATGCGGGTGGCGACAGTGCAGTACAGTGTCGCCTAGCGGTGAAGCATATTCATGCGGTGGAGCTAGCCCATGTGAAACGCATTGAAGACAAATTACGTGAATTTGAAAGCGTGCAGATCATCGGTGCACCGCGCGATGATGCTCGAGTGGCCACACTGAGCTTTACTGTCAGAGGCATCAGTACCGAAAGGGTGGCTGATCAACTGGATGCTGACCATCAGGTTTGCGCAAGAGCTGGATTGCAATGCGCGCCCCTGGTGCATGTCGATGCAGGTACAGCCGACGAAGGTGGTACGGTCAGGTTGTCCCCGGGATACTTTACCGACGAGCAGGACATGCAACAGCTACTGGGTGCGTTGGATGACATTCTTGCTGAAACCCGAAACAATGGCCATTGTTCTTGAGTTGAAGCGCACTGGCTGCTGATCTATCGATTTCACCGTGACAAGACAGTGCTCTCTACTGTTGTATATTGGATGCAAGAAATACAACGACCAATAGGCTGAGGGCCATGAATACATTGATGGCTCGCTGCACACCTTGCGGTAGCGCCAGTTTTTTCAATCCGATACCTGCACTCAGCCATAGAAGATGTATTGGAATCCAGATGGCGTTGATAAGCAAAAACTTCCAGATCGTTTCCTGCCACAACACCATCGCTTCAAAGGCGAAGCCCGTAAACAGTGTCGTGTTGACTACATAGGCCTTGGGGTTTATTGCTTGCAGGATGAGTGCATCCTTTATTCCGGGTGGTTTCTGACTTTCAATAAAGGCGATAGTGCTACCTGCGAAGGCGATACGCAGTGCGAGGTAGCACAGATACGCAGCTGAAGCATACAAAAGAACCGTGCGAAGTGCTGGTGCTGTTAATACAATGCCTGCTAGCCCAGTGACAACGGCCAGTGCAACCAGATTGGTTCCTATGAACAGACCTAACACATATCGATAGCCTGCTTGTTGACCAAAAGAGGCTCCCACGCCTGCAGTGGACAAGACACCAGGCCCCGGTGTGATCAGCAAGAAGAACACGGCAGCTACGAATACATCCATGATCAACGTGTGAGTACTGAAAGCGTGGGTTAGTGTACCTTAGCGTTACATAAAATTCCGGCCCAGAACCGCTACGCTGCTTCTATCGCAGCATCTAAGGACCGGGGCCGCCACCGGTACTTGTTTACAGCTCTATAAGCTTCTGGACTCGAAATTTTATGCAATACTAAGGTGTATTTTGTTCAGGTTATCCCAACTGGTTTGTGCGCAAGATTCTTGATGGGGCATCGGTATGCGATTACCGCTTGCAGGTATCAGGAATCCAGGCATATGTAAGGCAGCACTTTGATCCATACTCGGTGTCAGCGTCTTGCCTGCTATCTGGGTGCGGCCAGAATATTTGTCCAGTAGTACCGATAGTCAGAGCCACTATCCTCAACACAGGCGACAGCAACTTCTCTGAACGCCGGATTCATGATGTTGCGACAGTGTCCCGGGCTCTCTAGCCAGTCGACCAGTGTTTGCGCAGCAGAATTGCGGCCAGCGGCTATGTTTTCACCCACGGTACGCCATGCGTAACCCGCGCCTGTGACGCGAGTAGCGGCAGAACTGCCATCGCTACCCGTGTGGCTGAAGTAATTCACTGAGGCCATGTCCGCCGAATGAGTTCTTGCAGCATTTTCCAGCGTGGAGTTCCAGCTTAATGGCCGGGTTGCGATGTAGTCTACGTCACCACAGGCACGCGGCTCGGCACGTGCCTCGTTGATGAGTTTCAGCATGTTTTCCTCAACGTTGCCTGGCTCGGACGAACAGGTGGCAGGCGGCACGTTCACCACTACTGGCCTTGCTGGAGAATTTTCCCCATCAGTTGCTGGAGGCAAGTCGGGGTGACCTTGCTGGCCCTGTGCGTCGGGTTCTTCGGCTGCAACGGGAATAACCTCCACTGTGCCAATGGAGATTTCCGGAAGTGCGGCGCCAGGCTCGCCGGGTTCTAAAGATTCGATGGTGTCGGGAGTCTTGTTCGGATTCAGCGCTACATCAGTTGGCTGTACCGGCTCTAAAGGGTTTGCCGGGGCGGCGGGAGTTCGAGACGGGTCGCTTGCAGAAGCATCTTTAATGGCCGACGCCGTATTCTGGTTATCCATGGGATTTATCGATCCACAGGCGCTGGCTAGAATGACAGCACAGGTGAGTATGCCTGATCTGCATCGGGAGGATTGCGGAACACGACGATGCTTTGCTTGTAAAATAACAGGTAATCGAAACAGCACCGGATTCTCCAGAATTCGAAGGACAGATAGCTTGTTGTCGGCCTCTGGTCTTTAATACTAAGCCTGGTCGGCGGTGCCCTTATACTGGTGTGATCCAAGACACATTTATATTGCCGTCGGTGACTGGCATCTGGATTTGTACCCTAATTACATCAAGCAACTTCGCGGCTGTGCCATGCATATAGCGGTATGCTTCTCAGAAATGGATTGGGATTTACATCAGGAATCTGTAACAAGTCATGAATGCACCTAGCTTAATCAGGATGCGGAGACGGACTGAATGTATCTGTCTGCTGGCCGCACTCATACTGATCGTACCTGCATGCGCTACAAGAACCTACTACGAGATACCTCCTGCCATGCCGATTCCCGTGGAGCCTGCCGTCGATACCATGATTGCAAGCGGGACGCCTGTGCGGTTTGTCTGGCGCGCTTCAGACACCGCAGAGCATTATGACTTTCACATTTTCGACCGGACTACCACCGATATTAAGAAGTACTATCGCAAGGCACTGAAGCCTGCGAGTGTTTGCGCGGCTACCATCTGCTCGTTGACGATGACTGTTTCCATGCCAGTCGACAACGGACATGCCTGGAGAGTCAGGGCATATAACTCAGCCGGAAATTCTGAATGGTCAAGAACGGTATTCAGGATTGCGCCCTGATTGTGTCCCACCCAGTCTTCGAGACCTTTGGCAGGATATGCGCTTGCTGGCGGCCCTAATGCCGTCTTTGCGCATGCTGCGGTGTTTAAATCCAGCGTTACCAAGGATGAACCGGTTGGCAAGCTGAACATCGTGGCGCCAGTACACAGCAGGCGTGTAGTATCTGGTGATCAGTGACACGTTCATACCGATATTGATCATACGGTGAGGGGTGTTGTGGGGCCATGATGCAGCCTGGCTGGATTGAAGTCTGTGGTAGGTGACGTGTTGGTCGAATTCAGAGCGATACGGCAAGTCTTCGTCAATTTCGCCAGCGTAGATACCCTCCAGAAGGTGTTGAGGCATTCGTTCAGAATTCATGGCAGTATGTATCCACACGCCTTTTTCGCCTCCCATGTGCCACAGCATATTGGCCTCTGCAGTAATATTGGCCTCTGCAGTAAATGTGGTCTGAACAGGTTATCTATAGCAGCAGGTCTGGTGTAGTCGCATTTTCAGACGAAGCCGGAACTTCTGAGCAATGCGAGACCGATGGTGTAGCTGAGCACGCCAAGTGCGGTTGTCACCGCAACAATTTCAGCGGCCAGAGCACCATGAGAGGTCATTTGCCTTGCCATGATGTAACTTGCCGTGGCAGTAGGAGAGGCCGCCATGAAGAACAGTACACCCAACGCCCGATCATCAAGGCCGGCGGCAAAGCCGATGCCCACCAGCAGCATTGGTGACACCAGCAATTTGAAAAAAACCGCCATTGAGATTGATCTGTAGTGGTTTTGCAGGGAGCTGAAATCAAGCGTTGCGCCAATGCAAAGCAACGCTAATGGCAATGTCATCTGAGCCAGATAGGATCCTGTGGATTCAATGAAAACTGGCACTGGCACGTTTGCCAAAGAGGCTAGTGCGCCAGATACAATGCCTATCAGGATTGGGTTCTTGAGAATTTTGCTCAATGCGCCAGTGGAGTTCAGCACCCAGACCGCCAACACGTTGTAAACCGTGGTAACAACACCGATGTACAACGCCACCATCGGAAGAACGCCATCGCCGTACGTGGCAACACACAGTGCAACGCCAAGTATTGCAAGGTTACCGCGGTATGAGCCTTGTACAAAGACACCGCGCTGATCTGCCGGAATCGCTTTGCCAGCCAGCAGCAGAATGCCAATCAAGACAAATGTGCCCAGTGCTCCGACCACGGTTAGTGACAGGTTCAATGCCTGGTCGAATGAGCTATTTGAAATGGCGAAGAACAACATGACGGGCATGGCAATGTTGAACACCAGTGTATTGGCTTGAGCCACGAACGTTTCACCAATCCAGCCCAGACACCGCACGCCCCAGCCGATGAAAAGCAACAGCAGGATGGGACCGGTTATCCCAAAGGCAAATTGAAGATCTTCAAGCACGATTGCAACTCAATAGTGAGTTGCCGGCACTAGGGTAGTCAATTTTGAATTGTCTGGTCTGCGTTGGACGACTGCGGTTGTTG
>CAYGSW010000235.1:0-9044 GCA_964352535.1 uncultured Granulosicoccaceae bacterium | reverse complement strand
GTACACGGACTATCGCAATTCGCGCAACGAGCTTGCCGTGCCTGAATCGGATCTGCTGTCGGTCACCGATCCCCAGCAAGGCAGCTTTGCGTTTCATACGTTATTGCCAAGCTTCGAAGCGCTTTTCAAGCAACAAAGGCTGGCTGTCATCAGCAACACCGGGACGCTGATCCAACCTACATCCAAATCCGACTATCTGGGCACAGTCGCACTACCGCAGGCACTGTTCGCGCACAACACTCAACAGAAACTGTGGCAAACCGGCGCCGGAATCGTAAACGGCAGCACCGCCTTTGGCTGGGGTGGTGCTATCGGTGATCATGCAAAAAACTGCAATGGCAACATTCCTGTCGCCCCGGCTTTCTCCATGGGTGGCAGCACCGACTGGCTGGCATCAGCAAACTCCAATTACGTTAGCTTGAACGCCGATGTTGCCGTGGAACGCATGTATGGCTACGACAACATCAGTGACTGGATTCCTCCCAATCGACTGACGCAGGTTGGTAGAAGTCTTGAAGCACTGATTGCACAGGGTCAGGCGTCTGGCAACACTCTGATGAGTCGTGCCATTGCCAACTCAGTGGGTCAAGCCTCTGATGCAACCGCTGCTTTGCATTCTGCACTGCAAGCTAATCAACTACCGCAAATGCGTTACAACGGGCGCAACAAACTTGCCAAGCAGCTACATCTGGTGGCAAGACTGATTGCTTCCCGCGAGCAGTTGGGCATGCAAAAACAAGTGTTTTTTGTTCAGATGGGTGGATGGGATACACATTCTGATCAACTGGATCGATTGCCTCGATTAATGAAGGATTTCAACGAAGCCATCGGTACTTTCCAGCAAACGATCGATGGAATAAACCTGGCACCAACGGTGACTTCCTTTACCGCTTCAGACTTTGGCCGAACACTCAGCAGCAACGGCAATGGTACCGATCATGGCTGGGGCGGACATAACTTTGTCTTTGGTGATGCGGTTGATGGTGGGAAAATCTTTGGTGAGACGCCCAACTATGCAGCAACCAACAATCAAGATGATGCAGGTGAGGATGACGGTAGTTTCGCGGGCAGAATCATTCCGAAGATCTCCGTCAATCAGTACGCGGCCACCTTGTCTCGCTGGATGGGTGTCAGCGACGCAGACCTGAATCGCGCGCTACCGGATCTCCAGAATTTTACGCAAAAAGATCTGGGGTTCATGAAAGCCTGACCAAACTCGCCAGGAGCCTGTGCGGTAGTACTATGCGTTCCACACAACGTTCTCTTTAGCAGCAATCGCTGCCTCAAGAAGACTTAGCAAGGGTCCTGCTCGTGTGTCCAACCCGATAACCGGCTCTTCGTCTTCGTCGTCAAACCCGGACGCTGGTGCTGAATTCTGTTGCTCTTCAGGGGCGTTGGTACCGATTCTGTCCAACGCCTCAGTGAGCTTTGCAAGCGCATCAGGCACCTCGTCAGCCATGATTGCACCGGGTACGTTGCCGCTTTGCCCCATGAGTTTCAATAAGGCCACAGCCGCCGTACCGAACATAGTAATGTCAGAATACGCATTGGTTTTAAATGTGACTAGCATGATGATCTCTTTGTGGAACGTACGCTTTGGCCGACTTTAACACACACGTTTTGGGTGCAGCTGCTATTGTTAGCCTTGGCGCAACCTGCACGACAAAACTGTTGTCACTGTCTATGCCCGAAGGACTAATGCTGATGGTCGTCGGCGTGGTGGGCGGTGTACTGCCAGATCTTGATTTGCGCAGCTCACAACCATCGAAGGCCTTGTTTTCGGTTCTCGGTGTCTTTGCAGCACTGGCCTGGCTGTTCGCCAACATGGCACTTTTCACAGGAATCGAACTCTGGCTGGGCACTGTAACAGTGTTTATGCTGGTGCGTTTTCCTTTAGCGTTTGCATTTCATCGTATGACAACGCATCGCGGGGTTTTCCATTCGTTGATCGCTGCAGCCATGGCTGGCGTGGTGACCAGCGCACTGGCCTGGCAACACATGGACACCAGCGCTCTGCAAAGCTGGCTGCTAGGCGTGTCGCTCATGATCGGGTATGTGGTGCATCTTGCGCTGGACGAAATCTACAGCGTCGATTTTACCGGAGCACGCATCAAACGCTCATTTGGCAGTGCACTAAAACCGCTGGACGTGCAGCAACTACCAGCAAGCTGTCTGGTTATTGTCGTAACAATAGTGGCCTGGTTCTGGTGCGCACCGTTTGAGATGGTTCTTGATCAGCTGACAGATCGATACAGTAACTGGCGAACCGCACTCGTCCCTCACTGGTTGTAGTGTATGGGTTGCAATACTACAACTCAGGCATCAGGTTTGCCTGCCGGTTGGAAGTCGGCTTTTTCCTGTATCTGCAGAGCACATACTCGGCTAGCATCAACAAAAACGAACACCAGAAATAGTAGCACCTCTGGCGTTCGCTCTAAAAATCAGACGCTACAACGGAGGCGGTCTGGACTTGCAACATCTCCAGTGATTCGTAGGTGATACCGCCACGTCCCAGACTGTTCTCCGATTGATACCGCTCCATGGCGTCGAGGGTTGCTCGACCAACAATGCCATCAACCGGGCCAGGATTAAATCCTTCACGCCTGAGCGCTTGTTGTATAGACACAATCAGGTCAGGTGACATGTCCGTTTCACATAGCACTTGCCGCCACTCGAGCCTGCCAGGTGCAGTTTCCACTCGGCTGGTGACTGTTCGCGTACGAGCTGGTATGGCAATTCTGCGTTCAGATGCAGGAGATACCAACTCTTCTACAACGATCGTTTCATAGGTTGCAGGCACTGCTGAGGTTACTGTTGTAGCCGGTGTTTCTACAACTTGTCGCTCTATCGATGCGAATTCAGCGGGTTGTTCATCAAGACAGATAACACGCCCAGTGGGTCTGGCGTTTGCTTCGGGCTCTGCATCTTTGGCAAGCCAGAAAAAAACGGGATCAGCGACCTTCACTCGCTTGCTAATGGTACGGTACTCAGCTGGAACATCCTCACGCACTTCACGTGCAGGCTCAACCAGGCGCTGAACTTCAATAGTACGGTAAACGGCAGGTATGCTGATGGTCTTGGTGGTAGCTGGTGTGTCCAGCACTGTTTTTGTTAATGTCTCAAAACGCTCTGGAACCTTCACAAGACACATGATCTCGCCCGCTGTCGTGTCGGTTCGTTCAACCAGACCGCAGTGTTGCCATACGTTACGGGCAGGCTCAACCAACACCGATTCGGTTTCTGTGCGATAAACAGCAGGTACATCCACTACCTCGGTAGACGCCTCTTTCACTTCCATTCTTTCCTGAACCGTTTCAAATTCGGCAGGAATAACAGTGATGCGTTCACTGGCCTCACGTATCAACACCTGTTCGGTTTGTGTCTCATATTGAGCTTCAATGAAATACTCTGTAAAGCAGGATTCAGGCGTAACCGCATCAAGATCAACACCTGAACGCGCTATGTGTTCAAGCGCATCCGGACTGGCAGGAATAGTCACGTCGCCCATCGTTGCTGTCCAGGATCTCTCTGTCGGGCGAATCTCAACCCGCTCAACTTCTGTTGCAAACACAGTGTCTTCTACAAGCAACTCTTCTGAAGCTTCAACGGTAACCAGTGTTTTCTCAACTTCCTTGTATTCGGCTTCGATAGTTTCTATGCGTTCTGCAGCCTCCTGAATGACTACCTCTTCCGTGGTGATGTCGAATTGCGGTGGTGTGATCACCTTGGCATAACATTCACCCGGTTGTGCATCAGGCAATATAAGCGTGTTGTCTACCTGCTGGGCTGTAGCGGGTAAAGCCGTTACCACGCTGGCAAGTAAGCCGAGCGAAGGCAAAGTCAATTTGCGCACGATTAGTAACTCCACAGTTTGATTAGGTGGCATCGGGCTCATCAAAACCCGGTGGCATTAAATGATTGTCCAATGGTAGGGCAAGGAACGCAACGATGCCTTGATTTACATGATCACGGAACGTTACATCGTCATTTTATTGACGAAAACTACCCGGAATCGAGATATTAGAGCCAGTCCCAGCGTTATGATTAGCCACAATGGCGCTTGTCCGCTTTTCTTCCCGGCCATGCCACCGTTTGAGGCATCAGGATCCTGATTGTCAACGGGAGGCTCAACCGGATCTGTACCGGGGTCAGTACCTGAATCTGTTCCCGTGTCCGTACCCGGTTCAGTGTCCGGGTCAGTCTGAGCTACCAGAGGATCGGGATCTATACCATCAAGGAGTCCGTCGAGGTCCGTATCTTCAAGCAAGGGATTTGTTCCGGCCACAATCTCTGCTCCGTCATCAAGACCATCACTGTCAGTATCCGGCTCAGTAGGCAATAAACCGCGTGATACTTCGTCGCCATCCAGTAATCCGTCGTTATCTGAATCAGAGTCCGCAGGATCAGATGACCACGTCAGTACTTCAGCATCGTCGCTCAGCTGATCATCGTCCGTATCAGTCAACAGCGGGCTTGATCCATGAGTATTGCGCTCAGCGCCATCTTCCAGGCTGTCGCCATCGGTATCGCTGTCCAGCGGATCACTCGTAATCTGCACTTCCAGACCATCGCTTAAATCATCATCATCCGAATCCGGATCATTAGGATCGGTGGAATGTACGGCTATCTCATCGACATCAGACAACCCATCGTTATCCGAATCAGGATCAATCGCCAGATCGAGCGTTTCGTGATTACTTGTCTCGCTTTGAGTCGCGCCACCACGCGTTATGCTGCCAGCGATAACATGCCACGTGTTCCCGACGACGGCTGCACCTCCACTATGGCGTGCATCTATCATGTCTTGTAAACGTCGCCAGCTATCGTCGACCACGCTGTACGCCTCCACCACGGCCAGGGCGTTCGGGTTCTGGGCTATTTCACCACCGGCAACCAGCAACTCGGTGCCGGTGGAGGCAATCATCGTTCCTGCCCGAACCGTTGGAATATCGGCACCGGCTGTCCAGGTGTCGGTACTGAAATCATAGATATCTGTTCCCTGAACCGTATTGGCGAAAACGCTGCCTGTGGATCTGTCAGATTGTCGTCCACCGGCAGCGACTAACTTGTCACTGATAACAGCAGCAGCAAAATGGTCTCGCGCATTGGGTGCATCGGCCAATACTTCCCAATCGCCGTTTGCCGGATCAAACCTGTCCAGCCAAGGAACAGCGCCACCGTTGTGTCCACGCGTATTACCGCCATGTAGATAGATATTTCCATCTCTGACAACGGCTGCGGCAGCGCCACGGCGCCTGGCCTCGGGCACCTGCCCGGCGATAGACCACGTGAAATTAACGGTATCAAATACATGGATATCGACCGCACTAGCTTCTTCAGGAAAACCACCGGCCACCAGTGCTCCCAGTGCATAGATATCTGTGCCTATGACGACAGGCTGGAAATGGTGCAGATCCACGGGCGCAGTGCCCAGGTCCTGCCACCGGCCCGTAACAGTGTCAAAGAGCTCGACCGGACGATTGCCTCGCCCACCCATTAGAAAAATCCGGTCACCAACAGCCACCGCACTGGCTTCATGCCGAGCTGTCGCCTCACTACCGTCGGAGCTGGTCAGTGACTGCCAGGGCGTTTGTGTATTTACGCGATCGGCATGCAGAGGAAGAGCGATCAAACACGCTGCGGCAATCAAGACGGCGACAAATTTTAAACGATGCATAATCATTAGCGGTGGTGAACTCACCTGCGTCAAGCACGTTTCACACCACAGTCAGATTTTAAAGCATGCACTGCCACACACTCTACGGTGTCAGTCCCGGGCTTGACGGCGACACCACATCCCGTTGCCTGGCTGTGGTCGGCAAACACCCACAGACAGGCAGATCGTGTTATCCGAGGGAAGCTGCCAGAGAACCCAGTTTTTCCACGCCCGCCGGAATCTTCTCAGAGGCAATCGATGAAAAACCCAGACGGCAATAATTGCCAGGGCCGATCAGATCTGCAAAGTAATTGTCGCCAGCATTGATGACAATACTGTGCTCAGCAGCCAGCATTTCCAGCTTGCTGGCACTTACTGCCTCTGGCAGTTTGACCCAGAAAGAGGACCCACCGAAGCTGGGTGCCGTTGCCGAGAAAACAGGTTGCGCTTTCAACGCTTCATCCATGACCTGCCAACGCTGCTTGAACGACTGAGTAAGTCGTAGCAACGCCGAGTCATGATGTCCGAGTGCCAGAAAATGGGCTACGGTGCGTTGGTTGTTAGTAGGCGGATGTCGGTACATCAGCCGACGCAGCGCGCGCGCCTGAGCAATGAACTTCTTCGGCCCCACCATGAACCCTACCCTGAGTCCGGGTGCAAGTGTCTTGGAAAGACTACCCACGTAGATAACGCTGCGATCGGAGTCAAGACTCTTCAACGCCGGAGTGGGCTTGCCGACAAAGTTCAGCTCGCTTTCATAATCGTCTTCAACGATGGTCACATTGTAGCGAGCGGCCTGCTCAAGCAATTGCTGGCGCGCTGCCAACGGCATGGTGGTGGTGGTTGGACACTGGTGACTGGGAGTTACGTACATCAGTTTGCAATGCTTGAGTCGCTCGTCGGTCTGCACACCCTCATCACCCACAGGAAATACGGTACGTTGATCTGAAAACAAGCTGAAAATGTTTCTGGCGTCTACATAACAAGGGTCTTCCATACCGACCACAGACTGCTTGTCCAAAAGCAATTGAGCAATCAGGTACAACGCGTTCTGCGCCCCCGTGGTGATCAGAATCTCATCCTTCTCCGCCCAGACGCCTCGACGAGGCAGCACTCTTGTATGAATTTGCTCTACCAGTAAATCGTCATCATGGTCTACACGATCCTGAGTCCATCGGCTGATTGCATCTACCCGTAGCGATAGCCGGCAAGCTTCCCGCCAGTCGTTGACGGGAAACAGTGATGAGTCCGCTTGACCATAAATGAACGGGTAGTCGAATTGTTTCCAGTTCAGGGGTCGCACGATGTTGCGCTGATTGAGCAAATCAACAACGGTTTGCGGCCCTTCATCGTGTATCGAGGGGTCGTTTGGTACATCAGGTGCAGGGGCTGGAGGTCGAGGCGCATCAACTCGCCCATCAAGCATCTCCGGGTTGACGAAGTAGCCGCGCCGCTCATGGGAAACCAGATAGCGCTCATCGATGAGATGTTGATATGCGAGCACGACGGTGTTGCGGGCTACATGCAGCTGTCGGGAAAGCTCCCGTGATGATGGCAGCGATACGTCGACGGGGATTCGCCCGTCAAGGATTGCCTTTACCAGTACTTGTCGAAGTTGTGCCTGCAGACTCTGACCACTGTTCGCGTCCAATTTAAACAATTGATGCCACATGGGTTTTTCATGGGACCTAGCCACCCGGCTTGGCCTCATCGATGCCCGTATCAACAAAGTCGAATTCCACCTCATCCCAGGAGTCTGATAATTCGGACTCGGCCAGCGTGGGAATGTCCAGATTACTGGTCAATGAATGATCCAACTCATCACGCCGGATTCGCATGGCACCGTTACCCGGCTCTACCCGTCGGGAAAGCGTCGGCAAGTCATGCGTATCCGCTAATGTTAAAGAGGCACTGCGCGCAAGCTCCAATTGGCGTGTCTTGGTAGTCTTGTAACTGGCGAAGTCGCGCTGCAAGCGCAGTTGCTTGTCTTCAAGTATTGCTATCTGCGCTTCGAGAGCTTCGATATGTGCAGCCTGTTCGTCGGGGTTGGTCGCTTGCGAAGCGTCATCATCCTGACCTGCATCTTGTCGCAATTGCTGAGCTCTGTCTGTCGCTGTCTGCAATTCAGATGCAACGGCGTGCTGTTCCTGAGTCAACTCAAGGCGAACAAGTTCTATCGCCTTTCGCGCTGCATGCTTGGCACGGATTAACGCTATGCAGTACCCAATGACTATACCCAACAACGTCAGTATGGCCAGTAAGAACAATAATTTTTGGGGCAAATCAGTCGTCATTGAACAGGTTCCTCAACCGATACTCTGACACGGTGCGATCCGTACGGCAATTCTTCGCCAGGCACAGCCTCGATCTGAAAACGACCACGCTCCAGACCGCGACCGACGAGATAGTCAGCTATCGAGCGACCTCGATCCAGGCTCAGCCGGTTATTGTCAGCGACCCCACGAAATTCATTGGTCGCAACTGTAATGCTTACGCTCGTTTCCGAGTATAGAAACAGAGGTTCAAAAATCCGATCCAACACGCGCTCAAGCTCCCGATCGACGACTTCACTGCGGCTCTCAAAGCGCACGCGGGCCGACAAACCAGGTAACACGCTGAGTTCCTCTTTTCGAAGATTCTCATAGGCCGCCAGTCTGACCGATGCTGCCGAAACTCGACGCGCTTCTTCCTGCGCCGCTACCTGCGCCTCGACAGCCGCCGCTCGAGCAGCCTGTCGAGCCGACTCCGCTGCAGCTGCTGCACGTTCACGCTCTGCAGCCTGTCTGGCTTGTTGTTCGCGATTCAATTGCTCCTGGCGTCGTTCGCTGGCCACAATTCGCGCTTGCTCTGCCGCCCGGTTCTGCTCTTCTATCCGTGACTGGCGCAGCTCTGTCAGGGCAGCAGCACGCTCTGCCTGCTCCACAGCCTCTGCTTCTGCCTGTTGTCGCAGCTGAGCGGCAAGTTGCGCAGCATCTCGCGCCGCTGCCTGCGCTGCCAGTCTTGCTTGTTCTGAAATTCTTTCAGCCTCTTCTGCGGCCTCTTTTGCAGCCTGCTCTTCTGCAGCCAGACGGGCCTCTTCGGCCGCTTGCTCGGCCGCTAACCGGGCTTGCTCTGCCACTTCTTGCTCCGCCGCCAGACGGGCTTCTTCTGCCTCTCGCTCAGCGACTAGACGGGCCTGCTCTGCCGCGGCTTCTTGCTCGGCGACTAGACGGGCCTCTTCTGCCGCCTGCTCGGCGGCTAGTCGGGCTTGCTCTTCCACGGCTTGCTGCTCCGCCACTACACGGGCTTCTTCTGCCTCTCGCTCAGCGACTAGACGGGCCTGCTCTGCAGCTGCTTCTCGCTCTGCGGCAAGGGGGACAACTTCTGCGGCTTGCTCGGCGGCTAGACG
>CAYGSW010000234.1:0-9048 GCA_964352535.1 uncultured Granulosicoccaceae bacterium | reverse complement strand
CCCTTGCTGACATGCTGGATGGGCGAGGCCAGTATTGGCGTGGCGCGTGAGACCCTGGCGCAAGCGGTAATCCCCAACTTCCGAACACCCGAAGCCGCCACTGACGGTTTTGACTTTCTGCATCGTTATTACATCAGCCAAGGTCAACTGCTGCAACTGCCCAACCCGGCATCACGCAGAACACCTGCTGATGTTGACAGTGCACAGGCCATGGTCCGCGCAGAGTTGGAATCAGGCCAGCGAGTCCTCGGGCCTGTTCGCACGCGCAAACTCATGCAGCTGTTTGACATCCCCGTCTTGCCAAGCCAGCGCGCAACGACTATGACTGAAGCCATCAGCATGGCCAATGCCATCGGCTATCCGGTTGCCATGAAACTGGTGTCACCCAACGTCAGCTACAAAGCGGCGGTTGTCAGCACGCAATTGAACATCACCACTAACGAACAGGTTGAACAAGCCTGGACCATGATCGAGACCCGCTTGCATGAAGTGAGGCCTGAGGCCGACTTTTCTGGCGTGTTGATTGAAGCGATGTATGTACCCGACAACCCGCGGTTTATGGCAGCGTCCCTCTCTCGAGATCCGGTATTTGGTCCGGTTATCTCGGTCGGTGTTGGTGGCGATCTCACAGCCCTCATGCACAAGCGACGCGTGCAGTTACCGCCACTCAACCGTTTTCTGATTGATGAAATGCTAAGCAACACCGAGTTCCGGTTATATCTCGGAGCCTTTCGTCACACCGAGGCTGTGGATGCGCGCCCGTTGGCCGAGATGCTTCGCAGGCTATCAGAACTGGCTTGCGAGCTGCCGGAAGTGTTCTCGCTGGACATCAACCCGCTGGTGCTGAGTGAGCAGGGCGCTATGGCTATGGATGTACAGGTGGTGTTGCAGCGTCCGGAATCTGAACAACGTTACAAGCATCTGGCCATCCACCCCTATCCGTGGCAATGGGTGCGCGATGTGACACTCAAAGATGGCAGTACTGTTCAGTTAAGACCTATACGCCCTGAGGATGCAACATCGCTGCAAACCATGTTTAAGAACCTGTCTCCCCGGTCTCGGTATTTTCGGTTCATGCATGCCATTAACGAGCTATCACCGGCCATGATGGCACAGTTCACTAAACTGGATTACGACCGTCAGATGGCGTTCGTCGCAACCGATGACACCATCGATGCACCACGCGAAGATGACCTGCCGCAAACGGTCATAGGCTCATGCCGATACATTATTAACAACAATAGAACGGTTGGTGAATTTGCGATTTCTGTCAGCGATCAAAGTGCGGGCAAAGGGTTGGCAACACAGTTAATGAATTTACTGATAGAGCACGCCAGGTCGCAAGGTTTGCAGTCCTTGCAAGGTGATGTATTGAGGGACAACAAACCCATGCAGGGGTTGATGAAATCACTGCATTTTCAAGCTAGACCCAGTACAGACGACCATGAAGTGTTCGTCTATACACTGGATCTTGACAACAATTCTGGCAGTCCGGACGCATAATGAGACCAACACTCGAATCCATCGCTCTGGATATCGATGGCATTACCATCGCAGGCATTCGACAGCGTGACAACAACGCTACTCACCAGCAACGCATGTTGTGCGTACACGGCTGGCTGGATAACGCCAACAGTTTCGTACCACTGATGCCTTATCTACCAGCGTTTGATCTGGTGGCCATCGATTTGCCCGGACATGGATACAGCGATCCCCTGCCCGGTGGATATAACTTCCATGAGTTGTATTATTCATTGCATCGTGTCATCGAAGCGCTGGAGTGGCCCAGTTGCCATGTCACGGGGCATTCACTCGGTGGTGGCATAGCACCCTTATTAGCAGTTGCTAACCCGCCTGTCGTACAGAGCCTGAGCCTGATTGAAGCCAGCGGACCCTTGAGCGAATCCGCTGACCTACTGCCCAAACGTATGGTCAAGGCATTCGCTGATCGACTCAACTCCAAACGATTTTCATCGCGGTTGTTCGAGCAGAAACAGGAGGCTGTGGACTCGCGTTTACGTGCAGCAAAGATGCATACTGCATCGGCCAAACTGATTGTTGACAGGCAATTGCGCAAAACAGAGGCGGGCTATCGCTGGCGCTTCGATCCGCGCTGGCGTTGTGCGTCCTCGCAATATCAAACAGAAGAGCAGGTACAAGCCGTGCTGCAGGCAGTTGATTGCCCTGCACTCACAATACTGGCAGATGATGGTTTTCTTATCCATCGGGAAGGTACTGATGCACGACTGGCCTGTTTCAAATCGCATGAAACGATAACACTGCCAGGTCATCACCATTTACACATGGATACCCCAGAACCGGTGGCTGCAGCAATCAATCGCTTCTTGCAGACAACACCGGATCTGGGTGGGTAAAAGGGTATTGCGTTTTAGTACTCGTCGAATTCAGTAACCTGCTCGTCCGAATCAGGAAAGACAATTTCCACACGGCGATTTTCCTGACGACCGGCGGCGCTTGCGTTGCTGGCCACTGGCAAGGTTTCACCAAAACCCTGTGTTGATATGCGTGATGCGTCGATACCCGCATCAACCAGAGCATCCCGCACCGCAAACGCGCGATCACGTGACAGGTCCAGGTTGTAGCCGTAATCACCCATACTGTCGGTGTGACCTTCAATAAGCGCTTTACGCTCAGGGTAGTTGCGCATGAAACCTGCAATCTTGGCAATGTTGCGCGCTGCAGCTGGCGCTAACGTTGCCTCATCCACATCGAACAGCACATCACCCAACGTCAGCACCATGCCACGCTCAGTCTGTTCTGCCTGCAGCGCTGCCATCTGACGTTTCAGATCCACAGCTTCCTGACGCGCCTTGACTAACTCAGCCTCGCGCAACTTCAAGTTCAGGTCACGTCGCTCATGAACCATTTCTTCAATCTTCTTGTCAGTCTCTTTCGTTTCGGCGATAAGCTTTGCGGTTTCGACACGTTGACGTGCAAGGTAGGCGTAGTGTTCTACGCGCCACTGCTCATCTTTGCCCTGCCATCGGGTATCAGCTTTCGCCAGTGCATCACGTGCCTGGTCAAGAACCTCCGGAGCATGCTTTACGATGGAGATATTCTGGGCCGCACCGCTATAGTCAGCACGCGCCTGCTCAAGAAGTACGACTTCCTTGGGCGCACTACTGCAAGCACTCACGCCCAGGCAGACAAGACTCATTGCCAGAAATGGACCACGATTCATTTTTTTCATCTTCACGCTCCTGTTCATTGCGTGTTACTGGCGGGTAGCACTTCATCCCGTAGCGACTCGATACTGTCCTGCGCACGTTGCAATTCCTGTCGTGACTTTTCGGCATCGGCAGCAGCACGTGCAAGTTCGGCATCAACACGCGCTTCGATCGTCAGGTAGCGCGCCTTGGAATATTTCTTGTCTTCAATAGCTGCATCAGCCGCTGCCTTTTTCGCTCGGGCATGTCGCAGCTCGAGTGGGGCATGCTCTCTTGCACCTGACAGTTCAGCACTTTTCAGAGCAGAACCCGCCAATGCAAGCTCAGAGTCGGGGCGCGGCACTTTGCTACCACAAGCGCTAAGGGCAACAACCATCGTCGCAACAGTGGCAAGCTTTAAGTAATGTGTTTTCATTGATATCTCTCGAGGGATAGCTTGAGAGAATTAACGGCACAACGTGCCAATGGGTAAGCGTGTGAGGCTTACCAACTATTCATGTTTGACAAGACAAGAGATTAATCACAATCTGCGAGCAGTTAGCGTGGGTTAGCGCACAGTGGCTGAATGCATAGCTCACATTTTTGCAACTAGCTCCTGGCCAGTGCTGAACATAAATCGCGCGCCTCGATAACACCGCACAACGTGCCGTCTCTGTTCACGACCAATGTGCAAAGTGGCGAGTTTGCTGAGCGCTCCAGCAGTGTGCGAATAGGTGTGTGTTCCGGCACACTGGCTATAGCGCCAGCAGGCACATCGTCGGGGTTGTCACTCACTGGCACCACGGCATAAGACTGCCCTTCCAGCTCACAGACAACTGGCTTGCCCTCCTGCACCGTTATGTTCAAACCGGAATCAGCCTGCACAACAGTGTCTTGCACCTGAGCAGTCAATGGCGTCATGACACCCTTGGCCTTGAGCACGGACAGAGGATTGATATTGGCAACAAACTTGCGCACGTAATCGTTAGCAGGCTGAAAGACAATATCGTCTACCGTACCTGTCTGCACGATCCTCCCACCATCCATGATGCTGATTCGGTTACCCAGCTTCAACGCCTCATCAAGATCATGACTGACGAACACAATCGTCTTTTTCAAGCGCTCTTGCAGGGTAAGCAGTTCATCCTGAAGGTGCTCGCGAATTAACGGATCCAGCGCCGAGAACGGTTCGTCCATTAGCAGGATGTCTGCATCGGTTGCAAACGCTCTGGCCAGGCCGACACGTTGCTGCATACCACCGGACAAGGTATGTATGGCCTTGTCAGCCCAGGCATCCAGACCCACCAGCGTCAGCTGCTCCTGCACCCGCTCTTCAATCAGTGCTTTGCTTTCACCGCGCACTGATAAACCAAAACCGATGTTCTCGCGCACCGTGGCCCAGGGCAACAGACCGAATTGCTGAAACACCATGGCAAGACTGCGCCGCCGTAAGTCACGCAAGGAGCGAGCGTTGCAAGCCGCGACATTGACGGTGCCGGTTGGTGTTTCGACATTAAGCACTCCGCGGGTCACTGTATTCAGACCATTGATACAGCGCAGCAAGGATGACTTGCCCGAGCCTGAGAGTCCCATCAGCACAGAAATGGAACCCGCCGGTACATCCAGCGTTGCATCCGCAACTCCCAGTACCATGCCAGTCTGTTCAAGAATCTGGTTCCGATCGCAGCCTTGATCCAGCAACGCAAGGGCTTTCTTCTGGTGTTGCTTCGGACCAAACAGAACATCCACGTTCTGTGCGTGAACGGCAATCTTTTCAGCAGACAGTGGACTATTCATCGGTAACACCAAAACTCACTGATCACACCAGAGAAGCTGCGACGTGAACCGCTGAAAGTCTGAGATCGACCAGCTTGACTCACAAAAGTCTCAAAGTTGGTAACTTGTTCGTTAAAAATCATGATCGCTGTCGTTGCCGGCAAAGTCGATCGAGCAGTATCGCCACAATCACAATGGCCAGTCCCGCCTCAAAACCCTTCTCGATGTTGACGGTGTTAAGAGCACGTACAACCGGCTTGCCCAAACCATCCGCTCCTACCAGAGCAGCGATGACCACCATGGATAACGACAGCATGATGCATTGGGTGAGTCCTGCCAGAATCGTCGGCATGGCGTGTGGCAGTTCGATGCGCCATAAACGTTGCATGGGAGTGCACCCGAAAGACTCACCGGCCTCGATTAGATTCCGAGGCACCTCAGAGATACCCAGACTTGTCAGTCTGACCGGCGCTGCCAAGGCAAAGACCACTGTTGAAATCAGTCCCGGCACGACACCCAGGCCAAACAGAATCAGCGTGGGAATGAGATAGACGAAGGTTGGTATGGTCTGCATGAGATCCAGCACCGGGCGAAGCGCTGAATTCACTCTGGGGTGATGCGCCGCATAAATACCCAGCGGCACACCAATCAACATGCAGAACAGCGTGGCATACAACACAAGGATCAGCGTCTGGATGGTTTCTTCCCACAATCCGAGGTTGATGATGAGAAGTAGCGAAAGCGCTGTAAACACTGTGAGGCCAATGCGCCTGTGAAGCAACCAGGCAACGACGGTTAGCACCCCGATCACCACCAGCGGTGGAACCGCCAGCAGCAGATCGGTGGAGCCCTCGATCATCCAGCCCAGTGAGTCAGAGATTGCATCGAAGAAACCGGAGGCATGTTCGTTGAGAAAGTCAACGAACCGGGCGATAGCCTTGCCTATCGGAATCTTCGTATCAGTCAACCATTCCATTGCCTGCGCCTATGCGGGAATCACATGCCCATGCTGCTTTTAACAGCATCAAGCGCTGGACCACCGTCGGCGCTTTCAACACCCTCTAGCCACGCATCAAGTACCTCGGGATTGGCGGCTAGCCATTGACCCGCTGCATCCATGGGCTCCATGCCATCATCGAGGATCGCAGCCATGACCTCGTTTTCCATGGCCAGTGAGAATTCCAGGTTGCTCAGCAGTTTGCCCACATTGGGACATTCGCTGGTGTAACCCGCGCGTACATTCGTGGCCACCGTGGCACCACCCAGATCAGGTCCGAAGAAATCATCGCCGCCTTCAAGATAGGTCAGATCGAAGTTGGCATTCATCGGGTGCGGCTCCCAGCCAAGAAAAACCACGGGCTCGTCGCGTTTGGTGGCTCTGGCCACCTGCGCCAGCATGCCTTGCTCGCTGGATTCAACCACCTTGAAATCCTCCAGACCGAACGCGTTATTGTCAATCATGTCCTGTATGAGGCGATTGCCGTCGTTTCCTGGTTCGATGCCGTAGATGCTTTCGTCCAGTGCGTCAGCGTGCGTCACGATATCGGCAAAATTGTTGATACCCAGTGCTGCAGCAGCGGCATTGACTGCCAGCGTGTATTTGGCCCCTTCGAGGTTGGTACGCACGGTTTCCACCGAGCCATCTTCACGATACGGTGCTATGTCAGCCTCCATCGTCGGCATCCAGTTGCCCAGAAACACATCGATATCTGCGTTTTTCAGCGATGTGTAAGTCACTGGCACGCTGAGTACCTGAGCCGTGGCTTCATAGCCCATGGCATTAAGCACGGTGGATGTGAGTGCGGTTGTTGCCGTGATATCGGTCCAACCAACGTCTGAGAACCGTACTGTCTTACAGGTATCGGGGTCGGCAGCATGGGCACTTCCTGCTGCGATGCTTGCATAGACAACCGACAGCGCTACAAGCCGGTTAACCCCTGTCATGACACTATTCATATGTTCTTCCTCTAAAAGATTCACCAAGAGGATAAACCATGCGCCCTTACCGAGTACAATCAGCCGGTGAATAATCAGCCTCGTGTACTCAATTTCGACGACGTCATAGACCTGTGCGGCTCTGTTGCCACATCGCGCGGTCAGGTTTACAAGACGAGCGGCGCCGTCAAGGAACTGGACTGGATCCCCGATGCCGATGTATTGAACGCGGTTGTCCAGGATACCGAATCCGAACCGTACCACGCGCGCATCACCATCGCTCCACACCGCTTTGACGGTGAGTGCTCATGCCCGGCCAGGTATAACTGCAAACATGTTGCCGCATCGCTTCTGAGCTGGATAGAACGCCAGACAGCCACACCAACACCCGATGATCAGGCCTTGCGCAAGATCAATCGATGGTTGCAGAAGATGGTGGAGCATGGCCGCAGTGCCACACCCAAACACGAACACCATGAACTGGGTGAACCCCTGCTGTTCTATCAACTCGATAGCAAGCCGTTGACACAAAGCCAGAATGGCATCACCTTGCAGATTCTACAAAGCCGTCTGCTCAAACGCGGTGGCTATGGCAAGGAAACACCCTATCGCTATAACGGTCATTACCATCACCCCGACTGGGTACTGCAATCGGACAGAGCCATACTGGAGCTGGCGGTAGGCAAACAGAACGAGCTTTCCTACCGCGAACTCACCGTTGAAGGTGACATCGGGCACTTGCTGATGAACAAACTGATTGACTGTGGCCGCTGCTATTGGGGCTCGGAGCGCGAACAGGCCTTGAGCCGCAGCGACACCCTGGGCTTGCAGTTCGATTGGCATCAGGATAGCAACAACGCCTATGTGCTGGACACTACGCTGCCTGATGTGCCTGACTGGCAATTGATACCATGCGATCCACCATGGTACGTGGACAAATCCCGGCTTAGCGCAGGTCAGCTGGAAGGCACGCCATCGGTTGGCCTGCTCGCGCAGTTTCTGGAAGCTCCACCACTGCCTGTTGCACACGCGCAGGCTGTCAGCAACTATCTGGCTTCACGACTGCCAGACAACTCACTGCCGCTGCCTGCCGCGCCCAACTTTGTGCGTATCGACGAAGCACCCAAGCCGGTGCTGGTTTTGCAATCGCGAGACGACAGTCCTGATATCCGTGATTTTTTTGCGTCCATCAAATTTCGCTATGCCGACTATCTGCTGCCATTCAATGGCATGGAGGCGGATGCCACGCTCGAGGGCAAGACAACCGAAGGCAGCCCACTGGTACTCAAGCGCGACCTGCAGGCCGAGATCCGCTACTCGGTAGAATTCAGCAAACATTTTCCTGAATTCGAGTCAGCGCAAAACAGCATTCACAGCAGCGATCCCAATTTCTACTCCAAAGCCGACAAGCAACCGCGCACGCATGATGTGCAACGCATGGCACGCCAATGGCGCGAGTTACTCGACGCCCGGGATGAACTGAAAAGCCGCGGCTGGAGTGTGCAGGTGCGCGAGCCGTTTGACTTGAGCTTCCAGTCTGTGACGCACATTGAGGCCACCGTCAGCGAAACCACGTCCAACTGGTTTGACATGGCCCTTAAACTGACACACGGAGAGCAGCAGTTTGACTTGTTGCCGCTGGTTATCGACTGGTTGCAAGGTGACTCGCGCGACAGCTCCATATTGCTGCAGGCGGATGACGGTCAGTGGCTGGAAGTGGCCCCGGAGCTGTTCAAACCGGTAGCCGATACGCTCATGGAGTTGTATGACGACCCATCAGCTGCCGAACGTTTGCGCGTGCCCAGACAAAGAGCCGCTACACTTGAATCGCTCGAGGAACACTGGCAACGGCAGGGTGTTGATGTAGCCTGGCACGACGCAGGCAACATCTTTGATCTTGCACAGAGACTGCGCGATTTTGACGGCATCGAGCAGATCGAAGCGCCTGCTGACGTCAATGCCAACCTGCGTGCCTACCAGCTTGATGGAATGGCCTGGCTCGGATTTCTCGCAGAGTATGGATTTAACGGTATCCTGGCCGACGACATGGGACTGGGTAAAACACTTCAGACTCTTGCCCACATACAACAGGAACGTGATTCGGGCAGACTGGCCCAACCCACCCTTATCGTGGCACCCACCAGTCTGCTGGGTAACTCGCAACGGGAAG
>CAYGSW010000233.1:0-9048 GCA_964352535.1 uncultured Granulosicoccaceae bacterium | reverse complement strand
ACCAAGGTCAATTTCAGCCTCAGGACACGATCTACACGGCTCTTTCATCCAGCTGGTACCACGGTATCGGTTGAAGCCTTCTGATTCGTACCAGATGTGCTCGAGGCTATGCTCATCGACTTTAGGGAATTCAAGGCCGGGCAACATGCGCGCCGTGTGACAGGGCAGGGCTGTACCATCAGGTGCCACGGTCAGAAAAACATTGCCCCAGCCATTCATGCACTTCTTTGGGCGATTCTCGTAGTAGTCCGGTACCACGAAAATGATTTTCATCCGATCGCCAATGCGCTCGCGGTATTCATTGGTAATGCGTTCAGCCGTTTCCAGCTGTTCCCTGGACGGCAGCAGCTGATCACGATTGACCACTGCCCAAGAGTAATACTGGGCATTGGCAAGTTCGAGGTATTCGGCACCCAATTCGAGCGCCATATCGATAATCTTGTCGATATGATCGATGTTCATTCGATGAATGACGCAGTTAAGCACCATCGGCCACTCATGTTGTTTGATGAGTCCTGCCACGCGCTTTTTCAGGTCGAACGTACGGGTGTTACTCAGGAAGTCATTGGATTCTCGCGTAGAGTCCTGGAACGAGAGCTGGATGTGGGCAAGACCCGCTTCCTTGAGTGCTATGGCGCGTTTTCCTGTAAGGCCTACACCTGTTGTAAGCAGGTTGGTGTAGAAACCCAGCGAGCTGGCTTCAGCGACCAGTATTTCCAGATCATCACGCAGCATCGGCTCACCACCAGAAAAACCGCATTGCACGCTACCCATGGCGCGGGCTTCGCGTAGAACTTTCAGCCAGCCATCGGTAGACAATTCCTCTTCTTGCGTAGCAAAATCCACGGGATTGAAACAGAAGGCGCAATGCAGTGGACAGCGGTAAGTAATCTCAGCAAGAAGCCACAGAGGTGGTCCCGGGCGTTGATTATCATTAGTGCTGGGCAGTCCGTGCTGCAGGAATTCGCTGCTCATAATGGTGTGTCTATCTTCAGCCAGTTCTGCTCGACAGCAACATTCACGAAGCCGGTAACATCGCTGACGAGCACTTTGGTTTCAAAGGCTTTTTCCAGCTCTTCGACAATACTGCCGATGTCTCTCTGACCATCACAGCGTTGCATGATTTCCGCAGCGCTCTGGTTGAGCTTTACCATGCCTTCGGGGTAGAGAAGCACCCACGATTCCTGAGCGTCTTCATATTGCAGGCGAAACAGTGGATTCAGGGACGGAATAGTCTGTGCTGAGAGTTCATTGCTCATGCGCTTTCAACTCTTGCAGCTTTCGGTGAGGCTGCCTTTTGTTGTGCGTTAGATTGTTTTGCATCAGATTCGGGATCTGTATCGTCTGGCCGACCGATAGCTGGCGGTTGATCTGGCAAGCCATAACGTGTAGCCATGGCATCGTTCATCTGCCACAACACATCAAGTTTGAATTTGAGTATCTGCAGCGCACGTTCCTGTTGTTCGCGTGTCTTGAAGTAGTCCAGAGTGATTGTCAGGCCGTGCTCGACGTCGCGTCGCGCTTGCGTCACGCGGTTACGAAAGTACTGTAGACCTTCGCTGTCAATCCAGGGGTAGTGTTCGGGCCAGGTGGCAAGTCGTTGCTTGTGTATGGCCGGAGCAAATAATTCAGTCAATGATGCGCAAACAGATTCTTGCCAGGGTCTGGTGCGCGCAAAATTGACGTATGCTTCAACGGCGAATCGTACACCTGGGATGACGTGTCGCAAATCGGTAATTTCCTCGCGAGTCAGTCCAACGGCAATACCGAGCCTTATCCATGCCTCGATACCACCTTCATCGGATTGACCGTTCAGATCTTCAAAACCGTCGTGGTCGAGCATGCGCTTGATCCATTCACGTCGGATTATGCGGTCGGTGCAGTTGGACATTACCGCAGCATCCTTGATCGGGATGGCAACCTGATAGCAGAAACGATTGGCTACCCATCCACGGATCTGTTCGACCGAGGCTTCACCGGTGTTCAACATGATATTGAACGGGTGGTAGATGTGGTACGCCTTGCCTTGTTCGCGCAAGCGTTCTTCAAACTCTGACCTTGACCAGGGTTGTTCACAATCAATCGTCATGTATGTATTCTCAGGTGTTCAGATCTCTATTTCAAGACCGTCCATGGCAACCTCTATTCCGTGACCTGTCAGCTGCTGGCGCTCCGGGCTGTCTTCATCCAGGATGGGGTTGGTGTTGTTGATGTGAATGAGCACTTTTCGTGTTGTTGCAGGTAATTTGTCCAGCCATTCGATCATGCCCCCCGGTCCGCTTTGCGGCAAGTGGCCCATCGATCTGGCCGTTTTCCGGGATGCACCGCGGCTGATCATTTCATCGTCCGTCCACATCGTACCGTCAACCAGCACGACGTCACTGGTTTGCATGGTTTTCCAGACGTGCTCTTCCATCTCACCGAGCCCTGGCGCATAAAAAAGGGTTTTGCCAGTCTTCCGGTCACGCATGCGCATACCAAGAGTATCGCCAGCGACGGGTTTGTCACGATGTGGAGAGTAGGGCGGTGCATTGCTCGTCAACGGTAGCGGTTTGAAGGCCACATCAGCTGCACCTTGAATATCAAATTCATCAGCATCCAGTGGTATTTGCTGCCAGTCGATATCGCAGTAGTGGCCCAACACTTTGAAGAGCGGATTTCCAACACTCAAGTCTTCTTTTACAGGTTGGGTGCAAAATAGTTTCAAGGGCTGTTTGTTCTCTCGCAGCATCAATAAGCCCGTGGTGTGGTCTATTTGTGCATCCATCAATACAACAGAAGCTATTCCTGTGTCACGCAGGTTGCGTGCTGGTTGCAAAACACCGCATTGTTGTATCTGGGTGAGGATGTCAGGGCTTGCGTTAAACAGAACCCAGTCAGTGCCATCACTGCTAACGGCAACGGAGGACTGCGTGCGAGCCCGGGCGTTGATCGTTCCGCACCGGACGCCGTCACACATGGGGCAGTTACAGTTCCATTGTGGGTAGCCACCGCCTGCTGCTGACCCAAGTACCTTAAGCTTCACGGTTATCAGTTACGTCTCGAGTGGAAGAGGTACAAAAAAAAACCGGACGACTGGGGCCCGGTTTGATCACTCTCTTTATCAATGGCGGCGAGGCCGCCATTGATAACAAATCCTTTATCGATTTGCGAAATACATAGTGATTTCAAAACCGAATCTTACGTCAATTGCAACTGGTGTTTCCCAAGTCATTTTCGTTTTCCTCGTTGAAGATGTGTGTGGTCACAGGTACAAGCCCACAAGTCGTCTGGCTGGCAAATCACGCCATGAACAGCATAACCTTTGTTTCAGACGCCGTCAGATTGTACATCTTCAATAGAGTGAGGTCATCAACTAAAGTTCAGTTTATTTTGTTCATTGTGTGCAACTTTATTCGTGTGTCTTTCTGTTTTGTGTATAACAATCAAGCTTTTAAGACGTTATTGCTCGTTCTATACAGAATGGAAGGTTGCGTTTGGGTACCAATTGCCCAGTTTGGGTGTGTCTGACTCACTCGCCAACATTCGATGACATTAATTTGTCGCCTTACGAGATTACTTGAGTGAGGGCCTTATGGCCTTAAAGCTTTATGACTTATAGCCTTACTTATAATCTTGATGTCGTTGTAACGAGGCAAAACGTGCATTAGTAACAAGATCAAGGCGATAGACGCCGGTAGCCACCGAATGTCTGTCAGCGTATTCCTGCGAGTTGCAAAAGCCTCATTCCTGGACAGCCTGGCCAGATCGTCAAATGAGTCCAGCACCAGAAATTCCAGTTTCGTTAGCCGGGCCAGGGTGAGCAACCTCTGATCGTCACGTCTGGATAGTTCCTCGCCACCTGCGATGCCGTCTGTATTGACTCGCTGCACAACATCGGCTGCGCTCCAGAAGCCTATCGAATTACCCTGAAGGTCGGTTTTGGGAATCGGAACAGACCGTGTCCCTCCGACGCCCACCAGAATACCCTTGACCTCGAATTTGTCGGTGTCAGGTACGCCACGTTGACCTTGTTCCAGAGGTGGTGCTTCCTGTCCATCCGTCATGAATATGACGGATGTGGTATCGCTGAACTCATTTGCTGCACGCATTATCTGGTGTATTCCCTTGCCTATGCTACTGCCGTTATTCCAACGCATGGTGCCATTCACATTAGCCAGCGAGGCCATTAACCCATCGTAGTGCGTACAGACTTCAAGCGGTGTAAGCAGCGTGAGCGTTCGCCGTCCTGTAAACACACTCCAGCCTACGTGTGAGCCGCACGGCAGGTTCTGCAACAAACCTGCTGCCATAGCCTTCGCATATTCAAGTCTGGTGATAACGTCACCGTCTATGTTGACGTCACTGACATTCATACTTTGAGAGATATCAAAGCCAATCTGGAATGAGTACACGTTGCGCTCTATCGTTATTGGCTTGAGTGCGAGGGTGAGCAACAGAAGCACAGCGGCCATCATGACGGGCAGATTGGGTAGGCTGCCAAGTCTTTTTGCAAATGTGAGCGGCGTCACGGCAGATCCTTTTTTTCAAATCCCGGAACGATGACATCTACACTCTTTACTGGCTCTACACGAGCGCCCTCACCGCGATCTGACCCCTCCGGCGCCATGCGTAGTGCGCGTTCAAGGTTATAGCGTGCTGACCAGTGGGCTGGTGCTTCGAATAACAATTCGCGGTAACGTTGTTTGGCAAGTTCTACCATCGGTAACGTCTGACTGGAGGGTTGAGTTCCACTTTTTAACGCTTCACGCAGATAAGCACTGGCAAGGTTGTATTGGGCCTTGATTCGTATCGAAGAGTCATCACCGTGGTTGATCAAGGTATTCAATACACGTTCAGACTCCTCCAGATTAGCCCCGTTCGCCAGAGCACTACCGAGATTTAGCTGCACCGCTGGATGGGTTAGCAAGCGCTCTGGTAGATTGAGCTCATCAACTGTTGCTACAGATTCCGGAATAGCGTTGATAGCCTGTGTCAGTTGCTGATTGTGGCGTATCGCCAGACCATGCCACGCAATTACCCCTGCCAGAATCACGCTGGTTACTGCAAATAATTGATGAGCACTTCGCCGTGTAATCATAAGGTGTGCACCCTGAAGCCTGTCAGCGTGACCAGCACCAGGCAGCAGGCTAGCGCTGCTATATAGAACCAGTGGCTGTAATCTACTCTGGGAATTTGTTCCATGTAACGAAGGGGCAGGTTCTGTTGCTGGTCAATTTCCTGCACGGCCTCTTTCATTGATTCCGGATCGTTGGCCTGAAACACCCGATAGTCTGTGCCCAACTGTTGAAAAAAATGATGCAGTGCGATTTCCTCGACCACGTCATCGGCGTCTGGCCCGACAGTTTCCAGATCCGGACTATTTTTACTGCTCTGGATGTATATGAAGTACAGACTGATGTTATTGCGAGTCAGACCTTCGCGTATCTGTTGCTGGGTTGTGTCATCAAGTCTGGCCCCGCCATCGGATACCAGTAGAATGGCACGGCTACCGGTGTAGCTTCGATCATCAAACTGCCCGATCGCCGACACCAGCGCCAGGCCCATATTGGTTTTGTTGGGGCCGCGTCCCACACCGCTGGCATTAAGGCCTGCCAGGATAAGTCTTTCATCATCGCTGAACGGTGCAACAGGAATAGCGGCAACGTTAAACAACGTCAGAGCGTATCGGTTGTCAGGCCGCGTGTTTACTAGCCATGACAAGGCCTGTCTTACCACCTGATTCTTTGACACACTGGCACGCGCCTGTTCGCCAGGTTTCAATTGGTGTCGCCTCACTTCGGCGTCCATGCTGGCACTTCTGTCCATCAGAATCGACAGTTCTGCGCCACGTCCGATACGTTCTGCATAGGTTTGTGATGAACCCGGCTGGGCCAGTGCGATAATCAGTGCAGCAAGACACAGTGCTGCAACACCGGTTGATAGTTTGCGCAGTGTTGGTCCCCATGTATCCGGCGGCAGCCAGAGCAGTGAAGGGATACCTATGCTGTCACGTTGGCGTTCAAAAAACGGCATAAGTGCCAACGGCAGTAAGAGCAGAGCCCAAGGTAATCCGAAGTCCAGTTGGAGCAGATCCGACAGACTCATGAGGCACTCTGAACAAGACGGGTGCTGTTGGAGATCTTGGTTGTGTGGCGTTTCTCAGCCTCAAACAACCGTTTGGAAAAATCGGTGAGGTTAAAAGACTCGGGTTGTGAATCAGGTGCAAAAAAGCGCGTGGAAGATAGTGTGTAGAAGGTGCTTATTTCTGATTCAAACGGTTTCAGCCAGGTACAGTTCTGACTCAACTCGCTTACGGTGCTGTTGATGATACTGCGCCCGGCGCTTTGATTGAACGCATTATGCATGGCCAGCCAACCGGCATTGTTTTCGATGCCGGCAGTTGATCCAACAGTGCGCACAGTGCGATAGGCGTTGGCAAAAGGCAATGCGTGAGCTTCACGCCAGTTTCTCCAGAGCCACCAACCCAGCCACACCGAGAGCCAGCACAATAGACCCGCCACAAGCATCGTGAGTCTGCTCCAGAGTGATGTGGATGTCGGAGGCTGCGACAGCTGGTCAGGTTGTAAGACAGGCAGTTGTTCATCAGCATCGGATGCCATTGGTAGCAAAGGCGCGACACTGAAAGACCAGGCCGGAACATCGATGCTCAGCTCATTGTCGGTAGCCAGTGTCAGTGAGGGCAGGGTAATGACACGCACATCGGTTGGGGCATTGATTATCTGGTACTGAAGGGTCAGCCACTGATTATCCGGACTGACCGAGACTGCACTGCGCGTCACCCAGCGTCCTTCACGTTGCTCAGGAGGAAGTAGCTGAAGTGTCTCTACCGTACCATCAATGGACAAGGGTATCTTCTGCTCCAGTACATCACCCAACGTATAGCCAAATGCTCTGGAGGGATTTTTAATGGAGTTGAGTGAGTCTGCTGTTGCGATAACGGACAGCGTAAGGAGACTCACGACCAGACCTGTTCTGCTGGCATTTTTCACGATACGTGCTCCATAAAGTACCGCGACAAGCGTTCAGCATTAAACTCAGTCTCAATGAAAAACGGTGCACTATTGCGTCTTGCAAACAGCTCGGTGAGTTGTTGGCGCTGCTCTTGAACCTTATCCAGCCACTGCTTGCGTTTTTTCTCGCTGATCCAGAGCTGACGTCTTGTCTGACTTTCAAGGCCACGGGCATACAGAAGCTGTCCGGCCTCAGGGGGTACTACTTCGGCTTTATCCCATATGACAACAGGCACAAGCGTTGCGCCTGAGAGTTTGTCCAGAACAGTATCCAGCTTATGGAACGTCCAGTGAAAGTCGCTTAATAAGAACACCATGCCGGTTGTACCTTCAAGCCTACTGACTGCAGTTTCAAATGCGGACTCATTCAGGCTATGAACATGCGATTTTCGTTGCACCGTTGTTGTAGAAGTTGCCTGCAAAATGGTGTCCGCCATCAATGCCCCCACAGCTCGCCCTCGTCTGGGTGGCATGTAGAGATCTTCCCTGAATTGCTCATCAAACGGTAGCAGGCTCAACGCGTCTCCATACGTGTGTGCGCTGATGCCAAGGCTGTGCAGAAACTGCGCAGCGATGTGTAGCTTGCCGGGTTGTCCAAAAAACATCGATGCAGATATATCCACCATAACGTGAACGGTGATGGAAGCCGGTTGCAGGTAGGTGCGAACCAGCCAATCACCGCGGACGTCCGTAATGCTTGCACGCAGGTCTAGTCGCCTTGGGTCGGGCTGATCAAACAGCCGGGCATGTGCCGCAAAACTCATACCTGAGCCTCGGCTATGACCACGATGTGCTCCTGGTCGATTGCCAGCTGAAGAGCCCGGCAATCGATAGACGAATTCTTCAGCGTCCATCATCACCGTGGCGAGACAACCCTGTCCATCAGAGCTTGCGTGAATGCTGTAGCAATCTCGTTGCGACGGAGCTCATAGATGGGCGAAAAGAACACACGATGACCCAGAGCTGAAGGCAGAACCGCCTGCACGTCTTCAGGTGTCACATACGTTCTCTCATCCAGCCAGGCGACCACTCTGGCTGCGCGTGTGAGTGCGCTCATGCCGCGTGGACTTGCACCCGCCAGCACCAGGCGATGCATATCAACTCCCTCTATCTCGATACCGTAATCAGTGGGTGTCGATGTGGCCTTCCACAGATCGAGCAGGTATTGTTCGATGGTATCGCTGGTGCTAACCAGCGTTTGTATTTCGGCTGCAACATGATTGAGCTGATAGCCATCACAGACCCCGCTGTCGAGCGTATCGATCAGAGTATCAGCATTGTGGTATCGCGTTTGCGTCAGCAACGCACGACGTACTTCGGGATCAAGCGGTGTGGCCATGTTCAGTTCAAACATGAAGCGATCTCTTGCTGCGGCAGCAAGTTCAAACGTTTCTTCCTTTTCTACCTTGTTACGATCGGCAAAAACGGTGAGGTGCGGGAAATCATATTGTCGGTTGAAGGCTGACACGGTTCGTTCAGCCATGGCCCGCAGTAGCAGTGACTGCACTTGCGGGCGCGCTCTGTTTATTTCATTGAAGAAAAAAGTGGTGAGTTTTTCGCCGTGGCGCAACAGCGGCCCCGGATCGATTCGCGGCTGACCGTCGGCGTTGACATAGGTGTGATAGACAAGATCGTTTGGCATGAGGTCGATAGTGCCTTCGACACGTTCGAAGTCGCCGCCGACGCATTGAGCGAATGCCCGTAGGACAGTTGTTTTACCAACCCCGACATCACCTTCGAGCAGTACATGACCTCGCGCAAACAGCGCAACGTTGATGAGTCGAATGAGTGCCGCTTGACCGATGACAGTCTTGCCGATGGCTGATTCCATAGAGAGCGCCTTTGCTCGCCAGTCGGCATGTTGGGATTCCGTAAACAAAGGTGTTTATCCTGATTGCGATTTAGTTGAATGTTGCAGTGTAAGGGTAGTTGACGGACTACTAGTTGTGTTGACACAATTGTGGTTTTGTGCCGGTCTGAAGCGTGTGGCGTATATCCTTGCATCATGAGTTGGTTTGATTAGTTTTTTCCCGGC
>CAYGSW010000232.1:0-9065 GCA_964352535.1 uncultured Granulosicoccaceae bacterium | reverse complement strand
CCCCCCCCCCCCCCCCCCCCCCCCGCGGGGGGCCGCCTTCGGTACGATCAGCTTATTCTTGGACAGCCTCTCAAGAGGCTGTGGGTGAAGGTCGATCACGAAAAGATAATATAGGGCTGTTACATAGATAATTAGCCTAGTAAAATACGACATCATACGAGACAGACGAAACCACTTTCTGCAAAATATTTCCAGTCTGCTGTAATATTTGTAATCAGGCAGCTGAACCGATATTGTCATGATTTATTCGCGATTTTGAGCTGGGAGTATTAGGTGTGCTAAAAGGTCCGATGTTTGCGTCTGCTTTTTGTGGCGATGTTTATTCGGCACAACGCCGTCTGCGCGTAGAGCTTCTTGATCGTCCCTCCATACGCCACAAACCTGCACGTGATCTCGCTGCGCACATGCTCCTGTCTATCGATGACCTGCCTTCGTGTTGGAATATCGCTACTGAGTGGTTGCAGTCACAACTTGGCTGCCATAGAGTTGATGCCGGATTTGGAGCACCCCAGGCTAAAGAATATTACCCTAGCTTCGCCGAGGCAAAAAATTCTAACTACGATGTCCCTTCCTTTGGTGGCTCAGCAGTCTACAATCAAGATCCTGTTATGCAAGCTATGTGGCTGGATGAGCGACCGATTATCTTTGCAGATATCAGGCAAGATCGTCGAGTGACTCATCGCTTGCGACAGAGAATGTCGGGTGCGAAAACGAAATCCAAATTTGGTGCTGCGCTTCGAGGCAGACATGGAAGTTACGGTCTGATATGCGCTGATTGGACCGAGCATTTGGCACCCCGGAAGTCTGTCATATTAGATTGTTTTGAGTTATCGGTAGCTGATGTGTTGAGCCCGATAATTTCACTCGCCAAAGAGATCGCGGAGCAGGATTGTTCAAACTGCAATAGTTATCAAAAAGACGTTGATCACCAAAAACGCTATACAGCCAATTCTGCAACGTATTCTGAGTGGATGTTAACCGTTGCTGAAACTGAGGTTGTAAAGCTGGTTGCGCAGGGGTTAAGTTATAAAGAAATTGCGCGAATTCGCGGAAGGTCTTTTTCTACAGTAGATCATCAGCTAAGGAGTATAAGAAAAAAAGCTGGAGTTTCTAACACCTCCGCTTTAATAAGCCTGTTGGCTAATACCAATATCTGTAAAAGCTAGTGGAATTTATTAAAGGTTCATTCAGCGAACCGCCTTGCTGTCATCCGCTAAGCGCTGGCTGGAAGTGGTATCGCGGGTATACCGTGAGAGCGAACAACGCCGCGTATAGCGTCAGGGCGGCTCGCCAGCTGGGAGCCACTTAAAAGCTGCTTTTCGGCGTTGGCGTTCTTGATGGCATGCGCCCGACATTGCCTGCGAACGCCACCTTAGAATAGCGGCTTTTTAGTGGCTCTGCATGAACGTTTTTCAGGTTCCACTGCACGATTCATCAGCAAACTCAATGCTCAGTAAGCCCAGCTGCGAACGCTTTTACAGGCAAAACGATTTATTGTACTGCGGGTGCCTGGCTCAATAATTTTGCACGCATATACGTGCCCCGATATTACCCGTATCGCGAATATTCGCGATTGTTTGGCCCTGCGTATTGATATAATTTGCCGTCCCACGTATTCGAGTTCTTAGCGCACGCTTTATGCTATGGCCGCTGTAGCATCTTGTAACCCTAATTACCCAAAGGATCGGAGGGCAATGAAATGAAACACAGAGTTACTGCTGTTTTAACGCTTATTTTTTCAACGACGTTATTGGCGATCGAAACGGAAAACAACCCGACACTATCACAAGAAGCGGCACAGACCATGATTGCCGCATGTTTCGCGGATCAAAAAGCAAACGGCTACTCAAACGTGAATGTATTCGTCGTTGACGATGGCGGGCATCTATTGGCAGCGGCGAGACAGGATGGAGCGTGTAAAGCGTGTTCTGCGATTGCAGAGAACAAAGCAGTCACGGCTGCACTGTATTTTGTGCCCACTCGCGTGATGGCGGATATTTCATTCGGCGAAAATCGTGACGGTGTCGACGCCGCTTTACCTGGGGCTGCTTTCGTGCCCGGTATTGTCGCGTTTGCTGGTGGTCTGCCAATAAAGTCTGATAGCGGGAGTGTCCTTGGCGGTATTGGGGTGAGTGGCGCTAGTAGTGACGAGGATGAGCAGTGTGCGCAAGCTGGCGTAGATGCAATCGCAGATTTATTAAAGTAGGAGAACAACGTGATAGACAATGCTTTTTACGAGTCGGAAACCCAAGGTAATTTCGAGCTCTATGAGGTTGGTGACCTAGTGCTTGAGAGTGGCGAAACGCTTCGTAACGCCAAGCTAGCTTTCAGAACTTTTGGTCGTCTCAATGCGGAAAAGTCGAACGCTGTATTAGTCACCACGTGGTTCTCGGGAACTGGCAAAGTAATGGAGGATGTTTACGTGGGTGAGGATCATGCACTTGATCCATCCCGGTATTTTATAATAATTGTTGACCAACTCGGTAGCGGAGTATCCTCCTCGCCTCAAAATACGCCTGCGCCTCAGGCGATGGCAAAGTTCCCTAAATTAAGTATTGGCGATGATGTTGCTGCGCAACACAAACTCATCACTGAGCATTTTAGTATCGATGCTCTGGCATTAGTTGTGGGTGGTTCTATGGGCGGCCAACAAGTGTATGAATGGTCTGTTGTGCATAGCGATATGGTTAAACGGGCTGCACCAATCGCCGCTACTGCACGAATCTCACTACACCAGCAGATATTTGTTCAATGCCTGGAGGACGCTATAAAATCAGATCCCAACTGGAATGGTGGCTGGTATACCTCGGGCCTTGATGTAAGAAATGGAATGGACCGAATGGCAAGAATCGTAGCGACGCTCGGTTGGTCCACGGACTTTTATCAAGAGAGGCGCTGGAACACTACGCTTGGAATGTCGTCTCTCGATGACTTTATCAATGGCGTTATGCAAGCATACTTTGAGCCAATGGATCCAAACGTGCTGTTATGTGAAATGTACAAATGGCGGCATGCCGATGTTTCGCGCCATAAAGGCGCAGATCTTACTGAAGCACTCAGCCAAATCAAGGCGAAAACCTTCGTCATCCCGATCAGTCATGATCTTTTTTTTCCAAGCCATGAGTGTGAGGAAGATTGTAAGTTAATTCCCGAAGCAGAGTTTCGAGTGATCCAAAGTAAAGAAGGCCACATGGGCCTGAACGGTTTCGAGCCTGGCTATATGGAACAGGTTGATCGCTATTTAAAAGAATTGCTGGCTAGCTGAATTATGAAAAACAGATCGAACAATGCCTACCCTGAATTTTCTCGAAGGAAAGACATCGGAATATCGTCCTCGTTGATCTGCCTCTGTGAGAGCTCCGTTGAATAAGGTGGGCGATCGCTCTTTGGAGGTTGTCGGTGCCACAAAGATTTATGGTGCTGGTGAAAATGCGATTCGTGTGTTAGAGGACATTGATCTTCATATTGCTCAAGGCGAATTTGTATCAATCGTCGGCCCATCGGGTTGCGGAAAATCCACATTCCTATGGGCAATAGCGGGTCTTCACGCCTTAAGCGGCGGTTCTATAAACCTAGGTAGTGACAAGATAGAGAAGCCGCATCCGAGCATAGGGATGATGTTTCAGGAAGCCAATTTATTGCCTTGGCGCAATGTGCAGAAAAATATCGAATTTCCATTCGAGATTCGAAAACACAAACCAGATACGCACAAAATTGAAACACTTCTGAGCCGAGTTGGTCTTGAGGGAGTTGGCCCCAAGATGCCACGCGAGTTATCTGGCGGAATGCAACAACGTGCGTCGATAGTACGTGCACTATCATCTGATCCTGACGTTTTACTGATGGACGAGCCTTTTGGCGCTTTGGATGCATTTACAAGAGACGAAATGAATCTTCTTATGGAAGAGATTTGGGAAGAGACCAGAAAGACGATAGTCCTCGTCACACATAGCATTCAGGAGGCTGTGTTCCTTTCCAACAAAGTGTATGTGATGAGTGCGCGTCCAGGCCGAATTCACAAGGTATTTGAAGTGCCATTTGATCGCCCAAGATCCTTGGAGCTTATGCAAAGCAAGGAATTTTTCGATCTTGTAAACGAGATCAAGGCAGAAATTCAACATCAACCTAAGTCGTCAGTGGCTACATAATAGGTATATCATGAGCGCGAAAAACACACCCGATATAATTCCTGTTGCAGGAACTACAGCCAATATAGACGAACAGGGCGCGGGTATAGGCGCCGTGGGCGGGCTTGGTGGTGCGCCCGGTATTCAAAACATGAGAGAGGCGCTTGCTGTTATTGCTGTAGCGGTGTTCATCATCGGAGGCGCTGAAGTTCTGCTGAGAGTGTTTGATGTCAAGGAATTTGTGATGCCTACACCTTCAGCGATTGTCACGGCTCTGTTTGTTCACTTTGATGAGATTGCCCCACACCTTGGACACACGCTAGTGGAATTGGGCGTGGGTTACACCATCGGTGCGACAATAGGTATGATTCTGGCGGCAACCATAACTCAATTTCCTTTTGTAGAGAAAATAATTACTCCCTACATTCTGTTATTGGTCACGACACCGATGTTAGCCCTGGTTCCGCTGTTGATCCTGAACTTCGGGTTTGGTTATGCTCCGCGCATCATCGCTGTTGCTCTGGCAGCAGGACCCATGGTGATGATCAATTCAGCGACAGGCTTTCGCCGGGTAGATCATGGAAAGATCGCACTTGCCCGATCTTACGGCGCATCGACTTTTCAGATATTTACTAAAATTCGTATTCCCATGGCGATGCCAATGATCATCGTCGGATTGATGATGGGTGCAATTTTTTCTGTTATCACGGCTATTGGCGCCGAAATGTCTGGTGGTGGATTTGGTCTTGGCAGTAGGTTGACAACATTTTCTTCCACGTTGCGAACTGCAGAATTTTTTGCAGTGATTCTGATTCTCGCGATAATGGGAATTATGATTTACGTGTTCTTTTCCTGGTTGGGTAAGAAACTCGCTGGTTGGGAAAGTTAGCCTCAATGAGGTTAGGTCTAAGTGACCTGCGCTACCGCTCAGCGGGTCGCCTCTTAATATTAAAAAGAGTGGAATTATTGAGGAGATGATTATGACAAGCATTATTGATCAGGCTGGTGCATCCCGTCGGAAGTTTTTGAAGGTTAGCAGTGCAGGCATTGTTACCCTATCCGTTGGTAGTAGCGGTCTTATGTCACCCATGGTTGCGAACGCCGAACCGTATTCAGATGTGCACACCTGGATATCACCGCGCGGCACCATTGAGGTTATGGATGACTACGCCATATGGGTTGCGCAAGCGATGGGCTATTTCGGCGATCTGGGAGTTGAGCTTAAGTTAGAGCCAGGCCCCCCAGGCGGCACTGCCGTTGTCCAGTTCGTATCAGTTGGTCAAGCCGATATGGGTTTTCCGGCACCGGGCATTCTAGGCAATTCAATTGAGTCCGGAATGGGATTGGTTTCAATATTTGGAACAGGATATCTTGACCTTTTCAATATCGCTTTCCGAAAAGGCGAAGGCATGACAGACTTGAAAGGGCTTGAAGGCAAGACGGTTCTACTCGGCTCTGCGGCCTGGCAATCTATTGCCGATCCAATGCTTAAATCCGTAGGGGTGGATGTTTCAAAGATCAATTATGTAGAAGCAGGCTTTCCAAACTGGACCGCCGCGTTGGCCAGTGGTGTAGGTGATGCTTGTCTGGCCTGGGAGGGACTACGTGCTCTGTTGGAAAAAAATAATCAGAAATTCGACTACTGGATGGGAATGCGTGGCTCGCCATTGCCTTCAAATTCTCAGGTGGTGCGTCAAGCGGATGTCGACGATCCGGACCGCAACATATTCTTACAGAAATATGTAAAAGGAATGGCCATGGCCCACGAATTTGCAGAGCAGAATCCGCGTGCAGCAACTGATATAGTTTTTAAGGCGTTACCAGCAACAAAGCAAGGATTCGGTGCACGGGCAGGTGTCGAGAGTTTAATGCAGATTCATCGCACGTTCAAAGGTGACATGTCTAACCGTGTTGGCTGGGGCGAACACGACATCGCTGGATTCCAGCGGTTTTTCGATATACAAAAAGAAATTGGTTTGTTGTCGAGCGATATAGTCGCTGAGGATTACGTCCTCAACGATTTCATCGCTGAAGGTAATAACTTCGATAAAGAAAAAGTCAAAGCTGATGCGGCAGGTTACGAACTGCCTGATGATCTGGCATCTATTGACATGGATGATGTTGAGCAAAATTTCTATAACAGCGCAATCAACTAAAATGTTGGGCGGGAGGATGCGTCTATCGTCCTGCCCTGCATTTTAATCCAAACTCCATAGACCCACCATAAGGCCTCCAACTATATAAGGCCCCCAACTATGTCTGGAAGATAGCGGCGCTAAAATAAAATGTATCATTTTTTTAATTCAAAAGAAGACATCGTTCAAGACGCCGTAGAAGGGATTGTTTCCGCATCGGGCGGGAGTCTGGTGCGTTTGGATGGGTTTCCGCACATTCGTGTGGTCGTGCGCGCGGACTGGGACCACACCAAAGTTGCAGTAATTTCCGGTGGCGGGTCGGGACATGAGCCATCGCATGCTGGGTTTGTTGGTGAAGGGATGTTGACAGCAGCTGTTTGTGGCGATGTCTTTGCATCACCCTCAGTTGATGCTGTGCTAGCAGGGATTCTATCGGTCACGGGGCCAGCTGGCTGTCTGCTTATTGTCAAGAATTATACCGGTGATCGCCTGAATTTTGGTTTTGCAGCAGAGCGTGCGCGAGCCTTTGGAATTAAAGTCAATATGATCATAGTGGAAGACGATATATCGCTTCCCGAGTTGAGCAAACCGCGTGGCATTGCCGGGACACTATTTGTTCATAAAATTGCCGGTGCAGTCTCTGAATCGGGCGGTACATTGGAAGATGTGACTTCCGCCGCTAATCGCGTGAAGTCCAGTGTGATGACAATTGGCATGTCATTGGATACATGTACTGTGCCCGGCTCTACAAAGGAAGATCGTATTGCTCCAAATGAAATCGAACTGGGACTTGGCATTCATGGTGAGGCTGGCGCGGAGCACATACCCTATCTTGGTGCAAAGCAGGCCATTTCCGACGCGGTCAGTAAACTGAAACACTCATTAAAAGGTGGCAAGTACGTCGCGCTGATTAACAACCTGGGCGGTGCAACAGACCTTGAAATGTCTGTACTTACGAAAGAACTTATTAATTCAGAGATTGGAAATCACCTATCTCATATTGTCGGACCGGCAGCAATGATGACCGCACTGGACATGCATGGATTTTCGATCTCACTTTATCCCATCAGCGAACAGGATGAAGCGCATTTGGCATTGCCAGTATCGCCCAATGCTTGGCCAGGGCTCAGACCACTGGTTCGGGTAGCGTCGAAACCACTGCCGGAGAGGTTGCTGGTTTCTGAACATCCATCCTCTGATCATCCGGAAACTGCGCGGTTTTTGACACAATGCTGCCAGGTGTTCATATCAGCTGAATCTGATCTCAACGCGCTTGACGCGAAAACGGGCGACGGTGATACCGGTACAACGCTAGCAACTGCAGCCCGGGCGATGATTGACAGCATAGACCGACTTCCACTCGCTGACGCTACCTCGCTCTGTCAGGCTCTGGGACAGCAGCTCAGCCAGACGATGGGGGGCTCCTCGGGTATTCTGCTTGCTATCTTCTTTTCTGCAACCGGTGACGCCATGTCAAGTGGTCACGACCTGATAAGCGCTTTGAATATAGGTTTGGCACGCTTGAAAGAGGTTGGAGGAGCTCAAATTGGCGACCGCACGATGGTAGATGCTTTGGAACCAGCCCTCAGTCGACTACAAGCAGGTTTTGCCGAAGCTGCTGAAGCGGCACGCAAAGGCGCTGTCAGTACGGCGAGTATGACTGAAGCCCATGCGGGCCGCTCGTCTTATCTGAGCTCTGAGCAGCTTGCTGGCGTCATTGACCCCGGTGCTGAAGCCGTTGCGCGGTTGTTCGAAGCGATTGCGAGGCAATTTGGGAGAATCGACTGAAACGGTGCATTCCAGATTCTAATGCTGGAAACAAATGCGCCAGTATTGAGCACGGTTACTGTATATCTTTACCGTAGGTTTTATTATCTTGTGGGGTTGACGGAGACTACTAATTGATCGCAGCGGATTTGCCTTGAGGATCTTGCGGTTTTTCTCCAGATGGCTTAACAGTTGAAGTGGCCTGTTAATCGCTTATTGATCAGTTTGACCTATTCGCGCAGTGGCAGATGACTCCACTTTCCAATACTCTACTTTCCAATACTCTACTTTCCAATAGTAGACTCCATCTTGTTCAAGAACCAATTCTGCCGTGTCCGCACGGTCAAGAATCCAACCTTGAAGCCAGCTGACTGCGTCGATAAACAAAACTACCTCATTCTCAGAAAATATAACGTCACCAGTTGTCGTGATGTTGTGACGGCCATGAGCCATGCTTGACTGCGGAGCCGGATGTGCTGGAAGGTGCATGTGTTCGGCGACAAAGATCTTGGCCGTTCAAAGTAATTGACGCCGGACAATCACTGCATCGCCCCGCTCAGCCGGTGTCAAAAACAACGCTTTGTTGAGCTTTGCGAAGACGCTGACGAGGGGTAGCTTCCTATGCCGGATAGTATATTGTTCGACAACGCGTTCCAGGCAGACCCATCAAGGACAACGTTCAGTGACCACTTGTGGTATGGACGCTGCCGTGTCCCGCCAAACTCTTAGATTGCGTGGAAAAATCCCTTAACCGGGATGAACCTCGTTTGGATTAACGGGCAAGTAACACGGTAACAAGATCGAGGCATTAACGTCGCTGGGAGCTTGTCCGAGAATAACGATCGAAGCCGAAGAGGGCCCCGCGAAAGTGTGAGCGTTCGAGTCAGATTTTCGCGTCAATTGAGGTGAATGGTTGTTCAATTCGCCGTTGTTACGCGGAAAGCTGGCTGGAGGCAGCCCCGCCGAAATATGGCGCCTTCCGTACGATCAGCTTATTCTCGGACAGCCTCCTAGTAGTCCGTCAACCCGAAATATT
>CAYGSW010000231.1:0-9095 GCA_964352535.1 uncultured Granulosicoccaceae bacterium | reverse complement strand
CATCGAGACCTTCACCACTGGTCAGACCTGACAGTGCTTCCATAATGCCACCCGCATCACCAAGCTTGTCGCCTAGAAGCTCTTGGCCCATCTTCAATAAATCCATGTCGAATCCTCTAATAAGTTCATCAATAGAAACGTTATATCGCAGCCCTGTACACTGACTGCGAAAACACTACAGCCATAACAGGATACACAATGACAGACAGAGCTGGTGCGATTGCCGTGTTCGCTGGTGCTTCTGTGTGGGGCCTGTTCTGGATCCCCCTTCGTTATATGGATTCGTTGGGTATCAGCGCTCTGTGGGCCCTGTCACTGGTCATGGCAACAGCCGTTTTGCCAGCATCGATACTCGCTACGGTTCGTGGTGAACTCAAGGATCTAGCCCTGCCTGATACATGGAAAGCCGGACTGGCACTGGGTCTTGCAACCAACTTGTACTTTGTTGCAATTGTTCACACGGATGTCATCCGGGCCATTTTCCTGTTCTATCTCCTGCCAGTATGGACAACACTGTCTGCGCGATTGATTTATGGCGAACCCCTAACCGGGAACCGTCTGCTGGTCATTCTTATTGCTTTCGTCGGCCTGTGGTTACTTCTGGGTATAGATAACGCACTACCTGTCCCCAAGTCACTTGGCGACTGGTGTGCGATCGCCTCTGGGTTTTGCTGGGGTGTTAGTCTGAGCCTGCTTCATGGAAACATGCGCGGCGGAGCCTATTCCAGAAGTCTTGTTGCGATCGCCAGCGCGTTGGTGCTTTCACTGATTGCAGCATGGATGTTTAACCTGCCAGGTGCCCTTGTTGCCGACTATCCAATAACTGTTACAGACATTGAATCACAGACTCAAGGGCTGGCCATCGTGGCGGTGGCCGTAGGCTTTGGTATGCTGGCCCTGTATCCGGCGATGTTGGCTCAAATATGGGGAGCCAGACGAATCCCGGCACCCACTGCCGCCTTGTTGACAATGTCAGAGATAGTTGTAGCTGTTATTTCTGCAGCAGTGTTGATTGGCACAGACTTGCCACCACAAGCGATGCTTGGTGGTTGTATTATTGTCGTGGCATTGTGCATTGATATTGCCATTCAGTTTACTGGTAATCGACAATTTGCAACTAAACCCGACCACTCTCGCAGCTAACGTGCAAATCAGCGTCTGATCACGCGTAATCAGCCTACAAGCCCATGACGTGCACCCGAGCTTCAGAATGAACACGATCCACAGCGTACACGTATTAGCGATCAACTAGATAAATGACAGGTTCACGCGAGATGCTGCTCATCAATTGAGGCCTTTGTGTCAGACTTGTATTATATTGAGAATATGCGCTGCGCTCTATCACGTGCAAGGTGTCGGACGTCGCAATGACATCATCACATTCAATATTTGACAGAACCTGATTGGCTACAGGTGAAAAACGCTCAGTGATATCAAATATCTTAAGTCCTGCACGCCCGTCACAGACATACAAACGCTCGCCCTGAACCGCAAGACCCGAAGGCCCCTGAAGGTTCTGAGTTTGCACCAGTTGAGGATTGCTTACATCGCTGATATCAATGACATTCAGCTGATTGACAATGCCGTTGGCCACTTGAGTGTCATCACGTCGCAGTGTGACGTAAGCTACATCGTCTTGCGCCACCACCGGATCGCGAGTAACGGCATGTTGAAAATCACCCACATACTGTGGTGATGCAGGATCACTGTTGTCCAGTATGTGGATGCCATCCGCAGCACCTACCAGCAAATAGTTCTCATAAGGGAACAGTGTTTGGATATTCCAATCGATAACCACCTGCGTCCACGGCACCGGTGTGGATGGTTGGGTGATATCGAACAGCTGGATTGTTTCCCCGGAAATGGCATACAGGTAGTCACCGTCGATAACCATGCGCGCCGTTGAACCTGCTGTGCCCGTCTGGTTCTGACCACTGCCATTTGCACCGGTACTGCCATCAGATTGTCCGTCAGCACAGCCCACTAGCAGCATGGCCGCCACTGATAAACAACAACGAATGACATACGTAGACACGATTTTCATGCTCATGAACCTGCAACCCGGTAAGAAACAACAACCCCGAGATCACGATCCACCCCGGTTCTGCCAAAGGTGATGTTCTGGGGAATATTCTGGTACTCATCAAACGGAAATATATCCTGTTCACGACCTATCAACACAATATTTTCCGGATCAGCAATGTCCAGCGTTACCAGATCAACATAGCTGTCTGCATAGAGGTAGTTACTTCGAACTGCAATCTCGGTGTTGCCAGGCAAGCGTATAAACGCCTTGTTAACCGGTGCCGTTGGATCTGAATTGTCAATGATATGAATACCCTCATTGACCTCATTGAGCAAAACCAGATCCTCATACAAGTACAAGCGCCCTATCCTGTCCGGCGGTCGTGCAGCTTCTATATCAAACGCCGCTCTAAGTGCGCCGTAACTCATGTATACCGGCGATGCCGCCTGTTTGTATTCTTCGCAGTAGCCCTCTTCGCTGTAGCGTGCACACTCGCTACTGAAATTGCCATTGTCCCAGCTTGAGCCTAAAACCAGCATGGAAGCAAACGCTGATGCGATAACACCTGGAAACACAGTTACCGAACGGCTAGCTGATACTCGTGCCGGTTCGCCTGCATCCACTGTTGGCTGACTTGTTGCCTGAAAGGCCAAAGAACCTTTGCGACTATCACCTGCCAATTGCTTTGTAACTTGCAACGTGAGCAAGGCAACAAAGACACCTGCAAGTGTTGCAAAAATATCCAGCCAGCTGAAAAAGCCAATGCAAACTTCCAATAACAACAAGGTTCCCACGCAGATTGCTATTGCCACGAAGCCTGAACTACGAGTCTTTGGCGTCAGTAATGCCACGAAAAAAACAACAGCCAATCCACACAGGAGCGAGGGTGCACTAGCCAGGAACCACTGAGGAACTAGCGGCATTATTACCCACGATGCAAGATCAAAATAGTTGTTCAGCAACACAAATTCATACAGAAACCACGGGGGCTTAGCTGTTCTGTACGTTGCGTAAAACACTACACCAGCCAATAGAACAGCAAACAAAAGCGTCACGTGGCACAGTTGCAGGCGCTTGTTAACCACCCTGGATGCGCTTACATCAAACACCTGTAGCATCCGGGCTTTAAAGCAAATAAGCCTATATACATAGGTGTTTGGCGGTAGGTGCATAACAATTTTTATCCTCGACAAGATAGGCTGTGCGAACGCTGGTACGCTACAATTCCAGTAACAAACACAATGCGTCTGCGCATAGTTTACAACGGACCCTGAACCATGCAACCCCAGCCCGATCCACTGCACAACGTTATAAGGACGTTGAAAACTCTTAAAACGCTGGCCTGTATCGGTGCAGTATTGAGCTTCAGCAATCCGTTGCTGGCCGATGCCTACGACCTCATTGATGGACAGGCAAATGTACCCGGGCAATTTGACTATCTATCACTCGACCTTGGGGCAAGAGTCAATGACGACACACTGGGTAGTGGTGCCCGTTTGTCACTGCCTGTTATCAACAGACACCTGGTTGTGTTTGTCGATACGCAGAATGTGGATGGTAGCCGTGAAGGTATCGCATTGAATGAAGAGGTGGACGTATCCGGTGACGTGCAAGGCGGTGGGCTATATATATCTGACTTGCCCACATGGCGTCATTATGCACCAACGTTACGTCTCTCAAGTCATAGCGCTAGGCGTGATGTTGACAGCAATATTGTCGTGAGCGGAATTCAGGCCAACGCAGAACTACAGGACAAGAATGTTTCAATTGCGCTGCTGTTGAGTCCGGTAGTTGCGCCGTTTGAAAACGGCACCAATGTGTACGTCGGTCTTGGGGCCAGCTATCAGCGACAGCGCCGCACGGTTGAACTCAACAGCGTGGCGCAATCTGCGTTCTATCGATATGAACAGGATTATGTCCCTTATTTTGCCGCCGGTATCGTTTATGCCTACAAGCGATTCAGTATCTACACAGCTGTAGAGCACGAAGGGGATTGGGGGCTTGGTGCAGGTGTGAGAATACACCTTCGACAATCGACTCACGCCAAACGCTAGCGTCAAAGACCGCGCTATTGATCGAATACAAATATCAGCATTAGTAGTAGCAGTAGCAGTAGCAGTAGCAGTAGCAGTAGCAGTAGCAGTAGCAGTAGCAAAGGCTATGGCTATGGCTATGGCTATGGCAGTAGCTCCTAACTACTTTCGTTCGTTTGCTCGAAGAGTTTGCCTGCAACAGGCAAGCTCTTCAAACGTCAACACATAGGACGTGTGATACGAATTGTTAGTTGACTGTTACCCAACGCAAGATGAAAAAGTTATCGCTGCGTTGCGTAAGCTCAATATTATCCTTAGATGCCCATATCAGTGGCTGCACATAAAGCGGGATATATGCTCGCTCATCCTGTAGAACCGCGTGCACTTCATCAACCATGCTCTGGCGTTTCGATTCGTCAAGTTCAGTCTGAATCATGGGTAGTAATTCATCCACGCGGGCGTTTGAAAACCCACCAAAATTCCAGCTGCCCAGTTTTGCTTCCTCATCGGGTGTAGCCGCAAGAAAACGAATCGGATGCTCAGCATCAAACGTACCCGGTGACCAACCCAGAAGATACATGTCGAACTTGTCTTCGCGAAGTTCCGGCCAGTAGTTTCTTACAGGCATTGACGTAAGCTTGGCGTTGAGACCCACTTTTGCCATCATGGATGCTGCCGCTTTGCAGATAGACTCATCATTGATGTATCTGTCATTCGGGCATTGCAAACCGAAACTGAAGCCATCCGGGTAGCCGGCTTCGGCCAGCAAGGCTTTTGCCGCATCGGGGTCATAAGGCAGACGTTCGCCAAGTGACTGACTGTATCCATTCATGCTCTGCGATACCAGCTGGGCTGCAGGCTGGGCGTTACCTCGCATGATTTTGTCAATCAAGGTATCCACATCAATTGACTGATAGGCTGCAGTGCGCACGCGCACATCCTGAAACGGATTCTTGCCGCTCACATCATCCGAAAACATCAGCGCCTCACCATCATGCTTGAAGCCGAACATGATGATGCGCGCCTCGATACCTTCGTGCACAGTAAAGCCGTCGCGCTCTTTCATGCGTGGTACATCCTGCAGGGGAATGGGTGAGATAAAGTCAATTTCGCCAGATAACAGGGCGGCCATTCCAGTCGCACTTTGACCTATAGGTGTAAAAACGGCCTTGGTGATATTGGACTCATTGGTGTCCCACCAATTGTCAAAGGGTTCTAGTTCAGTTCGCACACCGGGGTCTCGTCGGGTCAGCTGATAAGCTCCCGTGCCATTGGTATTACGCGTGGCGTGATTTTCTGCCTCTTTTGACGGTAGCTGTGCTTCATTGTCTACAGTCCAGTCACGATCCATGATCATGAAGTTGGCAATGGAACTTGGAAACAGGGGGTTAGGCGCTTTGGTCAAAAAGTCGATGGTGTAATCATCAATGATGCGAACCTCACTCACCGGCGCAAACCATGAACGTGTGTCAGCTGCCTCGGATGATGCACGCTCATAAGAGAAAAGAACATCATCGGCATTGAATGTGCTGCCATCATGGAACGTTACGCCTTCGCGCAAGGTAAATCGCCAACCACCTTCGGGCAGCGTCTCCCACGAGGTGGCAAGCGCCGGTTCAACCTGCATCTGCTTGTTACGTCGCACAAGACCTTCATAGACATTGTTCAAAAAGCCTAAAACAGGGGCGGTATTGACAGCATGTGGGTCAAGCGTTTGTGGATCCGTGGTGCCTGCCCAGGCAAAGGTTTCCGCAGCAGCAGTCACTGGTAACGTTGCAGCCAGTGTCGAAGCCACGACCAGCGCATACAAAGGTGTGCGCAATGATAGTTTCATGGTGTTATCTTCCTTCTGTGGTGTATCTCAATACCGTTGTATCACGGCCTGTTAGAGGCAGTAGCCTCAAAGGATCTAACAAATCAGGGACTGCGCTGACAGAACAGGATCATAAGTGCTAGCTTGTCACACCTATACGTCAGTCGAAAATCAGCCCTGTAGAGCTCTCTCCAGAAAATCCAGACGATCCTGCCCCCAGAAAATCTCGTTGTTGTACACGTAAGTGGGCGAACCGAAGACCTGCTTTTCATGAGCTTCTTTGGTCGTGCTCATCAGTGTCTCCTTCATGGACGGATCAGAGGCCGCTGACAATAGTGCCGTGGCATCGGCGCCACTTGCCGTGGCAATGCTTGCCAGGGTATCCTCGTCGGCAATATTTTGCTCGTCGCGCCAGACCGCGGTAAGCAGAGCGTCACTTAGAGGTGCACGCAAATCAGGGTCAGCCGCGTACACCATGGCTGCCGCCAGTGTCTGATCTGCCGGAAAGAAGGCCGGGGTGAAATTCATGGGTATGCCCAGATAATCGGACCAGCGCTTGAGCTCATCCATACGCAGGCGTTGCCGTGACGGGTGGCGTTTGGCCGGCGGCACGCCCCCCATCTCACTAAAAGTGCTACCAACATCAATCGGCAAATACGCCACCGAGATGCCCGTCTGTAATTTCAGCTCATTGAAACGCCCTATTGCCAGATAACTCCATGGCGATATAAGGAAATGATAGTAGTCGACATGTTTGTTCATCAGCGCTTTGTACTCGCATCAAAGGTGATCGGCTGCCTCCCTACATCGATCTGGGCCACCATTATACCTATCGGAGTGTTCCAACAACGACATCGGCGTCGATATTGCGATTGACGCACCAACCCTGTGCCCGGCAACAGCATACAAGACAATCCGTGTCATGACAGAATCCACCCCATGCTAAGCGTACTCAAACAGACGTGGGCGTTGATGTTGGGCATGATGCTACTTATGCTTGGCAACGGTCTGCAGGGAACACTCCTGGGTGTTAGAGGCTCACTAGAGCAGATCGATTCTGCGGCCATGGGTTACATCATGGCCGGCTATTTCGTCGGCTTCCTGGGTGGCTCAAAACTGACACCAGTGCTTCTGCAACGCGTGGGCCATGTGCGGGTGTTCGCAGCCTTTGGCTCACTGATATCAGCAGCCTTCATTCTCTATGCGGCCATCGTTAATCCGTATGCATGGTGGCTGCTGCGCGTGCTGGTCGGGTTTTGTTTTTCAGGTGTGTACGTTGTTGCAGAAAGCTGGCTGAATCACTCGGCATCCAACGAATCACGCGGCAAGGCGCTCTCACTGTACATGATCGTGCAGATGAGTGGCATGATCCTCGGGCAGTTGTTGCTCAATGCGGGTGATCCGGCAGGCTACGAACTGTTCGTCTTGATCACAGTGCTGGTGTCGCTCTCTATTGCACCGATACTGTTGTCGACGTCCAATAGTGCACCGCGAGAGATTTCAGCGCGCCCCATGTCATTGAGAGAACTGCTGAACACATCTCCACTCGCCTGCTTCGGCATGTTTCTGCTCGGTGGTATCTATGCCGTGTTGTTTGCCATGTCACCGGTCTACGCCACCGAAAGAGGTTTGAGCGTTGCGCAGACGTCTCTTTTCATCACCACCATATTTGCCGGCGCTCTGCTGTTTCAGATACCCGTAGGCTGGCTGTCCGATAAAATGGACCGACGAATTCTGATTATTGGTGTGACAGGGATGGGAGCAACCATGGCCATGATCTCCATGTACATGGGTGATAGTTTCACTGTACTGATTGTGTCGGCATTCATTCTGGGCGGTGCATCAAATCCGCTCTACGCGCTATTGGTTGCTTACGCCAACGACTATCTGGAACACGAACAGATGGCTGCCGCTGCCGGCGGCCTGTTATTCATCAACGGATGCGGCGCCATGCTTGGGCCGGTAGTGGTTGGCTACGCGATGTCCAAACTGGGCATCGAATGGTATTTCATTACCCTGCTTCTTCTAATGAGTGCAATCTGCCTGTATGGCATCTACCGGATGAGCCAGCGTCAGCACACTATCACTGATGAAGCTGCACCCTACCTGCCGATCTCCTCGCGCACCTCTGGCCTTGCGACGGGCTTCGCCATCGATGCTGCAGAAGAAGAATTACTCGAAGAACTGGAAGCGGAAGAAGAGGTCTACGAAGAACGTCAGTACGATGACGAGGTGGTACAGCGACTGGACGAATCACCCAAAACCGGATCTTGACTCGCGCTGTGAAGAGTTCACCCGCTTAGCCTGACGTGAGCGCATCACTTCACATGGCGTAATCGGGTTAATTCACGATAGAGTGAGAACAGGCCCATACTTATGACAATAAGCGACCCCAGCACCGTCCACCGATCTGGAATGTCTGCAAAAAAAAGATACCCCAGCATCACACTCCATATCAAGCTGGTATACCGATATGGCACCACATAAGCTATCTCACCTGTGCGCATCGCCAGCACAATGAACTGGTAGCCAAAGAACAAAAAAATTGCTGCCAGTGCCAGCGTTCCAATCTGCTGCCATTGCAAGGTTACCCATGTACCTGACCATAGCGTTATCAGCAGTCCGAATACCGTGATCATGACAGCGGTTGCCGTGGTGACAATCAATGAGGGAATAGTGATTGGCAGCGCGCGCGTGGACAAATCACGCGCCGCTGCAAAGATCACTGATAACACCACCAGCAATGCCGCAGGTTCAAATCCGCTGGTGCCGGGCCGTATGATAATAAGCACACCTACAAAACCAATCAGAATAGCCATCCAGCGACGCCAGCCTACAGACTCACCGAAGAATAACGCGGCACCCAGGGTGACAGCTAACGGCAAGGCCTGAAGAATGGCTGAGATATTGGCAAGCGATAGGACGGCCAATGCGCTGAGAAAGAAAAATGTCGCCAGAAGCTCCATTGATGCCCGGAACCCCACCAGTGGCGTCAGTGCCAGGCGCATCTGCAGCAACATACGCTTTTGCCATAAGATTAACCCGATCAACACTGTCAGTATCAATCCACGAACAGCCATGATCTGCGTACTCGGCAGCTCATCTCCCAACGATTTGACCAACGCATCGTTGATCGCAAAGCCTGCCATGGATAACACCATATACAGACTAGCTTTTACATTTGCAGACATGGGGGACCAGAGCAGAAGAGGGACAAACACAG
>CAYGSW010000230.1:0-9096 GCA_964352535.1 uncultured Granulosicoccaceae bacterium | reverse complement strand
TACGCGGGCAACGCGATCGCCGATAAATTGATCCCCCCCTTGGTGTCAGCTCCTCTACGCGACTGGCAGAATCAATACTCACTCGCTGGCACGGCAACCAGGTACGTGTCGGGGTTGATGTCGTGCAGTCCGCAGGGTTCACATCATGTTCTGAATTATATGTAGAACACGCTCAGAGAATGGCACAGACATCGTATCCTTTGGAACCGCATGGTAGTGAACTCACTTCATCCAGAAATGACGACCTTGGCGTAACACGAATCAACGAAGTATTTTACCAAGCTGCAGGAAGTTCAAATTTGTCAGGGATTTCAACAGACCCAATTATAGCTAAAGCCGAAATTCTACATAACATATGCCAGCTGCAACGTTTCAGGCACTCGTTAAACAATGGACTTGATTTTGTCAGCGATGGCTTTACCCAAATCCAGATTGTTGTGAGCTGTAAAGTGGATACCATCCACCCCGTCTGTGCGAATGACCTCTCCAGCGTCTACAAAATCCACTTTAAAAAAATCAGCTAATGCAGCGTAGTGCTTCGCCATCTCCCTCGTTTTCTCGTGTCCTCCTTCGAACATTCCCTGGAACCAGGGATGCGGCATAGCCTCTAGTGGAGGTGGCGCAACTAATACTGGGATCGGCGCAGGGTAAGTGGTCCCGACACCGCCAGCGCATTTACTTACTTGAACTAGTAGTTGAGACATACCGGTCGCAATTTCATAGGCGCTTCTGTGAAAGTACGACTTTGTGTCATTGGTACCTAGCATAACGACGATAAAATCAAGTGGTAGATGGCTGGCCAGTGCTGACGGTAGATACGCGCTACCATTTAGCCGCGGGTCTGTTGGATCGTCTATATTGGTCGTGCGAGCGCTCAGTCCCTCTTCGACAATCTCGAAGTCAGATCCCAGATTAGACAACATAGCGCCAGTCCAACGCTCATTGATGTCGTAACGCGAAGTGGGAGCACCCTCCTCTGTCGGTATCCACCCCCACGTTAGCGAATCTCCGAAACACATGATTCTCTTTTGATTACTCATAATACTCACTTAAATGTAAATGTTCGGTTATTGAAAATTGCTCAATCAACAGTATCGGAAACGTGATCCAACCGACGATTCTGTAGTCACACACTCTCCGCATTTCTCTAACAAAGACCGTATTAGATATGTTTATCTATCCAGCTTCGCGTTCTCTTAGGCCGTAGAAAATTGCTGCCATTAATATGATAAGACCTTGTGCAATCAGTTTGCCTGGCTCTTGTATACCGAATGCCGTCATCACAACGAACAGGAACGCGAAGGACAACACACCGAAGAACGGCCCCCAAACACCACCCTCACCTCGACCAAAAATAACACCACCCAATATGGTTGCCGCCACTGCAAGGATCGGGAGATCTAACCCAATTCGGACGCTACCCACAGACAACGAAGCAGTCTGAACCAGCGCCGCTATCGCTGCCATAAAACCTGCGATGGTATGGGCGATGACCACGGTTTTAGCAACCGGTACACCAGCAAAATGTGCGGCAACCGGATTTTCTCCTACCGCCGCGACATATCGTCCGAAGACAAACTTAGATAAAAATATCGCCATTATGGCCGTTAGTGTTACCCAAAATAAAACCGGTGACGGTATCGACCAAAACTTTGTGTCATAGACATTGTTGAATACTTCTGGCACGTCGCCAGGTGGTTTTCCACTTGCCAGGTACTGAACGATTCCTATAAGGATAATACTAACAGCGAGCGTAACAATCACTGATGAGGAACGGCGAATACCCACCATAAAGCCGTTAAATAGACCAACTGCAGTACCTGTAAAAATAGCAATTAAAATGAGTAGATATGGGGAAACATCGCCAAATATATTCGATGAAATATAGTAATTAACCAACAGAATGACACCACCTGCGGATAAATCTATAGAGCGAACCCGCATGACCATCATCTGCCCCAGCACCACAATACCCAAAGGCACAACCTGGCGAATAAAGATCCCCATTATGTTGATATTCAACATATGAGGCTTACTCACCCACAGCACTACCAACAGTATCGTAAAAACGAAATAGGCAGGCGGAATACTCAGAAATCGATGACTGGCTTTGCGGATTATCGTAGTCATCGTCAAAGCCCCATTTTTCTTCGTGACTGAAGAGCCACCACAAGTAACAGAAGTGCGCCTTTAACAACGGTTTGTATAAACGCGGAGACGTTTTCAATATTCATACCGTTTGCGAGTAACGTCATTGAGAAGGCACCGATAAGTGTCCCCCATAAACTACCCACTCCACCCGCTAATTGAGTGCCGCCAATAGCGACAGCCGTGATTGAATCAAGATGGAAATTCAATCCCACATTTGGATCTCCAGAAGATATGCGACCAGCTAGAAAAACACCAGCCAATGCCGCAAAAAGAGAACAAGCAACATAGGCTGTAATTACTCGTTGAGTATCCGGCACGCCAAAATTGTGCGCAGCATATGCGCGATCTTCCATTGCGCCACCGCCGATCGCAAAAAGGTGAAGTCCAAATCGCGAGCCATGTATAAGCTTTAGTGAAAAACCAACTAGCACTATTAGCCAGATGATCGGCATGTACACGTTAAAAAATGATCCAGTTACCATCTGTACGACGATCGGTGGAACCTCCCCCCCAGCAACTGGGCGTATGAGTCGAGTAATTCCCAAAACAATCATCATAGTGGAGAGGGTGGCGATTATTGGGTTGACTCTGAAATACGTTATCGAAATACCATTGACTAAGCCGACAATAGCGGCAGCAATAAAAACAGCGGGTAATAAAATAAATGCTGGTGCATCCAGCGATAAAATGGCGGTCGAAAGACTAATGACCGACCCTACAGACAGGTCCATGCCTCCGGTTAAAATGACCAACATCTGGCCGATACTGGTTGTGAGCAAAGGAATCATCTTCGCTATAATATTGGACAGGTTTTCAATGCTGCCAAAACGTTCATTTCTGACATACAGCCATACAAACCCAATGAGCGTGATAATTAATGGCAAAAGCCATAGGCCTTGTCGGGAATTTTTCCCTGTAAATAATTTAAGAAGCAAAGTCGTCATTGTGGTCTGTTTATTTATCAGTGAATCAAGTTTTTATGCATTATGCGCTCAGAGCAGCATCGAGAATCAAATGCTCGGTGGCATCCGCCGCTTGCATTTCACTGACTACTTTTTGATTGTGAACAACCAATAGACGATCGCACAAACCGATCAATTCAACAGTCTCACGAGATAGCACAAGAATAGCACCGCCTTGATTTGTGAATTCCCTGAGTAATTTGTATATCTCAGCTTTGGCACCTATGTCCACCCCTCGGGTGGGTTCCTCTATTAAAAGCACATTTAGCTCACATGCCAAACACCGGCCAAGAAGCACCTTTTGTTGATTTCCACCGGAGAGATCGGATACGCGCGATTTTTCACTCGCAGCCTTGATGGCCATCATGTCCATGATTTTAGACACGATAGATTTGTATCGGCTGGCTACAGATACGCCACTTTCACCAGCGTGAAGCCCAATGGCTATATTCTGCGCGATAGGCAGAGACAGAAAAAGCCCCTCGTATTTTCTGTCTTCCGGCACAAAGCCTACTGCATGGGTTTGCATAAACCTGACACCTTTTGCGGCTGGCAAAGGCAATGCGTGTTGAACACCATTAATTGTAAAAGTACCGCCAACGGGTTGAAAATCACCAACCAGCGCTCTCAAGATTTCGTGCTGACCCTGCCCTTCCAAACCTGCAAGAGCCACAATTTCACCTCTGTTGATCGAGAATGACAGTGGTTCTGAGTTATCGCTGAACAGAAAATTATCAACAGCAAATACAGGGTCAGTCTCCACCTTGTTGCGTTGTGGATATAGATCTTTAATGTCCCTTCCCACCATCATTGCAATGAGTGATTGTGGTGTTACATCAGCGATCTTGTTCGTGCCAACTGCTTTTCCGTCTTTGAGCACAGTGACTACATCACAGATATTGAAAATCTCTTTCATGCGATGAGAGATATAAACGATGGCTTTGCCTTGATCCCTAAGATTTCGGATGTGTTTATTGAGCAGTTCAACGTCAGCTGCATTCAACGCCGCAGTAGGCTCATCCAGGACGACGATGTCCGCCTTTGCATTGATTCCGTGAGCAATTTCGACGAACTGCCTTTCGGCTATCGATAATTCCGACACCAGGGTTCGCGGGTCCAGATCGAGTTCCAACTCTGCCAGCGCCACTTTGGTTTGTGCGTCCATGGAAGCCTTGTCAATAAAACCCAGGGTAGACTTGGGCTCCTTGCCCAGGAACATGTTCTCGGATATGGATAAATTGGAGAGCAATGACAATTCCTGGAATACAGTGGAGATGCCCAGATCAAGCGCTTGCTTAGGTGACCGGCAATGAATGATGTGTCCATTTTTGCGTATAGAGCCAGCATCGGCTGCGACAACGCCAGCCAGTATTTTCATTAATGTTGATTTACCGGCTCCATTTTCACCCATTAGGGCATGCACCGTTCCGGCTTCCAGGCATATTGAAACATCATCCAACGCTTGGCTGTTGCCATACGCCTTGGTGATGTTTGTCATCTCAATCAGGTTACTCAACTACCCACCACCGATAAAGTAAGTTCACAAACTATTGAAGATATGCTCACCCGCAGCCTGTAATCAGAACTGCGGGGAGCTTCAGCACACTTTTTAGTTACCGTAGAGTTCTAGCAATTTTTCTTCCGGCAATTCTGTGGGCCACCAGACATTGGCTGATAGATCAGGGCGATAATACTGCTTCGCTTTTTCCACGTCCCAGCCCTGTGGGTTATATACATAGCGCTTGTTTAGCGATTTTCCTTCAAGCAGTGCAACTGCAGCTCGGATGCCAGCTGCGCCTTGTGCCGGACTATACTCAGCAGAGATTGAAGTGAAGCCTTCATCGATCCATCGACCGAAAAAACCGTTGTTACCTTCACCGGTAACTATCGGAATTTCGGCTCCAAATTGATTAAAAACATCCACACAAGCACGTGTCATATCCGCACCCGATGACCAGATGCCATCGACTTCAGGATTGTTCAGGAAGAACGTTTCACAAATTTTCTTACCATTATCGTATTGCCAGTTCCCGGCATCTTCCTGGACAATTTTAATTTCGGTTCCTTCTAGTGCTTGCATCAGACCTGCGTAGCGATTGGTGTCTTCCGGGTGTCCAGCTAAACCTCGCAACACCCAGATATCACCCTTGCCGCCTAACTTATCGACAAGAAAGTCTCCCATTACTTTGCCGAAGTGCTCGGCCCCGCCTTGTATCTCTGTTGTGTATTTGTCGGTTCCCGTTCGTCCAGTGTGAAGTACAACCGGTATACCAGCAGCGATCGCTTTTTCAATACCAGCATCGGCTGAAGTTTCGGTCACCGGCATAACAATGAGAACATCGACATTTTGCGCGATGAGATCCTCAATATCGCTCACTTGTTTCGCTTGATCAAATCCTGCATCGAGCATGATCAATTTTTCAATCCGACTGTCCGCAGCGGCCGCACCTTCAGCCTCATGCGATACCTGCACTGTCCATGTGTTGGCATTAACGCCAAAATGACTCATACCGATAACCCATGGAGCATCTTTTTTGAATGCTCCGGCCTCGGTCATGGTGCTGTCATCAGGATGCGGTGTAACCCCGTCCATGATATGTACATCCTGGGCAAAGGCGGCTCCCGTAAAAAGGCCTGCCGCAAGTAGCGTGCCTCGGCTCAGAGCTGTTGTTCTCAGAAACATCTATGGTTCTCCTCAGTGAAGGCTTGCGCCCGAATAGTGCGATAGCGTCAGCAATCGCCACGTAAAAAACTCGTAAACTTATGGGGCAGTTTCATCGGCAGCGGTAATGTGGGCGCCGGCAAGTGCCCCGACTACCTTACGAAACTTACTGCTTCGACTATCGCCGAAGGTCGAAGGTCGAGACAACTTGCTTTTCAGCGAGACACTTACCCAAAAACTGCTTAGCAAATTTAACCATCAAATATTGCCCTGTCAACACTTATTCATTATGAATGAATATTAAACGATGTCGCCTGAATTTTTTCTGTAAGATTTAAAATTATCGCATCCGAGCGATAATCATTACGGAATTCGTACAATTAATGCCTATTACTCACTGTGAATGAATAATTTGTGATGTATTTGTCTTCTACCTGTACACTTAGAGTTTTCGTTTACGAAAAACATCGAAAAGTTCTCTACGAACCATCAGTGTTGGATAAATGAATATGCGATCGGTATTGTGTTTTGGCGATTCAAATACGTACGGTCAGGTGCCTGGCGAGGGGCCGCTTGATCGGTTCGATTCTGATTCACGGTGGCCCTGTGTGATGCAAAAGTCTCTCGGCGCGCACTGGCAAGTGGTTGAAGAAGGATTAAGCGGTCGGACGACAATCTTTGACGACCCGGTAGAAGGGGCATTCAAAAATGGTAAAACCTACCTTCGGCCATGCATACAGAGTCATGCGCCACTGGACCTCATCATCCTGATGTTAGGGACCAATGATCTAAAAATTCGTTTTCATAACCCACCGTCTGAAGTCGCTATGGGCATAGGCGTACTGGTTCATGATATCAAGGACTTTTTCACCAGCGGTGGTGGTGAACAATTACCGGAAATAATGATTGTCTCCCCGCCCCCAATGCTTGATGACATCAAGGAATGGCAACCCATATTCGATGGAGCCCCAGAGAAATCTCGAAAACTGGCACTGGAATTTGAGCGCATTGCTGACTCACTGGAAGTTCATTTCTATGATGCCGGGTCGGTCGTCAAATGCAGTGAAGTCGATGGATTTCACCTAGACGCTCACGCCCATCAAACCTTAGGTGCAGCACTCGCATTGGAAGTTGAATCCATTGGCTGGACCGAACACAGTGCTCGACCAAGCTGGTCAGAGCCCAGTACATAACTGTTCTGATACGCAACTATTCATTGAAAATAGAAGGGAATACATTGCCTGATATGAGATTTGCGCCTCCGAAGCGCCTGCGAATAGCCGATCGCTCCAGCGGATTGAATCAGATCAGTGTTGGTAGCTACAACGAAAGGTTGGTACTGTCACTGCTTTTGCAAAGTGATGGTATCTCTCGAATGGAGATTGGGCAGAAGACAGGCCTATCTGCTCAAACCGTATCAGTTATTGTACGATCTCTTGAGCAGGAGGGCCTTGTTTCCAGGGGCGAAGCTCGACGTGGAAGAGTCGGCCCCCCCACCATTCCATTATCACTCAATGCCGAAGGTGCTTATTCGGTTGGTGTGAGCATAGGGTATCGCAGCACTGATGTCGTGTTAATCGATTTCATCGGCGAGATGCGCTTCAAAAAATCGTTACTGCATATTGGATTAAATCTGTCGGAAATCAGGTCACAGTGTATTGAAACCGTTAGAGCCGCCATATCATCTTTGCCGGTTAAATCTCAGAATCGCGTCGCAGGTATAGGCCTTGCACTACCGGAAGATATCAACTCATGGAATATGTCGCGCGGTGACTCATCACAAAGGATCGACAATTTGCACCATGAGTTGGAGAACTTGCTTGATCTATCCGTCTTCGTCCAGAACGATATAACCGCTGCTGCCAGCGGCGAGAGTATGTTTGGCGTCGCCAAATCGGAATCTGATTACTTGTTCTTTTACCTTGGCGCAAACTTACACGGAAGACTTATACTCAATCACCAGATTCATAAAGGTAACGATACGATTTCATCCGCAACGTATGAAGTTGGAATGCTGAGCTTGGAGAAAAAACTTGCCGAACGAAACGCCGAATTCAATTCCGACAATCTTTGGGCAAATTCGGCAGACTGGTCCTGGATCGACGATCAGATTTTTGATTGCTGGCGTCAAGAGTGCCGCGATACCCTGAAAAACTCAGTGCAGTCATTAGCGCAGTTTGTAGATGTAAAAACGGTCGTGCTGTCCAGCTTTTGTCCGAGACCGGTGTGCGAAAGTATATGTCAAGGTCTGGACAACGAGCTGTTTGGAATTACAGCGCTACCAGGAGAGCTACAGCATGCGCCCAAGGCCATTGGAGCCGCTAGCCTGCCCTACATTTCAAGATTCATGGTTCAATGACCTGTTAGCTTGAAGGACAGGATTTAAATTAAAAAGCCTAAAGAGCCGGGCGAGTTTGACACAACGGTACTATCGACAATGATTTTATCAATCAGTTTGTGCTGATGCCTGCATTGTGCTGATGCCTGCATTGTGCTGATGCCTGCATTGTACTGATGCCTGCATTGTACTGATGCCTGCAGGTTTTCCAGAGACTGCTTCCATGCTGCGCGCGAATGGCTATAAGGTGCGTGAGATAAACAACACGGAGAGCCCAAAAGTTGATGGTGGAATGTTGTGATTGTCGCCACCGTTCTGAGCATAACCACTTAGGCAAACAGCTAATCGGGAATCAGCCTTGTGGCGAGTCATCAAACTTGCCACGCGCCGTCACCAGCGGTTCAAACGCTTCGGCAGGTATGCGGGCTCTGTCGGGTTCTGGCTGTTGTAAAGGTTCTGCGGTTTTCATGCTCTTGTGACATCGCTGGCTGAGCGCTTGATAGATTTGAGTACCTTCACGCTTCCATTGCACTTCCTGGTCACTGAGTTGTCGAATGAGCTTGCCGGGAAGCCCTGCGACCAGTGAACGAGGGGCAATGACAGAGCCTGCCTTGATGAACGCCATGGCGGCAATGATGCTTGACTCACCGATCACTGCGTTGTCCATGACAACCGCATTCATGCCTACCATGGCATTTCGTCCGATATGACAGCCGTGAAGCACGGCACCATGACCGATGTGTCCATCCTCTTCAACAACCGTATCGGTGTTAGGGAAGCCGTGCATGACGCAGGTATCCTGCACATTGGCACCACGCTTGAGCTCCAGTCTGCCAAAGTCTCCGCGCAGGCAGGCAGCGGGCCCGACGTAGCAGCCAGGTCCGATGATGACATCGCCGATCAGTATGGCGTCCGGATGCACGAACGCCGAAGGATCTATGACGGGGATGATTCCGTCAATCTCATAAACTCGTTCCATCAGT
>CAYGSW010000229.1:0-9118 GCA_964352535.1 uncultured Granulosicoccaceae bacterium | reverse complement strand
CAGAGGGAGTTCACTTCGAGTCAGCGACTCGTCGCCGAAGGAGCACGCGCGCCGCTGCCATCGTTTTGCTAGCCACCTCAAGAGCCTCGGATGGTCGATCGATACTGCAACAAGGAAGAGGCGGCTAAGAAAGCCTGATCATACAAAGCGAAAGATGATTGATGTTTGATAAACCAAATTGGTATTCAGTTATTCACTTGACGCCGTTGCACTGGCCGATTCTCCGCCAGCTCTGAGATCGACCCAATAAGAGCGCTGGGTAAGGTTACTGAAACTCGGATTCACCGGTTGCTCTGGACCAACGAGAATTGTCGGACCATATTCAGTGATCAGTGCAACAGGCTCAGGAGGAATGCCTCCGTGGGCCAGCAGCTGCTCGCGGTCGGTCGTATCCTGCGTGCCGTCATTGTTCATGTCCAGCGTGGCAGATCCATTGAGTACATCCAGAACGTAGACCGATCCACCGCCAATCGCTGTGGAACAGGCACCCACTGACGTATCCGGCTTATAGCTCGTGAAGATTATCTGGTTGTTGATCGTAATGCTGTCGCCCAACACCTTCTCTCCTCTCCCGGCAAGCTCAATATACCAACCGTACGCTGTGGCACTTGCGTAATTCGAAGCAGTAACGTTGCTCAGATCAGATTCGGTAACAGGCTCGGATTCAGCCTCTATCGAGGGGTGCGGTTTTCCGTAGTGTTCAGGTGCCGAATAGATGTCGTCAACCCTCAGCATATAGAAACGATCATCTATAACGTCGTCCAGTGGATGAGCGCGCCACCCCGACCCTATGCTGATGGACAGAAAGCGACTCCCGCCCTTGCCGATCAATGCTACATCTGGCTCATAGTAAAAACGCCGCTGATCAGCGGGGTCGGTGCCACTCAGGTTGGCGATAACACCTCCGCTCAATAGATCACCACCAGTATGAAAACGATCAAAGTCAAACCGCCAGACCTGCCCACCCATATCGCCCACATACATTTGATCGCTTAAGCCATCAAAATCAATGTCAACCACCCGGATATCAGAGGGTATGCTGTACTCCATGTCACTGAAGAACTGATCGCCACCCACACTACCCTGAACCGACCAGACAAGTTTGCCGGTAACGGCATCGACAATGAATATGCCACGCCCCCGGGTGTCAGCGGTACGAACGTGCACAGCGTCATCAGGGTTTGGATCCTGATTGGTATCGTATCCACCACCAAATATCAGCACTTGACGTTCACTACCGTCAATCCAAATTTTTGCCGGTACCATGCGCGACCACGATTCTCCCATCTCTTCAAAGCCGGCAGTGCCTCCGGGGCCGCCCCGAATAATCCACTTCAGCACCGGTTCGTCGCGATCTGACACATCGAACGCGTAGTAGTTGTTACCACCGCGGCGCATACCGACATACAGATACGCCTGTTCGCCTTCATTGACCGTGACATCGTTGTTCAGATCTTCAGTCCACAGAGAGATTGCACCATCAAGCCCGTACGGGTGCCGGGTAGCAGAATCGTTGTCAAGGAAAATATTCAGATTGGGCAGCAGATCCTGCGGAATAAATGAATAAATCTCTTCACCGCGCTCTCGATCAAATGCGTGCAGGAATCCTTCGTTGGTAGAAACAAAAATTGTGGTTTGCGGGTCAGTGGTACCACCGTAGTTCAGTAACACGGGTCGCGAATGCATTGGATCACCCATATGTGCCCGCCAATCAGTTGTGTCACCATCATCATCACTATCTAGCACATCAATACCTCGAGCCCAATCAAGCAGCAGATCACGATGCGCATCTATTTCAGCCGCTGTGCCACCAATTCCTTGTATATCCAGCATGGCGTTGGTGATCAGTGAATTTGACTTTGCCAATACATGGTTTGAGTCTGTCAAGGCAACGCCACTGCCAGGTATGGCAGTGACATCACCTGTGAAGGTGAACGCACGGCGCACGGGGTTGGGCCCAGTGCCGTCGAATACCAGTTGCGCAGCAGCACCGCCAAGTACTACCTGATTGCCGTCGACTACTTCACTCCACCAGCTTTGGCTATTCTCATCAAAATAGCCGCTGCTTGCATCCACTGCAGGATTACCATTGACATCCAGCACCAGCGCATCCCCTGCGGAATCGACCCCAATCTCGTATCGCTTCAGATTGCCTGACCAGGTTGGCCTTGATCGAGGTTTGAATACGGAAAAGTAGATATCATTGCGATGCGTCAGTCGGTTAAACTGATTGACCGTTGCGCCGGGCGCCACGAAACTGGTATCGATCGACAGCACTTCACCCAATATTGATTGAAAGGCTGTCACCAGCTCACCAGTAGAATCTGCCTCATGAAACGTGCCTCCACCAGCAGTCGCAATATCACGCAAGTATTCCGTGGCGCTTGAAGATCCACCCAGATTGAATCCAACAGTGTAGGTGGGAATGTTCTGCTTGCCATTAACAGGCAGACTCAGATCATTACTGTAAAGCCAGCCCGCCAGACTCCTTCCACAAGCCTCGTGACCAGTGTCCACTGAACACATATCAGAGCCGATCAGACTTCTGATTTTGCTGCTGGAACTGTTTGATGACGCACCGCCATCACTGAGCAAGACAATGTGGCTTGTCTGGCAACTCGATGTCATGGGTGAGATGTAACGTGCCGCACCAATAATATGTTCATCGGCGCAATCCCTGCCACCAGGATCAGCATCTGTACAGTCAGAGTCACGTACAACAGTGCCTCCTGTATAGGAGTCTGGATGAGATACCCTGTTGGTGGACTTGCCCGGATAGCCACGAACCAGACCATAGTCGACGTTGCCGCCTAGATAATACTGAGATGCTTCATAGTAGGCATCTACCAGCGGTGTGCCTGACGTGTAACGCATTTCATCCACGACCTCCTTGAGTTTGTCTCGCGCCGTAATGGTCGTAGGCACCACGGATCCGGTCCCTGACGGTATCGTGAAATCAACGCGAAGCCTTGGTGCCGCCGATGCATCGCCGTTGTACGATTCATACACGCGCGTGCCAGAGCCCGAATACTTGCTGACCTGAAATGCTATGGCGTTACCGGCCTGCCAGCCACTACGGTCTATGACTTCCTGCACAATACTGGTGACGTCAGGCGATATCACACGCTCACCCTCAGCTGCAAGCGGCGGATTAACCCAAAGCACCTCATTCATTGTCGTGTTGCGATTAGTGATATCCGATTTGCTGCTTGAGAAACTTGTGGCATCATCAGTGGCCTCGCCGTGAATGCTCAACGTCACGTTTCCGGTTTCGTATTCGTCCACCTGAAATTCGATCGTCGCACTCTCGATAGTCGATCCATGGGGAATATTCAGATCGGCAAAGCGCATGCCCACAACTTGTTCACTGCGTTCAATTGGCATCTCAAGATCAGAGCTTGTCAGATTAATACCGTTACTACTCAAACGCTGTTCAGCATCATCCTGGCTGCTGTTGATTGATGATACGAGCGACTTCTTTGCGCAACCGCCACTGTCTGGAACACTCGATGCATCATACGTTACTGACAAACGAGGTGCGTCTGATAAAGAAAACTCACTCGACATTGCATCACGATTACCACTGCCAGCAACCTTCAATACCACTGACTGTCCACCACACCAGCCAGCAAGATTGACAATAGGCTGTAAGGTTGTGCTCAGATCAGGCGATTTGTAAGCCATACCGGCCACCCATGTGTCGGGGCTCCACGAAATCGGCGTTCCATAAACACGACCAGATACCTCATAGTCACTACCGTCAAACACAGGCGCATCTTCGCTGAGCATAGGCGCAATGCTCAACATGGCACTGTTGCTGTCACCGCTGTACGCTGTAAATTCTATCCGTGCGTCGGTTAATGTCACCCCTTGTGGAATATTGAGCTGGTCAAATCTCAATCCGACATGGTTATTTCCCATACTCAGAATGTTGCCGTTGGAAGAGATACGATTGTTACTTTGATATTCCTCCACATCGTCGAACCCCGCACTGATGCGTGTTGAAACGGTTACCTCACCACAACCAGCCTCGACGCACACCGTTTCATCCAGTGCCGTCACCGGATAAAGAATGGGGCCACCTCCATTCGAACCATTGAACCGCATTAATCCCATGTTCACATTGGTCGAACTGTCAATTATCGTATGCAATGCCTCTTTCATACGCTCCAGCCTGGTGACGTGTACGCCGTCGGTGCGATTCATGGAACTTGAAGTGTCAAGCACTAGCAACACATTCGGCTGCTGATTGATGGTTGGATCTATCTGCCCAAAGAACACTTCACTGTCATCAGCCCAGGCAGGAATGCTTGTGACAGACGTCAACAACAGGCCAGCAGCCGAACCGCGAAAACGCGAACTTGTAAATACAGACAAGGGATACATGGATTTCAACACCTCTCGGTCTCGTCATTGACAATGCTCTGATCATCCATAAAAGCGCAGGGACCCGGATTTGGCGTCTCGTGATTCCATGAATGACCAAGGTCAGGGTGAGGGCACGATGCGATATGCACCCTGAGCGATATTGGATTCCGCTTCGTATTCACCTAGCTCGGCGGTTGCCAGAGCATCAAAGCGCAGCGACATGAATCCGTTACTGGTCTGGCCCAGAGAAAAACCGGGGGCCACACCGTCGCCTACATAGATCAGATCGACATTGATCCTCAATTCTCCGGCAGAAGCCAGTTTGGGCGCTTGACGATAGGGGTCGCCATCGTATGCCCAAGCGAGTGATAGATTGTCGGAGTCATTGAGGATGATGTCAGTGGCTGACTCTGCAGCTTGAAAGGTGGTGGCAGACTCGATCGCGTTGGACGTCATCCGTCGTTCTATGCTGGAGCTCTTCAACGCCGAAACGCCCATGACTGACAGCATAAAAATTACGAGAAGTGCGACCAACAAGGCAACGCCTTGCTGCTTTGCTTGATGAGGTAGCTTGTTGTTCATTGGCTATTACGTCGATTGCGCACTTTGACTGTTCCATGAAACGCAAGTCGCATACGTTTATCGGAAATATACGTCGATCCATCCCCATGGCTGGTTGCTGGTGTTATGTCATCACCGATGAGTCGGTAAGTCTTTTCATCGTTTACATCTGCTATGCGATCCCATGAAGTCATCAAGAGCCCTATCTGTACAACTTCTACCCGGGAACTATCAAAAGCTGGATCATCGGAAGTGACATAACGCAAGTTTCCGCCCACCTCTCGAACGCCGAAGGCCAGGCGCATGTTCTCGACACCTTGAACGACTTCGGTAGGCGGATTCGTATCATCATCGAACGGCAAGGTTCGCTGATACAAGGCGGTAATTCTGTCACCTTGCTGGTTGGTCAAACCGGTATCGCCCACGTAATAGACGTTGGAATTGAAGCGCATGACACGAGTCTGGCGATTGGTGAGGCTATCCCCGTAAGCACGGGTAAGATTGCCAGTTACATTGTGCGACGCTTTGTGGCCAAGCACGGCTTCAACGGTACCGTCGCCTAAGGCTGATACACTAACGTCGCTGACAGTAAAAAGATCGACAGTGTCACAACTAGCCACTATGGCAAAGTCACCGACCTTGAAGTCAAGATCACGATCGATATGTAACGGTCCTGATAGGGATGCAACAATATTGTTGTCTGACATTTGTCTGGTCAGGCGCCCAGCTTCAGCCCCTGCAAATTGCACACTCAGGGCATGTGTGCCGACGACGGCTGGAAATGGCATAGGCAGATTGATTCCAGGCGGCGGCGGCGGCGACCACTCGGTATCACTGACCACCACCGAACCCACTGTTGCCGAGGATTTCAATCCCATCGTTGGCGATTTGAGTGACTGAATCGCGATCTCACCACGATTTAAATCCAGACATCCCTGGTACCCAGACAAGCGGATACGTTGTGACAGTGCTGACACTGCATAGCGCGCACTCTCCTGCATGTCTATCATGGCCGTGGTCAGATCGGAGGTGCGCTTGGATTCCGAAAAGTACAAGATCATACCAAGCGTCAGAATCAACCCGAGCGTCATCGCAATAAGCAATTCGACTAACGAAAAGCCCGATCGACGTCCGTGTCGCCCACTATCCATTATCAGGCAACTCGAGAGCGAAATTCATGGACACGGATTGGGCTAGACTGTCCCCCCTCACGACTTCGGCCCACACCATTTGCACGGTATACGTGCCATCGGCGAGTGCCAGGATTTGTCCGCTCGCCATTGTCGATTCGCTGCTCGGTAGAAGAGCAACAAAACCGTCCACCTCGTGAAGGTTGTATAGATATGCGCTCCAGTCAAACAGATCCTGCACGGCCTGTTCTCTGATAGTGCAGATTTTCGTGGCACACTGAGGATCAGCCACTTCAGGTGAGGTTGAAGCCGTGTTGTAGTGACCTGCGACCACACCATCGATATTGGCCCGCATTCGATCAATGATATCGTTGACTAAAAGGAAGGCCTGCGACTGGTAGTAGGCGTTCTGACTGTTTTGGATGCTGGACAACTGCATACGCGCAGAGGCCAGAAAGGCTACAGAAATCAAAACCACTGTCAATAGGATTTCAAGCAACCCGACGCCTGTCTGGCGCTGCGTTTGAATGTTCGTGGTCATAACGGATCAAGCCACCGAGCAACTGGCAGGAAGACCAAATGCGTTCTGTGGTACATCGCTGGTTGCCGTCTTGCGACCCCGACGAATATCCCCGGTGAGCACTATATTGACAACCCGTGCGTGCGACTCGTTTCTGTCATCACATATCACGAAACTGCCATTTTTCCAGTTGCTGCTACCGGTAAAAAAGTAGCTGATGGAGTGCCGGTAGGAAGCACTGGCAGCAGCACCATCAATCGAAGCCAGCGCAGTAATGTGCTGACTATCGGAAATGGGCGACTGGATTGACAGTATCGTGTCGCTGGAGTCAATCTTTGCACGAGTACTGCCATCGATGAACACGATCCACCCATTGCTCCAATCGTCACCACATTCAAAATCTGAGGTCCGTGCACAGACAGACACCGGAGTACCGTTGTTTACCGCTTCAGATCGCGCCAGTAGCAGTGACGTTACCAGCAGGTTGTGATGTGCACTGAGTTTGCTGTTTTTAGAAGCCTCGATGAAGCTAGGCACCCCGACACCCAAGAGGATCCCGACAATTGCGAGCACCACAATCAGCTCGATCAATGTCATACCTTGTTGAAGACTATTCGCCATAAGTGTTGTGGCGGCAGAACACCACCCGGAATCAAGCAGATTTTCAATGAATTCGAGAAGAACTGTTACATCCGTCTGAATTCACACGCATGCAACCTAATTCTTCCATATTCTGGCTAGGACATTTAATTCAGGGTGAAAGTCATTTGCAGGTTGGTTCACTCACGGAGTTGTCAATCGATGATCGTGCACCTCTGAATATCAATCTCGATATATCGTTTGGTGGTTATTACACAGGCCCGAATGAGGCCTCAGCCAGTACGCGGATCGAACGCGTTGGAGTCAAAGGCATCGCAAAGGACCTCAAAGATATTACGCTTCTGCTTTCTGGCAGTGGAAATGTAACTTCGAATCCGACAGGAATATTCTGCTCCCGTGAATGAGCGAAAACACCCGCATACCTTTTGCCGGGTTTTAGCCATGCGGATATCCCGCTCCCCCTGATTGTTTTCAAACGGCACTGTCAGATCATGGATGAACGCTATGGTTTCGTGTTTGTGTTTCACTAATCTATCGTGAAGATTCTTGACCTTGTGCTGCGCCTTTCTGCCTCGCTTCACATCTTTCGATGATGCCAATACAGGTAACTCCTTGCGCCCTTCCCGAAGTATTTTGCTGTAACGCGCGTTGTAGTAGCTGACTCGTTCATCACTGAGTTGCGCCTCGCCTTGCTCCACAGCCACAGTTGCCTCAGCCCTGGCTTCGAGCAGACAGCTAATCATTTTAAATTTACACAACACTATACACATTCTCAAGGCCTTAACGAAGAGCGCTCAATACTTGGCAGAGCTGGTAACACGGTCATGGCTGCTGGTACAGACATATCTGTATTCCGAATCGCTTGCCTGAGCACCTCCGACATACGTTACCGGTGATATTCTTTCGAACTATCGAACCGTAAAGATAATCTGGTTGAGTTAGTGTGTGGATGTTCTATCAGGGCACATTCTCTTAGCAGCTTTAGCGCATTTCCTACTTGTTAACCTGACAAGAGTCGACGTAACACAGTTCTGAGCGAACTGCCAGTTGTTACGTTTATGGTGACTTACACCAAACGCTGACTGCATTCTTCGGCGCCATTAATGCAACCCGCAAACACATAATTTCAGATTTTCCGGCATGATTAAATCCCGTTTTTGACACCAGATTTAACCTTGTGTCGTCTTAAGTTGCTTAGCGGCAGGTCGATCTCTGTGTTGCCAAGTTAACATTTCGTATGATGGAGGCGACAGGCAGACCAAAAGGCAAAACCACCGCGGATAGATCAGAAGCGCCTCAAAAGTGTAACCACGCTTGCGACTTTAGGTGCTTTCGCAATGTTGACAGGATACGCAACCATGCGAGCATAGCCTCATCGATTCGTATCGGGCTGCAGGTTCATCGCTCAAGTATCGGATCCTCGAACGGACGATGGTATGTGCGAACATCCCGGACGGCGGTTTCCTACGTACTGTGTGTAATGAGTCGAGTCATGTAATGAATAGTGCTTGGCACGCACTAGCAGGAATCAATCATCGTTAAGATAAGTTGTGGAATAAATGCATACAAACATTCATTCTACAGCGCATAGGAAAAAAGGCATTAATGCGGCGTCATCGCATAAGAAATAGGTTAGTTGAAAATGGGCATTAGATATAAGTTACTTATTGCGTTTGTTCTGGTACTCAGTACAACACTGCTTGCCTCGGCGATAAGTTATTCTGCATTCTCTCATCTCTCGCATGCTGTTATGAATATCACGCGAGAACGTGTTCCCATGATGGCATCCGGGATGGAGATGGGCAAGATGGGAACAGAACTTGCCAAATCTATGAGTTTATTGGCGTCGGCAAAGACACACAAAGAACGTCTGGAGAGTGTAAATAATTCTAGATAATTAATTGGTCGACTTAGCTCTACACATCAGGTTGAACTGGAA
>CAYGSW010000228.1:7674-9244 GCA_964352535.1 uncultured Granulosicoccaceae bacterium | reverse complement strand
CGGTGGCGTTATTGATTATCCTCCCGCTGGTGTCATTGACTAGCACATCGCGGAACTTCATCTTGCGGCCTGGTGATCCGTCCTCATTGGGCATAGCCATGGTGTACTCCAGACGAAAGGCTTTGCCATCCTGGTAACCACGCGCAGTACCCACGACATCTTCCCGAATGCCAGACCATTCGCCATTCTCAAGGCGGGTCAACACCCATGTCTTGCGCTCTTTTTCACCATCGGAAAACTCGAAGTCTTCAACCAGCGTGACAGCCTTGCCATCCCAGCTGCCATCGATATAGGCTTTGAATTCTCTGTGGGTGCCGTCGATGGCGCTGAAGCTGCCGGTGGCCACCGTTTTACCGACAAGATCGCGTTCCAGCACGAACGTTTCACCCACGTTTTCGGGCGTCGGAGGTGCCATGGCGCACCCCGCAAGCAGGATGAGTGCAAGAACCAGTACAGTGCGCGTAGCGAGTGTTTTAAGAATCATGTGCTGTTTTACGGTAAAGATGCGGTTACGGTGCTGGCTTGTCGTATAGCATTCATGCAACAGTCTCTCAGCATTCAACCTTGATACCCAGATGTCAACTGCCACGCGTACCCACACCTATCTTAGTTTAGCGCTTGTATTGCAGCTGGCTCAGTCCAGGTGGCTACTGCGATGACTGTCCTTGCAGCGGCAGGCGATGAGACGGTTGATTTCGTGGATATCTACGTTGCTACCGAATCGGCGCTACTGTGTGCGGATCCGGTCGAGAAAGCCGAACTCAGCAAACAGATTTACCGCCACTGGCTGACCCTTACAGCGACGCAGAGGCTGCAGATGGCTTGTGACTCAGGTGCATCCACTGTGCGTGTACTGGAAGCACCGGGGCGTCCGGTGCAGCCTCAACTTGTGGCGGCGCGTCATCTTCCCCGGCGTGCGTTGGGTACGCTTGAGGGGCGCATTGCGTTGATACACTCTCTGGCCCACATCGAGTTCAATGCCATCAACCTTGCACTGGATGCGGTTTACCGATTTCGTGGGCAGCCTCTGCAGTACATCGAAGACTGGCTACGCGTAGCGTCGGATGAAGCAGAGCATTTTTTTTTACTGCATGTGCGGCTGCGGTCACTGGATGCCTGGTATGGTCAATTACCGGCTCACGATGGCCTATGGGATATGGCAAGACGCACCGACCACGATGTGTTGGTCAGAATGGCACTGGTACCTCGTATCCTGGAAGCGCGTGGACTGGACGTGGCTCCACCCATGATCGATAAGCTCCGGCACCTGGGTGACGACGACAGTGCGGATATCCTGCAACGCATCTACACCGACGAGATCACGCATGTGGAGGTGGGCAATCGCTGGTTCCGCCATGTGTGCGAGCAGCGTTCACTGGATGGAACTCAGGTGTTCAGAGACCTGTTGCGCGGCGAAAACAGCGCCTATTTGCGCAGTCCCTATAACCGCGAAGCCAGATTAGAGGCCGGGTTCAATGAAGAGGAGCTGGCACTGATCAGTCAGATGGAGGCTGAATATAAAAACGCTAAAATCCGGAGATAAATCTCAGAGCAAATACTCAGAGCAAAC
>CAYGSW010000228.1:0-7574 GCA_964352535.1 uncultured Granulosicoccaceae bacterium | reverse complement strand
GCAAACACCAATAGGCAAACACCAATAGCTCCAAATCAGACAAGCTGACCATCAAACAGTCGCAGGTGGATTCCGTGCTCATCATGCACCACGTACTGCGCGTTCTTGGGATGCCAGTCTCCAACCACCCAGCGAGTGCAGCCCGATAATGAATCAACATGCACGTCAGGACGATGTGTATGGCCGTGAATGAGTGTTCCACAGGCGGTTGCCCGCAACCTCGATTGCACCTGCTGCTCGTTGACATCCATTAATGTCGACGCCTTGTCAGCACTGAGTAGCTGGCTTTGCTCGCGCAGGTGAGTTGCGTAGGCTACGCGCTCGTCAACGCTCCTGGATAGAAACGTTTGCTGCCAACTGGCCTCTCTGACTGTGCGACGAAAAGACTGATACGAATCGTCATCAATGCACAGCGTATCGCCGTGCATGAGCAGTACAGACTCGCCACCCAGATTGACGATGAGTTCGTCTTCTCGAACCAGAGTCGACTGTACCGCCTCGGCGAAATCATCACCCAGCAGAAAGTCCCGGTTTCCGTGCATGATTGTCACAGCACAACCGCTGCCTTTCAGCGCTGCGATCGCCTTGACAACATCGGTGTACAAAATGATGCCAGCATCGTCGCCAACCCAGTATTCAAAAAGATCGCCTAGTATGAAGAGTGCGTTAGCACTGCGCACCTGGTCGAAGAATGCCAGCGCAAGTTCAGTGGTTTGAGGTTGCGCCGGGTCCAGATGAAGATCGGCAATGAAGTAGGTGTTCGACACAAGCGTTGTATCGCCAGGCAATGCCTGGAAACGGGCAGGCGTCAACTAATCAGTCGTTGACAACAACAGTCTCGATAACAACCGCTTCAACAGGCACGTCCTGATGTGGGCCGGCAGAACCGGTGCTCACAGCCGCAATTGCTTCAACAGTCTCCATTCCTTCAACTGTCTTGCCAAATACACAATAGCCATAGCCGGCTTGTGATTCATCACGAAAGTTCAGAAAGTCATTGTTGGTCAGGTTGATGAAAAACTGAGAGCTTGCCGAGTGAGGATCGGGTGTGCGTGCCATGGCAACCGTACCCAGATCATTCGTTAAGCCGTTGGCCGCTTCATTTCTGATGTTGGCCTGAGTGGGCTTCTGTTCCATGTCGGCGGTAAATCCTCCGCCCTGAATCATGAAATTGGGGATCACCCGGTGAAAAATCGTGTCGTTGTAGTGCCCTGCCTCAGCATAACTTTTGAAATTTGCGCAGGTGTCAGGGGCTTTATCGGCATCGAGTTCCAGAACGATGACGCCCTTGTTGGTGGTAATGGTTGCTTTCATTAGGCTATGCTTATGCGTATTCGGAGACTTGGCGAAACGCAATTATAGCAGCCCACATGCAAGACGGCCTGCAGGCATTGGGTTGCGGCGGATAAACACCTTATATCGAGTGCATACCGATGGCTCGAGCGCCCCCCAGGAGCTTGTCCGAGAATAAGCTGATCGGCCGAGAGCGCGATATTTCGGCGGGGCTGCCTCGAGTCAGATTTCCGCGTAAATCTCGGCGAATGGAACAACTATTCACCTCAATTGACACGAAAATCTGACTCGAACTCTCACACTTTCGCTTCGATCGTTATTCTCGGACAAGCTCCTGGGAGGCTGTCCGAGTTGTGCAAGTAGCCTTCAAAATCGGCCTTGAAATGCCGCCGTGGAGACAGGGCAGGAAACGACTGATGAACGGCCAGAGATCGGTGTTACACCAACCAGCTAACCATTCGACTCAATCAATTCTGGTTGATAACGTCACTCTGCACGCCATCTGCGTCTTTGTTCACATCCAGGTTGGTCTTGCGTACTTCTGGCGGTGCACTCTGGATCGTAGGATCGGCAGGTTTGGCTGCAGCAGCACCATCTGCTGGTTCACTGCTGCCGGCGCCTGCACCATCGCCACCGGCTTGTATCAGCTCAGTACGCTCAATGCCCAGAATGACAACAGGTTTTATTGGCACGTCACGGCCGAAGGGTCCACCAGCACCGGTTCTGACCGTGGCGATAGCGTCTACCACCGACTGACCTTCAATCACAGTGCCGAACACGGTATAGCCCCAGCCTCTCTGAGTGGTGTTGGTGTGGTCCAGATTCCGGTTATCTTCCGTGTTGATGAAGAATTGCGAGGTGGCCGAGTGGGGTGCATTGGTTCTGGCCATGGCGATGGTGTAACGCTGGTTGCGCAATCCGTTGTAGGCCTCATTGCCGACCGGTGCGCGCGTAGTCTTGCGCTGATAATTAGTGGTAAACCCGCCGCCTTGAATCATGAATCCTTCGATCACTCGATGAAACAGGGTATCTGCATAGAAATTGTCGTCGACGTAGGCCAGAAAATTGTCCACTGTGCGGGGTGCTCGTTGCGCATCAAGCTCTATCACGATGTCACCTAATGTAGTACGCATGACCACTGTGGGTGCTTTCGATAGCGGTTCGTTGCCAGTGTGCGTTGAACTTTGCGCCTGCAACACTGCCGAGTTGATTAATCCAACGGTCAGTATGAAAAGACTGAGCATGGTGCGTATGACTGACATCACAATTCCTGTTAGTTTTGGACCAAGGGTCGTTGTGCCGCGTAGTGTAGCGTCAAACGCCTCCGCAGCCATATCGGTAACCATTAAGTAATCTGCTACGCTACCTGCGTTACGGTGCGCTAACCACTTTAGTTAGCCAGCTTTCAACCTTCATCTACTGTACTTTCGTATTGTTTTACATCGTTAGGGATTACAACCTGCGTAAAGGCCAGAACCGGAAGAAAAGGCCCTCGCTCATTCACCCATATCTATAGACTTCTATTAACCTCGCACAACGCGCTGACACCCGAGAATCCACGTTGCAACTCTACAACACGCTTAGCCGCAAAAAGGAGCTATTCAAACCGATCGAACCGGGCCACGTCGGATTGTATGTGTGTGGCATCACCGTGTATGACGTATGTCATGTTGGTCATGGAAGAGTAATGATTGTTTACGATGTCCTCTACCGACATTTGCAAGCAATGGGTTACACGGTGAAATATGTTCGTAATATTACCGATGTTGATGACAAGATCATTCGCAGGGCTGCGGAAAACAACGTATCGCCACAGGCGTTGGCCGAACAGTACATCGCCGAGATGCGTGACGATGAGCGCGCACTTTACGTTTTGCCTCCGACACATGAGCCCAGAGCAACCGAGTCGGTTGAGAGTATGATTCGCATTATCGGCCGGTTGATAGAATCCGGCTACGCCTACGCCGCTGACAACGGCGATGTTTTTTACTCGGTAAGCGCATTTGCCGAATATGGCAAATTATCGGGGCGCAAGCTGGCCGATCTTCGCGTGGGCGAACGCGTTGCGGTTGATGAGCATAAACGTGACCCGCTCGATTTCGTCGTGTGGAAATCAGCCAAACCTTCAGAGCCTGCCTGGGATTCTCCGTGGGGCAAGGGCCGGCCAGGTTGGCATATCGAATGTTCCGCCATGTCAATGGATTTACTGGGCAGTGAGTTTGATATTCATGGCGGAGGAATGGATCTGGAATTCCCTCACCACGAAAATGAGATTGCCCAAAGTGAGGCACTCACGGGCGGCACGTTTGCCCGCTACTGGATGCACAACGGACTGGTGCGCATTGATGATGAGAAAATGTCAAAGTCGTTGAATAATTTTCTGACCATCAAGGATGTCCTGAAGTTGTACAGTGGGGAGGAGGTGCGAACCTTCATCATTAGCAGCCACTACCGCAGTCCGCTGAACTATCTCACTGAATCACTGGACGGTGCGCGCACCACGTTACGTCGCTTCTACACAGCGCTTCGTCCCTATGAATTGAGTGCATCGCCCACACAGGATCAGATGGAGTCTGCGTTTATCAAGCGGTTTGATGCAGCGATGAATGACGATCTCAACACGCCAGAGGCGTTGGCTGTCATGCACGATTTAACGGGTGAGTTGAACAGGCAGACGCAAGCTGAGCAGGCCACGCGTCTGGCAAATACCCTGAGCTATCTAGGCAACCGCCTCGGAATTCTGCAAATGAACGCCGATGCCGTACTTAAAGGTGAGGGTAGCGAATCCGGCTTGTCAGATCAGGCCATTGATGCGCTGATACAGGAGCGTCAGGAAGCCCGGGCTGCCAGGAATTTTCAGCGAAGCGATGAAATCCGCGATGAGCTTGCCGCAGGCGGTATCGTTCTGGAAGATGCTGGCGGAACCACCAGTTGGCGACGGGAGTAGGATGCATGAATGTTAATGACGGTCAATCTACGCAGGTATCATGTTGAACAATCCCACATCACGCGATGATCTTGCGGAGACAAGTGCAACGGCATCTGGTTCGACTGAGGCAGACGATACTCAGGCTCTGCCGGTCCTGCCCGGCACTGAGTCACCGCGCTCGCTGGGTGATTTGATGCGCGAGGCCGAGCTGGCCTCTGGCGTAGACGCGAAGGTAACCGCGGCGAAACCGGATCAGGCCACCGATTCTTCGGTTGACAACGCTCAGGGGCACAAGGCAGGTCGTTCACGCAAGCCGAAAAAGCCCAGCCGTGCCCAGTCACGCCGCTTTGCTCGCGAGCGTGCCTTGCAGGCCCTGTATCAATGGGATGTCAGTGATGCACAAAGCACCACCGTCAGGCAGGAGTTCCTGGACATGCAGGACATGAGCCGTGTGGATGTGGACTATTTCGTGTTGCTCTATAATGGCGTGAGCCATGCTCCACAAAGCCTGGATGACACTTTGCAGGATTTCCTGGATCGTCCCGTGGCCAATCTGGACCCGATTGAACGTGCGGTTTTGCGCATTGCCGCGTTTGAGTTACGTGAACGCCCGGACATTCCAGCGCGTGTGGTGATCAACGAAGGCATAGAGATCACAAAGCGATTTGGCGCCGACAAGGGCCATCATTACGTCAACGGTGTACTGGACAAACTGGCGATGAGTCTGCGCGCGCCAGAAATGAGAGCTCGGTAATCCCATGTCGGCAAATCCTGTCGTTCCGGTCAAGGCATTGTTTGCCAGTGTTGCCAATTTCTTCGCGCTGGGAGCAGGGTTGGGTCTGGCACCCAAGGCGCCAGGCACGTTTGGCACCCTGTTGGGGATTCCCGTGTTGCTGCTGATGCCGCAGGCACCGTTGACCTATTCGATCGCACTGGTAGTGCTGTTTGTGTTTGGCGTGTGGTGCTGCGATGTGTGCTCACGCTATCTGGGTGTTCATGACCACGGTGGCATCGTCTGGGATGAAGTGGTAGGTTATCTGATCACCATGTTCGCCTTGCCACTCACCTGGCAATGGCTGTTGGCAGGTTTTATCGTGTTCAGATTTTTCGATATCCTGAAACCGTGGCCAATCAGCTGGGTGGACAAGCGTGTGCACGGTGGATTCGGGATCATGATTGACGATGTACTGGCAGGTCTGCTGGCAGCGGGAACGTTACATCTGGCGTACAGATTACTGTAACAAAGCTGCCAGACCTTCGGCTCTGTAAGCAATTCGCCGGATCAGGGGACTTCCACGCCGAACTGCCTGAGCCCCTGGCAAACACTGATCAATGGCAGTCCTACAAGCGCCGAGGGGTCCTGACTGGATATGGTTTCGAACAGGCTGATCCCCAGTGCCTCCACCTTGAAACTGCCCGCGCAGTCCAGAGGCTGATCGGCCGACACGTAACGTTCAATGCTGTCTCGCTTCAGAGACCTCAGGGTGGCAACAGTGACATCCAGAGCCTCGAATTGCCTGCCTGATGCGGTGTGCAGCATGTAGACCGAGGTCAGAAAGTGCACAGCCTGGCCGCTCATGGCTGTCAGCTGATCACAGGCGTTTGCTATTGAGCCCGGTTTGCCCAGGATTTGCTGGTCAAAACAGGCGACTTGATCTGATCCGATGATGATGACATGTTGGGTAGTACTGCCGCCGTTTGCCCGGTTTTGTTGCAGCATCTGTTCGGCGCGCAGTGCCTTTTGCCTGGCAAGTCGTCGGGCGAGCATCTCAGGATGCTCGTTCTGCTGAACTGTTTCATCAACATCAGGACTAATCACCTGAAACGGCACACCGAGTCTTTGTAGCAACTCGGCACGGTATTGTGATCCCGAAGCCAAAACAACCACTTGCATCACCTAGTTCCTTTCTCTATCATTGTCGGGTTATGGCCAAGGCACTTCCACAACGGTTTAACCCCGACCTGCTGGCTCGCGATGGGACTCGTTTCGACACTGTCCTGCCGCAAAGTCAAATGCAGCGTTTGGGGGCAATCCTACTTTCAACAGAGCATGACATACACTGCACCGCCATGTTCTCGCGAAGAAAAGACGTCATCGTAGTCAGCGGCAGGATCAGAACCACGTTTGCATTGGAGTGCCAACGCTGTCTGGAGCCCATGAGCGTTGATATCGACGAGCCGTATGAGTTGGTATTTGTCGACGATGAGGAAAAGGCAGAGGCGTTACCCCAACAGTTTGACCCCGTGATCCTGGATGAACATGGAAACATACAGGTCATTGACCTTTTTGAAGACGAAGTCATATTGCATGTACCCGACGTTCCGCGTCATCTTGATGCGTCGACATGCAAGATGGCAAAAACAGAATTTGGCGAGTTACCAGTCGATGTTGAGGAAGGCAAGCCCAATCCTTTTGAGGCATTGAAAGACCTGCGCCTGCACTAGGCATTGCCGTGCGGTAGCAACTATCATCAATTACACATTACTATCTAACGGATAAATACTCATGGCCGTCCAAAAGAGCCGAAAAACTCCATCACGTCGTGGCATGCGCCGTTCACACGACGCGTTGTCGAAACCCACCCTGTCAACGGACCCGACCACGGGTGAGCTGCACAGACGCCACCACATCACGGCGGATGGATTCTATCGCGGCAATCAGGTGGTTCAGGCACCTGAAGAAATAGAAGAAGACGACGACTAGGATCAGTATTGTGGCAGGTGCTGAACCCAAGCTACGAGTCGCCGTAGATGCAATGAGCGGTGATGGTGGGACGATCGTGGCTGTAGACGCAGCCAGATCAGTGCTGCAGGAACGTAGCGATGTGCACTTGCTGCTCGTGGGTAATCCTGAGCTCATCACTGAGTGCATCGGCAACCAGCCACTACCTGCTGGCAGTTACACACTGGTGCCCGCCTCGGAAGTAGTTACGATGGACGACAGCGCCGCCACGGCGCTTCGCACAAAGAAAAAGTCATCAATGCGCCTGGCGGTCAATCTGGTGAAAGAGGGCGAAGCGGACGCCTGTGTGAGCGCAGGCAATACGGGCGCTCTCATGGCAATCAGCCGATTTGTGCTCAAGACGGTCAACGGCATAGACCGACCCGCCATTGCAGGGATCATTCCAGCCATTAACGGCCACACGCACATGCTCGACCTGGGCGCCAATGTTGATAGTTCAGCGGCCAATCTTTACCAGTTTGCGTTGATGGGTTCTATCCTTGCCCAGGCTGTGGATGGCATCGAACGACCGCGTGTTGCATTGCTGAATATTGGCTCTGAAGACCTCAAAGGCAACGAGCAAGTCAAGGGTGCCGCACCGCTTCTCGCTCAAAGCTCGCTGAACTACAC
>CAYGSW010000227.1:0-9328 GCA_964352535.1 uncultured Granulosicoccaceae bacterium | reverse complement strand
GAACTCAGCTCTCTCTCCCGCCCCTACCCATGCGCTTAGTGGCACAGATGTCAACGGCTGCTTGAAAACCGGACTGGCTTCGATCGCACTTTTCTGATTCAGCTGCAAGGCATCATTGAGTCTGGTTTTCAGCAAAGGGCGCAAATCGGCAAGTCCCGAGATGCTCAGCACATGCACCAGACGTTGCACATGGGCAGCGTCCAGACCGGAATTCTCACACATCATGGATTGCACCAGATGTCCACCGGCAGAGTGTCCTGCCAGGACTATGGGTCCCTCGCATCGGTTCGCTGCATGGTTGATTGCATCACTTGTCATGCGCTGAATCATGGCAATAGTGGCGTCCGGGCACAACACGTAAGAAGGCATTGCCACAGCCCAGCCCAACTGAAGCGGACCTTGTGCCAGATGCGACCAGAATGATTTGTCGGTACGTTGCCAGTATCCTCCGTGCACGAACACAAACAATCCACACGGTTTGTCCATGCGGCTCTTGTCAGGAAAAAACAGATCGTATCGTTCTCGAGGACTCTTGCCGTAGGCAATATCAAGCTCTGCGTGTTGTCGTTGACGAAACTGCGCGGCGCGCTCTTTCCAGAGCGCAGGATACTCGCTGCCGCCGACAATATGCTTGCCGTTTTCATAAGCATCATCCCAGTCGCCAATCAGCTGTTCAATCACAACATTCTCCTGTATCAGTCCTATCTGCTCTACACGGATCCACTTCTGTGGCGTATTGGACTTGCTTAAGAGGGCAAACGCGCATTGCCCTTTTAATACAAGCTCATTGCCCATTCAGTGGTTACCCGCCTATTGACGAAATCAATCGTTAAATGCATGTTGAAGCAATACCCCGTGATTCACTACCTGTCTGGTTCGCTACCCCAGTCCAGCGCCAACACAGCCTAATCGATAGCCAGCATAATGACCAACTCAATGATTAGCGATGTTCCCGTTGTTGACTACTCATCGCTTATCGATGAGCCGACCCGACATTTTATAGAACGTGCTGTGGCAGCTTTTCCGCAAGATGCGGTGGCGCTTGACATAGCACGGCAGCGACAACTGTACAACGCCATGTGCAAACAGTTTCATGCTGGTTATCCGGATAACATCACCGTCAACGACAGCGCAGTCACCCACAGCGAATCGGTGAACGTGCCTATCCGATGCTACACACCTGATGTGTCCGTTGCTTCTGCGAAACCCGTGCAACTGGTCTATCTCCACGGCGGGGGATTTGTTGTTGGTGGCCTGGAGAGTCATGATGATGTGTGTGCCGAGATTGCTCAGCGTACCGGGCTGGTCCTGACATCCGTCGACTATCGGCTATCACCTGAGCACACCTATCCGGCTGCACTCGACGACACTCTCTGCGTCTTAAAACATCTCTGGCAGGAACATCAACAACCCTTCGTCGTCTGCGGTGACAGCGCCGGTGCTACGCTGGCTGCCGCAGCTTGCCACGCCTATCGTAATCGCCGTAATGCACAGCAAACTAACATACCAACAATCAGTGGCATGGTGCTCATCTATCCAGGGCTTGGCGGCGATATGGAAAAGGGCTCGTATATTACTCATAGCAATGCGCCCATGTTGACCACCGAGGACGTACGCTACTACACGACGATCAACAGCACCCATGAACGTGATTTCAATGATCCGCTCTTTGCACCTTTGAGAGATTCGGATTTTTCAGGGCTCCCGCCAGCGATTATCTTCAGCGCGCAATGCGACCCGTTAAGCGACGACGGTCGTGAATATTGCGAGAAAATCCAGCGTGACAACGGTCTGGCCCACTGGACCAATGAACAAGGTCTGGTGCATGGCTATCTACGCGGGCGTCACTCAGTAAAGCGCGCAACAGACAGTTTTGATCGTATTGTCAATGCGGTATCAACATTAGCGGAGGCGCGGTGGCCCTTCTAGTGCGACCTTAAAACACCACCTTAGACATGGTCACGCGATTAGACATGCTCACGCACGATGCTGTCTGCATATTCCTCTTCGAAAACCCTGTTATCACCCTCGTACGCGACAAGATAGCCTGAGACCAGAAAATGTTCTGCATCGCAGCTCATGCTCATCGTCACTCCCGTGGACCACTGCTGGCCTATTCGTCCACCTGTGTGCTCCCACTCGATTAGCACTTGCGCCGACAATGGATCGTCCGGATGAATGGACCACCGCTCACGGGTGAACCCACCCGAAATCAGTCCATGCTGCACATCCCGGTTTTCACCAAAGTCATTGGTAATCACTGTGCTGATGACACCGGTTTGCTGATCGGTGGTGACACTCCGCGTTGAGTCAGCAGCGCGAAGCTGCTCCGCCCGCCAGGCTGGGGCTGCTTCAGGCTGTTCAAAACTTACCTCATCGAGCTGCGCAGGTGTTCCTTGTCGACACGGCAACAATAACGTCCCACGTTTAATAACGAATGTGCCGGCTTCGCTGCACGGCCAGATAAACGGCCAATATGCACTGGAAACAGCAACCCGTAATCGATGTCCAGCAGGCAGCCGATAGGCGATCTGATCAAGATTTAGTGACACTTCAATCGCATCACCCGAGACCAGCGCTTGTGGATATTCTGAGGATTGATGGTGGCGCAAGTTCAACAAACCCAAGGTGATCAACGCGCTTTGGCCATCGGGGCGAATATCACACAGACGCACACACAGGTTAGCGGCAGTCCCGGCAGGGATGAGCGTCAGCTTGATGCAAGGGGCACCCACGATATCCGTGGATACGTGCAATAGCTCCGAATCAAAACAGACAGATTGCGCATCATCAGCCGACTGCTCATCGGGAAGCTCCGGGCCAAACGCAAACGGAAAATACTCACCTGCCGCTTGCCCACAGCTTTGCGCCGATGACACGTTTTCGCTCAAGTTCAGACGCTGACCACCATCAGCCATGTGGGCGCCCGAACTCAATGTTCTGACGTCACCATCCAGATCTGACCCAAGGTGCCACCCTTGCATTTCAACAGAGGCAGATGGCCACAGCCTTTCGGCAATCCAACGACCCGGTCGCTCTGGCAACCATCGCTGCGGCACAACACTGTCCATCAACCACACACGATAATCAGGATCATTTTCAACACCTGTAGGCTCATCTTTCAACCAGCGATCCCACCAACGCCTCGCTTCTTGTAAAAAACCGATGGCAGGTGCCGGTGCCGCATAATGCGGATACTTGTGAATCCATGGACCCACAATGCCCTTCACCGGTGACTGCAAATTCTCCACCAGATGACTGATGGTATTTCTATAACCGTCATGCCAACCACCGATGGTTAACACAGCTGCTGTTATTGCCTCATAGTCCTCACACACAGAACCATGCTTCCAGTAATCATCACGGCGTTGATGCGCAAGCCAGGTGGAGGCCAGAAACGGCATGTTGTCCAGGCGCTCCATCCACAGATCTCGCCAGCTCGCCCCGAGCAGCCTGGGATCTGGCGGGCGCGATGAATAGGCCAGCATGTTGCTTGCCCAGCCAATGTTCTCTCCCAGCAGGCAACCACCCTTGTAGTGTATGTCGTCGGCGAATCGATCAACAGTGGAACACAGTGTAATAATCGCTTTGAGCGCGGGTGGTCGCATGGCAGCCACTTGCAGGGAATTAAAACCGCCCCACGATATGCCCATCATACCGACGTTTCCTGAACAGAACGGCTGCGCCGCCGCCCACGCAATCACTGCACAGGCATCATCGAGTTCCTGCTGGGTGTATTCGTCTGCCATCAAACCCTGCGAATCACCGTTGCCTCGCATGTCCACACGGATGCACACGTAACCATGGCCTGCAAACCAGGGATGTGTGAACTGATCACGTACTATGGTGCCATCGCGTTTGCGATAAGGCAGATGTTCGACGATCGCAGGAACTGGATGTTCAAGCGCATCATCAGGCATCCAGATCCGCGCTGAAAGCTCGCAGCCATCGGGCATGCAGATGATCTGATGGGGTCGCTCAATGACCGTTTTGTCGAAGCGATCGATGAACTTCATGCGGGATTGTTTGCAGTTAAGACTTGCATTGCAGCGATTATTATCGTTTCCTAATAGGGATTCACTGACCAAGGCAAATCGTCAATTTAATGACGAAATACCGCACACGATACCTGACAGGAGATAGACATACGATGTCCGATTCGCTAGAGAAGCTTAGCAAACTGGTTGTATCCGGCCAGCTCGATCGCCGAACCTTCATGAAGCGCGCCGTGGCCATGGGCGCGAGTGTGGCTTTCTCCAACACACTGCTCAGCCAATCGGCAATGGCTGCAGAACCTGTCAAAGGTGGTCTGCTCAAGCTCGGCAGCTCAGGTGGCGAATCGACCAACAGCCTCGACCCTGCCACAGCGTCCAGTGCGGTGCCGTTTCTCAATGGACACCAATGGGGGGACTTGCTGGTGGACATTGCTGATGATGGCAGCATCGAAAACCGTCTGGCTGAAGAATTCGGTTCATCCCCTGATGCCAAGACATGGACCTTCAAGATCCGTCAGGGCGTGGAGTTTCACAATGGCAAAACACTGACACCAGCGGATGTACTCGCAACACTAGAGCGCCATTCGGGCGAAGATACCAAATCGGGGGCTCTGGGCGTAATGCGCAATATCGACACCATGAAAGTGGATGGCGATACCGTCGTGGTAGGGCTCAAGGATGCCAACGCGGATCTTCCCTTCCTGATGTCCGACTATCATCTGATCATTCAACCCAACGGCGGTAAAGACGATCCTGCGGCAGGCATCGGTACTGGCCCTTATAAAGTGATGGTCAACGAGCCCGGCGTTCGCCATGGGTATGAGAAAAACGCCAACGACTGGAAAGGTGATCGCGGGCATGCTGATCAAGTGGAAATACTGGTTATCAATGATGACACGGCCAGAGTAGCCGCCCTGCAATCAGGTCAGGTACACATGATCGAGCGTGTACCACCTAAAATTGTCGAACTGGTCAAACGGATTCCCAATGTACAGATCAAGTCAGCGCCAGGTCGCGGTCACTACGTGTTCATCATGCACACAAACACAGCGCCTTTCGACAACAATGATCTGCGACTGGCACTCAAATACGCCATCGATCGCCAGGAAATGCTGGACAAGATTCTGTTCGGTTACGGCTCACTGGGTAACGATATGCCAATCAATGCCGCCTATCCTTACTTCTCGGATGATTTCGAACAACGCAGCTATGACCCCGACAAGGCAGCCTTCCATTACAAGAAGTCAGGGCATTCAGGACCCATAGTCCTGCGCACCGCTGACGGCTCATTCCCAGGTGCTGTTGATGCCAGTCAACTGTTTCAGCAGAGCTGTTCAAATGCTGGCATACCGCTGGAAGTCAAACGTGAGCCGAACGATGGTTACTGGTCTGAGGTATGGAATAAGCAACCGTTCTGTACCTCTTACTGGGGTGGTCGGCCAACGCAGGATCAGATGTATTCCACAGCCTATCTGTCAACGGCCGATTGGAATGACACGCGCTTTTTCAATGAAGATTTTGACAAGATGTTGCTGGCTGCGCGTGGGGAACTTGACGATGCGAAACGCAAACAGATCTATCGCGATATGGGTACCATCGTGCACAACGAAGGCGGGCTTATCTGTCCCATGTTCAATGACTGGGTAGAGGGCGTATCGGACGATGTCGATGGCTGGACGGTCAATGCCAACCAGACCATGATGAATGGCCAGGCACTGTCACGCTGCTGGCTAAAGGCATAATCGGCGTCTGTAATATGCATCCCGAGCTGCTGCAGGCTACCTACAGTCTGCGCAGCCATGCCACCGATGTAAAAAACAACACTGTATGAGTTATTTACTCACGTTGCTGGCGAAGCGCCTGGCCATCAGCGCTTTGTTATTACTGGCGGTGTCTGCACTGATTTTCGCAGGCACCGAAATTCTGCCAGGCGATGTCGCCCAGTCCATTCTGGGTCAATCCGCAACTCCTGAAGCGCTCGCCAATCTGCGCCGCGACATGGGCCTTAACGAGCCAGCCTTGTCTCGCTACTTCAGCTGGTTGGGAGGGATCCTCCAGGGTGACCTCGGCACCGCACTGACCAACGGTACGGACATAGCTGACGCTATAGGCAAACGCCTTTACAATACCGTGTTTCTGGCATCCACAGCAGCGGTGGTTGCTGTGCCCCTGGCCATCGGTTTGGGTTTACTCGCTGTGCTCTACAAAAACCGCTGGCCCGACAAGCTGATATCTGGTACCACGCTTGCATTCATCTCGCTACCCGAATTCTTCATCGGTTACCTGCTGATCTACTTTGTCGCCGTGCAGCTGGGCTGGTTTCCCAGCGTGGCAACAGTCTTTGAATCCATGAGCTTTGGTGAAAGACTATCAGCGGTTGCCCTGCCCGCTGCCACTCTGACACTGGTCGTACTTGCACACATGATGCGCATGACGCGTGCCGCCATCCTCAATGTCATGCAATCGGCCTATATAGAAACTGCCGAGTTAAAAGGCCTCTCGGCCTTTCGAATTGTGGCCAAACACGCGTTCCCCAACGCCATAGCCCCGATCGTGAACGTGGTCATGCTCAACCTTGCCTACCTGATTGTCGGCGTAGTGGTCGTAGAAGTCATCTTCGTCTACCCGGGTATGGGCCAATACCTGGTAGACCACGTGGCCAAACGCGATGTGCCGGTGGTGCAAGCCTGTGGACTTATTTTTGCAACCTTCTACATCGGCTTGAACATGATTGCCGACATCATTTCCATCGTGGCCAATCCACGAATTCGGCATCCCAGATGAAGGACATGCAACGTGTTTAGTCGTATTCCCTTCAGCGCCCTGCTGGGGCTGACGTTAACGTCGCTGTTTCTGCTGACGGCCATCTTTGCACCATGGCTTGCACCCTATGGCCTTGCCGAGACAGTCGGTGGTGTCTGGGAACCCATGTCATCGCAATACTGGCTGGGCACCGACAATCTGGGTCGCGATCTGCTATCACGCATGATCTACGGTGCACGTACCACCATCTTTATAGCTTTGATGGCTACAGCCATTTCATTTCTGCTCGGATCAATATTGGGACTTACCGCGGCCGTTATCGGAGGCTGGCTGGATCAGGTGCTATCGCGCTTTGTTGATCTTCTGATGTCCATACCAACATTGATATTTGCGCTGGTGGTGTTGTCGGTACTGCCTGCCAATCTGCTTACCCTGATTCTGGTCATGGGTATTCTGGATGCCACGCGCGTTTATCGACTGGCACGTGCCGTAGCTGTCGATATCAATGTCATGGAATACGTCGAAGCCGCACGATTGCGGGGTGAAGGCAGAATCTGGATCGTGTTTCGCGAAATACTGCCCAACGCCCTGACGCCACTAGTCGCAGAGCTTGGCTTGCGGTTCATCTTCCAGGTGCTATTCCTGTCCGCCTTATCCTTCCTTGGCCTGGGCATTCAGCCACCTGATGCTGACTGGGGCGGTATGGTAAAGGAGAATAAGGATGGCATTATTTTCGGGATCCCGGCAGCGCTGATTCCAGCTGCTGCCATTTCCATTTTGGCCATCTCCGTCAATCTGGTGGCTGACTGGGTCCTCAACCGAACCACAGACCTCAAGGGAGGTCGCAGTGGCCATTGATCAAACAGACGCACGCTCCGGACAGTCAGCGCCACTACTGGATGTGCGCAATCTGCAAATCCAGGCCAAGGTCTATCCCGAAGATGCCAAACCTCATACGGTAACCATTGTTGATGGCGTCTCTTTCACGCTTGCCAAAGGCCAAGTGCTTGGCCTCATTGGTGAATCAGGCGCGGGGAAATCCACAATCGGCCTGGCTGCCATGGCCTATGGCCGAGGCGGCGTCCACATCAGCGGCGGTGAAGTACTTCTCGATGGTGTCGACATCAGTGATGCCAGTCGCCGTGAGCTCAGACAAGTCAGAGGCCTTAAGGTTTGCTATGTGTCTCAATCAGCGGCCGCTGGATTCAATCCTGCACACCGGCTGATTGATCAGGTGCTGGAATCCACATTGCTCAACCGCACAGCACCCGCCAAAGAAGCTCGTGCGCGCGCGATTGCACTATTTGACACACTCGGACTACCCGACCCTGACACTATCGGAGATCGCTATCCGCATCAGGTATCCGGTGGTCAACTGCAACGCGTGATGACAGCGATGGCTTTGTGTTCGCAGCCTGATCTCATTGTCTTCGATGAGCCTACAACAGCACTGGACGTCACGACTCAGATAGAGGTGCTGGCGGCGATCAAGCGCGCCATTCGCAAAACCGGCGTGGCCGCCTTGTATATCTCACATGATCTGGCTGTGGTAGCTCAGGTCAGCGACGAAATCATGGTGCTGAAGAATGGCCTCTGCGTAGAACATGACGATACGCGCAGTATCATTGAAACACCCAGAGAAACGTACACTCGCGAGCTGGTGAACGTTCGAAGCATAGAGCATCAGGAGAAACAACCCACGGCCACGCCATTGCTGAAAGTTGAAGGTATAACAGCTGTATATCCTGGCACCGACGTCGCCGTATTACGTGATGTTTCGGTCGAGCTGTGTGCAGGCCAGACACTTGCGGTGGTGGGTGAATCAGGATCCGGTAAGTCAACCCTGGCACGAGTTATCACAGGCTTGCTACCACCTGTCAAGGGAACGCTGAGCTTTGATGGCAACACCTTGCCGCCTGCGTTAAAACAACGCAGCCGCGAAGAGCTCAGGCAATTACAGATGATTTACCAGATGGCTGATGTTGCGATGAACCCGCGCCACACGGTCAGTACGATTATCGGACGACCACTCACCTATTACTTTAATTTGAAAGGCCATGAGCGCAAGCAACGCGTGGCCGAGTTGCTGGACGCTATTGAGATGGGCGAGGGGTTTGCAGATCGTTATCCTGCAGAATTATCCGGAGGACAAAAACAACGCGTTTGTATAGCGCGCGCATTGGCTGCCAAACCCAGATTGATCATCTGCGATGAAGTCACCAGTGCCCTTGACCCTCTGGTGGCTGATGGCATCCTCAAGCTGCTGCTGGAGCTCCAGAGTCGCGAGAATGTTGCCTACCTGTTCATAACTCATGATCTAGCCACGGTAAAAGCCATTGCAGATTCCATTGCCGTCATGCATCAGGGCAAGCGCGTTCGATACGGTGTGAAAAGTGATGTACTCTCGCCACCGTTTGACGACTACACACAGCTGTTGCTGTCCTCAGTGCCACAAATGAAAGCCGGTTGGCTTGATCAGGCTATCGCTGAACGAGGACTGTAGGTGCAAAGAAAATGACTAGTAGTCCGTCAACCCGAAATATTAGGATTCAGCGGGCCTGTCTGTGTTC
>CAYGSW010000226.1:0-9352 GCA_964352535.1 uncultured Granulosicoccaceae bacterium | reverse complement strand
CTTGAATAGCGGCTTTTGAGTGGCTCTGAATGTACGTTTTGTATGTTCCACTACATTAGGAAGTATTAAACACGTATTGCGACCAAACTACCACACCAAAAACCAACTTCCATGGCTGCGGGACGAGTCGTCCCTGTGTGGCTTCCTGGGTCAGAAATGTAGCTGCCAGGAGCTTGTCCGAGAATAACGATCGAAGCCGAAGGCGGCCCACTCCATCACATCCCATTGCTCGCAAACGTCATCAACACTTTGATGCGCTTTGCGTGATCGAGCAGCAGTGAGCGCGGATCGTAAACAATGGCTTGCCGCCGAAGAACGATACGACCTTATACCTAACCTGGAAAGACAATAACCAGCCCGGCGAAAACCGGTTGATCAGTATTGTAATCTTACTCTGTGCAAAAGCTATAAATTCAAAGACATGGACCCGAAATTCAGGTGATGCATGGTTGTCGAACACATACCAACCCAGTAACAGCAACCCACTGAACCACAACGCACGCACCAACAGCGCTCCAGTGTGTTGAAAAACTCGACCAGCAACGCTACGCTTTTTGGATTGCTTCCAGGGAGCCACCTCTGCATTTTTTTGCAGTATTTCGCGCAATGATGGCACGGTTTTGACTTTTTGGCGGGTCCGTGTGATACAACCCAGTGATGGTATTCGCTGGTTGAGTAGTACCATTAATCGTTAAAGATCACGCTCCCAAGTACGATCCGATATATTCACTGCCTGTACCCTGGTGAACGCTGCAAGTGAGTCGGGAAGATCATCAGCTGACGGCAAAGTTGCTTTGCCCAATCAACCGCCACCGGCTAAAGCCGGTGGTTTGGGGTTACGGCTAAAGCCGGATCAGTCGGTACAAGGCCGACCATAGGCCATGCTCTCAATACTCGCTCTCGACCTCGATGCATACTTGCTCTCAGGATGGGTAGAAAGCTCCCGTCTAAAGACGTGGGGTTTCCAGATCCCCTATCGGAGACTCTAAATCACTACTGCAGGTACTCACCTGCGACGCGCTCGTCACCAATACCCAGCAAGCGTTCAATTTCTTGTTCTAACCACAAAGCCTGATGTGGATCATTTAACCCACTCAGTATCGTGACTCGACCACTACCACGCATATTCGCCGAGAGGCGATAGTGTTTAGTGACTCGATTGCGTGTATTGTGGCTTTTGTTGCCGGTCTCAACGCGCGATTTGTGCTCTGTAGCATAGAGCTGCTCAACATCTGAGGCGTTGAGCTTACGAGTACCTGGCCAGGGTAGTGGCCCTTGAGTGACTTGCAACCGTGCACCGTCTACGCGAATACGATGGATGTTGAACGCGCGCACTGCAGCGAAATAAAAGAGCCCAACGCTTGCGATCAACAAAGGTAGCACGCCCGAATTCAGTGCTGCATAGCCCCAGGCCGCCCCTATCACTAACAGCACTAGCCCATGAATACGACGACCCACTGGCCAGGTAACTTCCATGCTACCTTCACTTTTCTGAACCTTGAAACGGCTTGGCAGGCCCACCTCCAGGCGCTCCGGCTTGGATAACGGTTGTTTGTTGTTTGTGCCGGAGGGCCGTCCAACGCTTTCACTCGGAATGTTGTGCAAACTGCCACAGTGACTACAGGTAACAACCCCTAATGAGGGGTCAATCCTGTCTGCCTCCAGCCCGGCACCGCAGTTGCGGCATATCATTGCGTTCACATTCAAGTTGATCAGTAGGACTCAGGGTGATTATAGCGACCTTTCTGTCATACTCGGATATCTTATGCATGAATTTCCAACTCAAGAAAACCGGCGCGGACTAAGCTGCGCCGGTTATCACGTTGTATCAGAGATCTGGATTATTGCAGGTAGTTCCTAGCAAAATCATCGATCGTCTGAGTTTCAGTTTCATCAATGATGTAGAGCAACTCCACAGTGTCGCTAAAGTCGATTCGTTCATTTGGATTCAGATAGTCGAAGGCTTCATTCCACTCGTTTGCGTACGCACTCTGACGAGCGACATCCACGAAGAACGAAGAGGTACCCCTGAATCCAGCCGTGCCGTTTCCGCCCCCATTGCCATTGGCTATCGGGATGTAGTCCGCCTCGTTTTTGATTAGAGCAATGTTCTCGTCTCGTGTTTGGGCTTCATTAAAGTTGTTGCCCGTACTGTGCTGAACGACATGCACTTTACTGATATCAACAGAAGGAAACTGATCTTTGATGCGACGTAGTACTCGGGCCGTGAAATCTGACGGACCACCTTCAGCTACCCATACATCGCCACCATTAGCCAGTGTTGCTGCCCAGCGCTCTGCGGACGTTTGCTCAGAACCATCACCATCGCCATTGCTATCCAACCACTGGTTTCCCCAGACTGCATTTGCAACCGCTTCGCTCTCAAACTGATAAGCGTTACGCGACCTGTCAGAACACGTACCGTTCACCACAAGAACATTGGGCAGACCTACACGATCCACTACCGCCTTACCTGAGACTAGCGCATGTCCGTCATCTCGATCAGGGCAATTATCGTAATGTAATGCAACAAGATCGTTACTATCGACTCTGCCGATACGATCAGTATTGGGTGGAACTGGCGTAGGCGGATCAACGGGCGTAGGAGGATCTACCGGCGTAGGAGGCTCAACTGGCGCGGGAGGATCCACGGGAGATGGATTGACGACTACAAGCCCCGGTGCAGAATCACCAATAACGCCTGAGCTACAAGTCCATTCCCCATTGCTACCTGTAGGGTCACAGTCTTGTCTTGGGATGTTAGGACAGCTATTGGCATAGAGCTGTCTAGCCGCATTCAGGTTGGCCCCAGTTACTTCACAGACATCACCTGTTGGTTGATCTGGATTATTTTCTCCCGGAATCGGGATGGGCGTAGGGTCTATGCCTGGATTAGTTACCGGTGGTAGGGGTGTACTACTGTCTATGTTGCTAGTAGAGCACATCCATTGATCATCATTGACAGGGTCGCAGTCTTCTCTCGCTTGCCCGGGGCATGACTCTGCAAATTGTGCTTTTGCTGCACTAAGTGATGCGCCTGGGGCTGTCAAGATAGTACAGCTGGCACCAGCCTCGGGCTGAAGATTTGACTGTGCTGATACCTGAACACTGATCGCTAAGAGCGATAGTGTCAGAACACCTAACTGAAGGACGTTGTTGCATTTCATAAAGTTGTGTTGTTTCGTAGTTGCTGCAGGAGGTGTATAAATATCAGTTGTATGATCGCCTTGCATTGCGTAGCACGCTGATATAACTACAAGCTGGTAATGATGGCCAGATTGAATGGTTAAGTTGTTATTAGTTGAGAGCTGATTGGCACTATTGAGTAGTAAACGGTGTATTTACTAGTGTTCATTTTATTTGAATAGTGCATAAAGTCTTATTGAATTATAGTTTTGAATGAACTCGTTATATCCATACTTGTATTAATTAAAAAGGCTAGAGTATGCTCCTGCATATCACAATCACATTGCGGTTGATTAAGGTACTACACGGACAAGAACAAGAGACGCTAACCTATCACATGACTTATCGAACAGTGACATGACACAATGCCGACCATTCATCTTTAAGCACGTTACTCTTCCATGCTTCAACGACAACAGTGAGATTTAACAGAGTAGTATGAATCTTTTTTTCGAATCAAACTGCCAGCTGCATGCTTCAGGGTCGTATGCCCCGATTGGGACACGTGTTTTTGCCAGCCAATAGATTCCCGATTCACATGATCCAGGCTCCACGGCGCTGTTACTCCTAAGAATAAGATCAGACAATGCGATATCAGTTGATACAAGCAAGAGTAAAAATTAACGTCAATAACCTTCTGGAATTCGGCTTCATCACCGTTCAGAAGATCAAAGCATGGAAGAATGGCTGCTTTGTTCACTAGAACATCAACCGCACCGAACGCATCTATTGCCTGCTCTACAATGGCAAGCGCTTGTTGACGATTACCGATGTCACCCATAGCGACAACAGCGCTGCCACCTGCCTGGGTTATTTCATGTGCAACACGTTGGCATGCTGCTTTGTCGGATGATCCATTGACCGCTATTGGATAACCGCGCGAAGCCAGTTCAAGTGCCTTGACCTCCCGATATTTCTGCCTGAGCCCGTAACAAATGCACAACGTTTAATGCTGGCAATCATGTTTATCGCACCTTGAATTGCGGCGGACAATTTTCCATGAACACAGTGCGGTCCTCAATATAGTCTTCGATGGCAAAACAGCGATCAATCATTGCCTGGCAGTTTTCAAGATCGCGCTCTTCAGTATCCATAAAATGCATTCGTATAGATGGTCTTCATGGCACTGACAGTGAGCGGTGCATTGTTCGCAATAGCCTGTGCGGTTGCCAACATATGCACTTCCAGCTCTTCGTCCGGCAGTATGCCATTGATCAACCGCATGTCTTTGCAGCTGCAGAATCGTAGATTCTAGCGGTAAAGGTAATTTCCTTTGCATAGGTCGGACCCACAATATGGCTTAACCTTTTCAAACCGGCAAATGGATAGCCTAGTCCCAGTTTGGCTGCTGGCACTCCGAATTTCGAGCGTTCTGTGCAATAGTGAAGATCACAGGCAACCGCCAAACCCAGTCCACCACTCACACAGTGACCCTGTATAAGTGCGATAGTCGGCTTGGGGGCATTATAGATACGGCCGTAGACTTCAGCCGTTTTGGCATTGTATTCCAGCACTGCCGCATAAGTGGCTCGTTCACTATCGAACTTTGAAATATCAGCACCGGAAACAAACGCTATACCACCAGCACCGGACAATTCAATATCCCTGACTTCATCGTCGTCAAGAAAATCTGTAAGCATCTCACTGGCAGACTGCCACATGGCAAGGGATACGGCGTTATGGCGCTCGGGATGTTTAACAATAATTCGACCGATCATACCCTCTTTGCGGGCAATCATTTTATCTGTAGCCAATATGATCCAATAGTTGTCAAATGATATTCCGTGTGCGCAGATCATCAATCTCATCGTGACTGTAACCAAGTTCAGACAAGAGCTCTTCTGTTTGCTGACCACGTTCAGGGGGCGCCGTTCGTATTGAACTGGGAGTACGATCAAGTACCACAGGCTGGCTAATCAGATTGAGTTCACCCAGTGAGTCAGACATCACCGTTTGTGACATCTTCAGGTGCTCTACCTGCGGATCTGCAAACGTCTGATCTATGGTATTGATACTGCCGCAGGGCACCCCGGCATCACTTAACGTGGCTATCCAGTACTCGCTGCTGAAATTTTCTGTAACTGCATTTATTGCCGCGTTTAGCACCTTGCGATTGCTTGAGCGTAAATCGGGATCACAGTAGTCACTGTGATCAAACCATTCTGTTTTATCCAGCGCCCTGCATAATCTCTCCCAGGTTGCCTCCCCAGCTACAGCAATGTTTATATGGCCGTCGCTAGTGGCAAACACACCAGTAGGAATACTGGTTGGATGATCGTTGCCAGCCTGTTTTGGTACTTCCTTGTCATTGGTCCAGCGTGCAGCCTGAAAATCGAGCATCGCTATCATTGCCTGCAACAACGAAGTATGAAGCCATTGGCCTTTGCCTGATCGCTCACGTTCATATAGAGCCAGTAAAACACCTTGAGCACAAAAATGCCCCGCACACAAATCAGCTATGGGTATACCGACTCTCATCGGGCCTTGATCGGGTACACCGGTAATAGACATCAGACCACCCATGCCCTGCGCTATCTGATCAAACCCTGGACGCTTTGCATACGGACCATCCTGCCCGAACCCGGAAATACTGGCATAGATCAAACGTGGGTTAATTGACTGCATTGATTCGTAGTCGATGCTCAGTCTTTTCTTAACATCAGGACGGAAGTTTTCTACCAATACATCGGTGTCTTTCACCAGTTTTTTAAACACCTCGAGCCCCTCTGGCTCTTTGAGGTTTAACGTCAAGCTGCGCTTGTTACGTTGCAGATTTTGAAAGTCTGATGTGTCCCGTGCTGCACCCAGTGCACCGTCTGCTTCAAGTGCAACCGGCTGTTCTATCTTGACGACGTCTGCTCCCCAATCCGCCAGTTGTCGCACCGCAGTCGGGCCGGACCGGACTCGCGTGAGGTCAAGAACTCTGACGTCCTGAAGTACACTGCTAGCGGGTCGGTGTGGCATTTCCTGGTCTCGCAGAAAGGGCTGAGGGCAAATGGAGGCCGGAAAAACCATACGATTGACCTGCTACAACCTTTACATCGAGGGTTTTCCAGCCATTGCAGTGTAATTCAACAAGATATCATTGAAAACTGTCAACAATTTAAAATATTAGGCCACTGACAGTGACTCCGCCTTGGCGTCAAACATAATTCTTCGTCCTGACTAACAAACCAGGGGTGATACGCCTTTGTCCCCAGCACCCGATTCTGCTGACAAAACCGCCAATAATCAACTTGCATTGCGTCGCAGTCAATCACTTACCTCAATTGTTCAGGCAGAAATTGAACGCCTGATTCTGCCAGGTGAGCTGGCACCGGATACTCGTATAAACGAATTAGGGTTGGCAGAACGGTTGGGGGTAAGTTGTGGTTCTTTGCGAGAAGCATGCCGCACCCACAGGTATCTGGCCTTGCAGAGTGCAAGCCAAACCGTGGATTTTTTGTTCGACTACTAATATCAGAGGAAGCCATTGAGGCTTATCACGCACGTGCAGCAATTATCGCCTATGCAGGCATGACACTCGCACCAGTAATCGAACAGCCACCACTTGATACGCTACGCGACTTGCTAAATCAAATGGACGCAGTAGTCAGCCGTCGTGAAGTTGCAACTTATGATCCAACCAATCTGGAATTTCACGACAGCATCCTGCGAATGGCCGGGAACGCACGATTGCGTCAGACGTACCGCGACCTGCTACGCGAACAGCACCTATTTAGCCATCGAGGCTTATCCCATGGCAATAATCTTAGCGTTTCGAATCGTGAACATCGCTTAATTGTAGATTCACTGACCAAAGGTGATGCTACGGAAGCTTTCAACAGCATGCGCGATCACGTGCTACTCAGAATGCAACGCATACTGAATGCTGATACACAATAGCGTTATATGCAAGTCTCATGGAGGTCAACACTTCACCTCTACCGTTACGAACACCCGCGCATGACTCGCAGCCGGTGTGGCTGGCTCCCAGGTGGCGGCTCCCTGCCTCCTGGAATACCAGAGGGATCATCTGAAATTAGGCAGCCTTCGCAAGGTTGCGTAGCACGTAGTGCAGCACGCCGCCATGTTCGACATACTCAATTTCGATCGCTGTATCAATACGGCACTTCAGCGTAATTTCTTTGACCGACCCATCGGCCATCTCGATCTTGCACGGCATCTCTTGCAAGGGCTTGACGCTGTCAAGGCCCATAATAGTCACTGTTTCCTCGCCAGTCAGGCCCAGTGTCTTGCGCGAGTCGCCACCGGTAAACTCGAACGGTATGACGCCCATACCAACCAGATTGGAGCGATGGATCCGTTCAAAGCTCTCGGCGATTACCGCTTTAACACCCAAAAGGTTCGTGCCTTTGGCCGCCCAGTCGCGGGACGAGCCCGCACCGTATTGCTCACCGCCGAAAATCACTGTAGGTATGCCTGCATCCATATAGGCCATGGCTGCATCAAAGATCGAGGTTTGCTTGCCGTCGGGGCCTATGGTGTAGCCACCTTCGACATTGTCGAGCATTTCGTTCTTGATGCGAATGTTGGCGAAGGTGCCGCGCATCATGACCTCATGGTTGCCACGCCGTGACCCGTAGGAGTTGAATTCACGAATCGGCACCTGACGCTCCTGCAGGTATTCACCGGCTGGTGCTGTGTCCTTAAATGATCCCGCGGGGCTGATGTGGTCGGTTGTGATCATATCGCCCAGTATGGCCAGAACTTTCGCATCTTCGATGTTGCTGATGGTACCGGGATCTTTGGACATACCCTGAAAGTAAGGCGGGTTCTGGATGTAGGTCGACTGTAGCGGCCAATCGTAGGTTTCCGCGTTTGTCGTCTTCACGCTCTGCCATTTTTCATCGCCTTTGAAGACATCGGCGTATTTTGACTGGAACGCCTCGCGGGTCACGGTTGCTTCAACCAATTCTGCGATTTCCTGTGTCGTAGGCCAGATGTCTTTTAAATAAACGTCTTTGCCTTCAGGGGTCTGGGCAATCGGGTCGGTCGCCAGATTGATGTCCATGGTGCCGGCTAGCGCATAGGCCACCACTAACGGGGGTGAGGCCAGGTAGTTGGCGCGCACATCAGGTGAGATGCGGCCCTCAAAGTTGCGGTTTCCAGATAGCACGGAGGTGGCAACAAGATCGCCCTCGGCAATGGCTTTGCTGATCTCGGGCTGCAGCGGGCCAGAGTTGCCGATGCAGGTCGTGCAGCCGTAGCCCACAAGGTTAAAGCCGATTTTATCAAGATCCTCCTGCAGGCCAGCAGCCTCAAGGTATGCCGACACCACCTGAGAGCCGGGTGCAAGAGATGTCTTTACCCAAGGCTTGCGGTTGAGACCCAGGGCAGCGGCTTTGCGCGCCACCAGCCCTGCGCCGATCATGACATAGGGGTTAGAGGTATTAGTGCAGGAAGTGATTGACGCGATAACAACGTCGCCCGATTCCAGTTCGTAGTCTTCGCCTTCCACCTTCACCTTCTTACCCATCGGGCGTTTGAAGGCGTTTTCCATCTCATTTTTGAAGGCCTCCTTCGCACCAGTCAGAGCCACGTAGTCCTGTGGTCGCTTGGGACCAGAGATAGCAGGCACGATGGTGCTCATGTCGAGCGCAAGCGTTGAGGTGTAAACGGGGTTGTAACTGGCATCACGCCACATTCCGTTTTCACGGGCGTAGGCTTCGACCAGTGCAATGCGCTCTTTGTCGCGGCCCGTGTTTTCCAGATAGCGCAGAGTTTCGCCATCGATTGGGAAGAAGCCGCAAGTTGCGCCGTATTCAGGCGCCATGTTGGCGATAGTCGCGCGGTCGGCCAATGGCAGAGTGTCAAGGCCATCGCCATAGAATTCAACGAATTTGGACACTACACCGTGGGCGCGCAGCATCTCAACGACCTTCAACACAAGATCAGTTCCAGTTGTGCCTTCCATCATCTTGCCGGTTAGCTTGAAACCAACAACTTCGGGAATAAGCATGGAAATGGGCTGACCCAGCATCGACGCCTCAGCCTCGATCCCACCGACGCCCCAACCGAGAACAGCCGCACCATTGACCATCGTGGTGTGACTGTCAGTGCCGACAAGTGTATCGGGATAGGCTACTTCAACCCCATTCTGATCCATGTCGGTCCAGACGGTCTGGCTGAGGTATTCAAGATTCACCTGCTGGCAGATGCCAGT
>CAYGSW010000225.1:0-9432 GCA_964352535.1 uncultured Granulosicoccaceae bacterium | reverse complement strand
TCGTCGGGCTCTTGATACCCGACGATGTTCTTCTGGCAATGCTCTACCACTTCGCGGCGACTAAATTGAACAAAATCCAGCGTGCGAATGATGAGATCAACCGGTGCATGCAAGGGCCTGGAAGCGCCACCCTTGCGTTGACTGGTGGCGCGATCTGACCCCAAGGCGTTTCATTCAAAGCACCCATTTTTCTAAGTATCGGTCAATCAGTACTTTGCGCTCGAAGTATTTTTTACCGCAACATCAATCAACACAATCCACCCATCTGCAATCGCGTTATTGGAGAACACTTAACAAGCAAAGTAAGTTTCCATGCCCCCTCTGACGTGGGCAGCTGTTCGGGGGCACTGACCTGCCAGTTTTGGTATGCCAGTCAACCTACTCCGATTCGTCACTCCCGGCCAAGACCGTAAAATCGAAAATTATACTATTAGCGTGACCCTTAACTGGGGGCGTGCAGAATGCGTGTAAAAAATTGCTAAAAGGGCATGAAACGTCACCGACTACTGTAGTAATTGCACATTTTTAATTCGGCTACTTACACATTTTCGATCCAGAGTAGATTGAAGCAAACGGCCGCACGTCAACGACTTGTGCGCCTGCTGTAGTAGCGGACATTAATCCTTCATTCGTGTCCTCGAATACAAGGCACAGCATGATATCAGTCTGTAGTTTTTTTGCAGCGGCATTGTAAATAGCAGGATCTGGCTTACAAGCTAAAACATCGTCTGCAGTGAGTACATGATCGAATATATGTAATAGCCCCACACTCTCTAGAGACTTGCACACGCTGAGTTTCTGACCACTTGACGCTATGGCCAGCGGCACTTTTCCGTAATACTGTCTGGCGATGTCCGCCACTTCTGGAATTTCCTTCAATTCACTGATCTGAACCAGATACTGTGTTTCGCTCTCGGCGACAGCCTGAGCTATGTCGACGGCCGTAGAGCTGCAATCACTAAACTCAGTGATTAACTCCAAGCGGGATAAGCCTAGTCTGTCTAAATACCAATTCTTATCTAGAGATGCTCCTTGTTGCGCAAGCGCAACTTTAAATGCGCAATAATGTAACGGTGCACTGTTAACGAGTGTACCGTCACAATCAAAAATGATGGCATCAAACGAATAGCTTGACAAATCTATTGATGGCATTGGGGTGATTTCAGACTCGATCCATGCAGTGAATTATTGGGGTACTAGAACAGTTTTCTTTTGCGGTAAATGAGCAAAAACAGCCTCACCTCTCAGGTAACGGGTGTGCATTTGATTGTCAACTACAAACAACGTCGCAACAGCAGTTTCGATTTCGTATTCAATATGGCTGCCTAGATAAGCAGCGTGTTGAACAGTGCCAGGTATGGACGTGTCACTTTGTTCATCTGAAACTACGATATTCTGAGGGTGAACCACCAATTGCAACGGCGTTGTGATTGGCACTGCTGCCTTTGAAATGAGAGAGATGCCTTCAATGTTGACAGTCGCGTTGCGTTCATCAATAGCAATCGTTGTGCAAGGAATCACATTCGCGTCGCCAATAAAATCTGCTATAAATGCCGATTTCGGAATTTCATACAGATCCGATGGCGATCCAGCCTGTGCAATGCGTCCGTCGCGCATGACAACAATTTGGTCTGATACGGCCATTGCTTCTTCCTGATCGTGCGTGACATATACCGCAGTAAGACCCAGATCCTGTTGTATCAGACGAATTTCCTCACGCACATGTCGACGAAGCTTTGCATCAAGGTTTGACAAAGGTTCATCGAACAACAGAACTTCCGGTTCAAGTACAACAGCTCGTGCAACGGCAACCCGCTGCTGTTGTCCACCGGAGAGTTCGCTTGGCATTCTATTCTCGTAGCCCGACAGTCCAACCATGGCAAGCCCAGCCAAGGCTTTCTCCCGAATTTTCTTTTTGGGCATGGAAGACACTGTGAGCCCGTAAGAGACATTGTCCAAAACACTCATATGCGGGAACAACGCATACGACTGGAAAACCATGGCGACGTTCCGATAAGTTGCTGACTGGTCTGTTACATCCTTGCCGTTAATATGAATTGTCCCGCTAGTAGCTTCTTCGAGCCCTGCGATCATACGGAGCATTGTTGTTTTCCCACATCCACTTGGTCCTAGCAAGGTAACCAGTTCACCGGCCTTGATATCTAGCGTAAGACTATCCACTGCTGTGACATGACCGTATTTCTTTGAAATATTTTCAAGATATACATTCGCATTATTCTTGCTCATCGTACAGGTCCCATTCTAAGCGTTCGATGTGGATAAACGTGTATTTTGTAGCGTGCCCTGTACTCGCGTGTCACGACGCAATTTGCGCTTTCCTACTAACAGCTGGAGCAACAAGATAGCTCCCAGCATGGTAAATATGAGTACGGTCGAGTAGGCAATTGCTATTCCGAATTCGCCGTTTTCAACCCGGCCAACGATGAACGATGTGGCCATGTTGTGCTCGGCGCTCACTAGAAAGATTACAGCGCTAACCGATGTGATTGCCCGGACAAAGCTGTATATGAGCGCTGCCAGAATTGCAGGGCCAAGCAATGGGACAACGACACGTCTAAGTGTCGTGAAGCTATTGGCCCCAAGCGTGATGGATGCTTCGTCCAGGCTTTTGTCAAGCTGGGACATCGCCGCTATTCCTCCACGCACGCCCACTGGCATATTTCTAAAAATAAACGCAATTACCAGGATGATCCCGGTACCGGTAAGTTCAATGGGCGGAATATTAAATGCCAGAATGTAACTGACGCCAACCACTGTTCCCGGAATTGCGAAACTCAACATGGTACTGAACTCAAACAAGTCCTTGCCAGCAAATCGTTGACGAACCAATACGTACGCAGTCAACAACCCCACCAGGGCAGTTAGTGGTGCGGCTATCGAGGCAATTTGCAAAGTAGTGAAATAGCTGTCCCAAGCAGATCCAGCAAATCGCAGCCCGCCCTCTAACTCAATAGCAAATCCTCTGATGTAGTGCTCAAAGGTAAATGTATTGTCGTAGCCCCAAAGCTTGACCAGGCTACCGTATACAATCATGCAATACACGACCGCTGTAAAAATAGCCCAAGGTATAGCCGTAACGTAGCAGGCCCATTTCAAGCCATTGTTGAGTCCACTGTGCTGACCCGAGTCAGCTTTTCCGGTAACCGTTGCATACGACTTGTTACCAAGCCACCATCGTTGCAACAAAAACGCGCTGATTGTCAATGTCAGCAGAGTCATGCCTAGGACAGCAGCTCTGGAAGTATCCGCGGTCGCACCAACAATGGCGAAATAGATTTCAGTGGAAAGAACAGAGTAGTCTCCGCCCAGCACCAGTGGGTTGCCGAAGTCTGCCAGGCTTTCTATAAATCCAAGTAAAAAAGCATTGGCTAATCCGGGGCGCATCAGCGGCAAGGACACGCGCGTAAACGTTCGCCACTGAGAGGCACGCATGGTTTGTGACGCCTCCTCCATGGAAGGGCTAACACCCTCGACAACACCGATCATCACCAGGAAGGCTATTGGCGTAAACGATAAAAGCTGTGAAAGATAGACACCTGTAAAGCCATAGAGCCATCGAGATTTTTCAATATAGAACAATTCGTATGCCCAGTCGGTAACAACACCTGCACGACCAAACAATAAAATCAACGCCAGTCCAATAACGAATGGCGGCGTGATAATGGGCAACACGGTTAATACGCGTAGCAATCGTTTCGCACGGAAGCCAGTTCGTGTTGCTATCAGTGCAAAAGACAATCCTAGCAATGTCGTGCCAACACCCGTCATGATGGCAAGAAAGACGGAGTTAATTGCCGGACCACAGGCGCCTTTACCGGTGAAACAGCTTATTCCCCAAATATCTGAAGAAAAGAAGCGACTAAGGAATCTGGATATACCGTAGCCGCCATCCTCTGTCTCGAACGCCGAGATCAAAACATGCGCTATGGGGAAGAAAACAAATACAGTTACCAGAGCAACTATGGTTCCTATTAATCCGATGACAAATGAATCGGCGCTACCCTTTTTCAGGCCTGCAAAGCCAGTAGTCAGAACATACAGAAAAGAGGTAGTAAGTACCAACGCGCCTGCACCAAATCCCTGCTGGCCTTGTGCAGCTGTGCCTGTGGACAGAAGTGATGAAAACAGCGTTGGCCCATTAAGACCAATCACAAATCCTTGCAAAAGAAGAAAAAACATACCGATCATCGCCAGCGAAACCAGCACTTGCGACAACGCTCGGCGCTCCAGAGGCATTACCACCGCAATGAGACTCGCCAGCAGCGCCAATATGGGCGGAATCAACCACCAGTGATCCTGCCAAAGGATCAGTGCAAGGACGGAGGGGTATTCAGGATTAGTCAGATTTGTAATCCAGGAGAACTTCCAGAATCCATCTTCAAATACGTACCACGGTAGCAGGCAGACGCCGATGGCTCCAACAAGAAGCCAGAGAACGCTTGTTTTCTTCATAAATATCCCGAAGGGCGATAACAGTTAGAGGTAAAAAAACAACGAAGCGGCGCCGTGCAAGGAACACGGCACCGCGAACAAATACCCTAGTTTTTGGGTGCGTTTTTTACCTCTGAATCCCATCGAGACAGGAGTCGTTCACGTGTCTCCGTAGAGCCATAGGTCGCAAAGTCATAATCAATGAGCTTGATAGTTGCAAGATCGGGAGACTCGGGGGCAACTGATGCTTTCCCGTTTGAAGGAACTTGATATGACTCAACCTCAACAGAGCGCGACTGTGTTGCAGCATCCAGTGAGTATTCAACCCATTTCTTGGCAGACTCCAGGTTCTTAGCCCCCTTGATGATACTGACAGCGCCCACTTCGTACCCGGTTCCTTCGCACGGGGCGACAATCTCTAAGGGAAAACCACTCGACGCCAACGTCACCATGTCATGCATGAACCCTATGGATATTGCTGTCTCGCCGCGCGCAGCCGCCTTGCTGGGTGCAGAGCCCGATTTTGTGTACTGATTGACGTTTTTTCCAATTTCTGTCAACAGTGAAAACGCTTCATCTTCACCAAACAACTGAACGAAGGTAGCTAATTCTGTGTAGGCGGTACCGGAGCTGTTTGGGTTTGCAACTTGAATCTCTCCAGCGTATGCGACATTGGTCAAGTCTTTCCAACAAGATGGGACGGGTAATTTTTTCTCTGCGATTAATTCGCTGTTATAAGCGATACCAAGGGCTCCTGCATAGATACCAACAGTTTTACCACCGGAGATATCGAACATATTTACTGCCCAACCCAGTAAATCTGAGGTATCTGCACCTGATGGTTGAGTCAGATCCTCCGAGGCAGCAATCAAATGCGGATCACCAGTACCTCCCCACCACACATCGATTTTGGGATTTTTCGATTCAGCTCTAATTTGTGCCAGTGTCTCCCCGGTGCTCTTTCTCACCATGGCCACGTCAATGCCTGTCTGTTTTTCAAAATTTGAGACCATAAGATCACACCACGGTTGCTCAGCGCTGCAAACAACATTCAGACTCCCGGATGCCAACGCGGGTTGAACTTGCATCGCCAAACCAAGAAGTGTGATTCCAAGTGCTGTGGTTTTTTTCATAATATTCTCCGTTATTGCTGTTTTGTGTAACTGTGGACATAGGTGATTAGCCCCAACAGAATTATGAGTGGAGACACGAAAAATGACGATTTATAGAATGACAGAGATATGACAATAATGACCGATTCTCATACCTACTGGCGGTTATGTTGGGTTTGTTACAATTGTTACAAAACTAATTTTCAGTCTACCTAACGTACACTCAGTGTTGCACCTGATTGGCAGATCTCTTTTTTGAATTCACCAAGTTATATCTGCGATACTGTAGATACACGCAGAATAGCCCCCATTCTTTATCAATGCGAACGAATGACAGTGTCTACGAGAGCACAAAATATTGCTGTTATTGATGATGATCCCTTAGTTCGAACTGCGCTGGCAGATCTGTTGCGCGAGCATGGATATGAGCCGCACACATTTGCCAATCGCGAGGAGATTGGGAATCACCGTGGCGCAAAGTTCGACCTGTTCCTGATCGATTTACGGTTGGCCAATGAAAGTGGTCTGGACATAGCGCGCGAGGTTTACCAAACAGATCAAACTCCAGTCATCATGCTCAGTGGCGTCGGTGATGAGATAGATAAAGCAATTGGTCTGGAAGCGGGAGCAGATGATTTCGTATCCAAGCCGTTTAATACCCGCGAACTGATCGCGCGTATTCGCGCTTTGCTTCGCCGGTATCGCGCTATTGAAGCAAAATCCATCGTCTACAGCGAGCCTGAATCCATACAAAATTTTCACTTTGGTAAATACTCCGTAGATTTTGATACAAGGCAATTGCTGGATCAGCAGGGAGAGGAGATATCTCTAACCAACGCCGAGTTCCGATTGCTTGAGTATCTCGTTACACATCATGATCGAGTGATTGATCGAGCAGAACTGCTCAGCCACTTGGGTAGTGATCTCTCTCAGTATGTTGATCGGACTATCGATGTGATGATTCTGCGCCTCAGAGGGAAAATTGAAACATCACCTTCGAAGCCGGTGCATTTACAGACCCGACGAGGCAAAGGATACATTTTCGTTTTATCACCAGGCATTGAGAGACAATAGTTGTCTATTGCCAGATTATGTTAATCAACACACTAACTATTAAAGCCCGCCTTCTGATTGCAGTAACCGCTCTGGCATTGTCGACTCTTACAATTGGAATTGCCTCGTGGTACTGGCTATCACGCTCAAACACAATACTTGAAGAATTACACAATACAACTTTGTACGAGGTTAATCGCTCACACGAACTGACAAAACAGACTTCTCTTTTTACAACATCGGCTCCTTACCTACTTAATCTACGTTCATCCTATCTGGTTGAATCAGAGGGAAACAAGCTTCTCCGTTCAATAGATGCTGCAATTACCTCGTGGGAAACTCGCGATGTTGTAGCCGATAATGGTGCGGAGTATTCTGCCGACATACTTGAAACGCTTGGTGTGATGAGACGATTAATGAAATTGCTTATCAGTCACACGAGGGATTTGTCTGACCGTGATGACGATACGCGTGTTCATACAGCCAAGCTTGTGGAGATGGATAAACAACTTTCGAAAATTTTATCCAGCAATCTACTACAGGCAACAGAAAAAGACAGTACCAGACAAGCTCAGCTTGCCGTCAACATTTTAATCACGGCATCTCATGCCACCAGTCTTCTAAGCCTCGGGGAATATCGGCGACGTTTTCTGAAGTCCACTGAATTTCGTATTTTTGCAAACAGCCCGGAGACCGTTAGAAATATCGTCGCCGAAACCTATTTACTTGCCGAAGGTCCGGACGGTCTCTTTAAAACCCGCTTCAATGTTTTACAGGACAACGTGTCTGCACGTAGATTACTCAGCAATATCAGTATTAAAGCTGGAGAACTCAATCTCCAGGTGCTCGCCCTTATACAGAATTCAGAATCTGAAATCGACAGACGTCGTGAAGAGACCACAGCCAACATTCAATACGCAAAAATACTTGTAGCATTATTTGGCGTAGGAAGCATCGCATTGTCCCTGATGTCCGCCTTCTATATTTCCGGATATATTATTAAACGCCTTAATTCCATTACCACAACGATGACTGGTTTAGCCAGTGGAGATTTAAGTATTGGTATTTCGGAATACAGCGAGCGACAAGATGAACTCGGTGCATTGCAGAATGCTTTCAACATTTTCCACGCCAACGCGTTAAAGCACAATAGATTAAATAATGAGCTAATTCAAAAAACAGCTCTGTTCGAGTCTACCTTCAATAACATAACAGACGGAGTTGCAATTACGAACGAAAACGGCCGATTATTAGCATTCAATCCGAAACTGAATCAATTGCTGGCACATTTCGGAAACGAGAATGAAGCAACCATTGGATGCAATCTATCCAACAAGGTCAATACCGTATCTAGAAAATTGAGCACATCAAATCAATCTGCGAATAGTACCGCATACAAAGAATTGCACAACACCTTAGGTCATGTATTAGAAATTCGAACCAGCGTCCTACCAGACGGTGGATGTGTCTGGCTGTTTTCGGACACCACAGATAGGCGTCGGATTGAGGAAAGGTTGCAGCACTTTTATCGACTGGAGAGTCTTGGACAATTAACCGGCGAGGTGGCCCACGATTTCAACAATGTGTTAACAGCGGTTAAAGCCACACTATCCTCAGTGCTCTCTCTACGGCAGGATAAATTTGCTCATAAATTGGCAGTAGAAAAAATAGAAGATGCTGTTGATATGGGAAACTCATTAACAAATCGCTTGCTGGCATTTGCCAAAAAACAACGATTGGATCCAAAGCATGTAGAGATCAACGACTTGGTAAACGGCGTAAGCGAGTTGATTTCATTGAGCCTTGGCGATCAAATTGAACTGGTGATTGTTAACAGTGAAAACGCACTATACGCGTATATTGATCCACTACAGCTAGAAAGCGCACTGCTGAACCTTTGCATGAACAGCGCCCATGCAATTAATGGAAACGGACGTATCGTATTGACAGTTGAACAGACAGTAAACAACATGTTTTCTATTCATGTAGAAGACAATGGCTGCGGAATGAGTAGCGAGAGCGTAAATCGAGCCATTGAACCGTTCTACTCTACACGTCGGGGCAGTAGTGGTACCGGATTAGGCTTAAGCATTGTGTACGGATTTGTCAAACAATCCGGTGGTGACATGCATATAAAGAGTGAAATCAATGTCGGAACTACTGTGTCACTAAGTTTGCGAAGAGAGGAAACAAATCCAACTCCCCATTTCGACAGTTCAACCAATGAGACCAGTGGCAGTAAAACCGTGCTGATTGTTGAAGATGATGCGGGCACTATGGAAAGGGCTGTAGAGATCCTGCAGTATGCTGGTTATAAAACAACGCAGGCCAAAAATTACGATGAGGCCAAACGCTTTCTTCAAGATGGATTAGCATTCTCATTGCTTTTCACCGATCTACATTTAGGGATTGGCAAAACAGGCTGGGACCTTGCAAGCTTCTGCCTGCTCAAGAAAGGCGCTGAAAGAATTATTGTCACATCGGGTCGCTTTTTGGATTTATCCAAACCACCTCATCACCTGCAAAATCAATGCGATAAACTCGAAAAACCTTACAATCTACAAGATGTTTTAAATACGATTTCATAAAAGTCTTAATCGACATCTTTGGTCGTTGCACGAGTAACTATACTTGGCGGAATTCCACCAAAACGAAAACTAGCCATGCCGAAATTTATCCAAACCACCGGAGTGCATAACGCGGCCCATCAAGGGTTCTCCAATGATCGATCCGGCCAAGTTGGCAGCTTCGATCAAGGCGTCCAGATCAATGCCGGTATCAAAGCCCAGTTCGTGGCACAAGAAGACAGCATCTT
>CAYGSW010000224.1:0-9439 GCA_964352535.1 uncultured Granulosicoccaceae bacterium | reverse complement strand
TTGCCAACCTTTGCGGGCAGATTGGAGACCACCAGCGTCAGCGGAAGGTCAGGCTGCACATGGCTGAAACCGTTACTCAGGTAGGCCTGTGCATTGCTCAGGTTGTTGCGCTGTGCGTTGGCATTGGCGTAGTCCACAGCCAGAAAATCCTTGTCAACCATGTGCACGGCCCCTGCAGTGGCTCGTTGTGCGATCGACAAGCCCAGCGGTCCGTAGCCACAGCCCATATCCAGCACCACATCGTCCGTCTGGACGTCCAGATGGTCAAGCAGTAACACTGTGCCTTCATCAATGGCCCTGGGCGAGAACAGACCCCAAGTGGTATGCAAACAGAGAGAATGCCCCGCCAGAGTGGTGTTTATGACGAGATCCTGTCTCAAGTGATCGAGCTGCATTGCACAAGTATGGCATCCAGAGACCTGCTTTCGTGCAAAAAAGCCTGTATTTCGCTACCCTTGTCCGATCCGGCCGTTTCTGGCCATAAAGTTGAAGGAGTACTTCATGCGGTTGATTCTGTTAGGCGGGCCCGGTGCCGGAAAAGGCACCCAGGCCTGCTATCTCACCGAGCGCTACGATATTCCCCAGATTTCCACAGGGGATATGCTGCGCGCTGCTGTGAAGGCGCAGACACCGTTAGGCATCGAGGCCAAGAAGGTGATGGATGCGGGCGACCTGGTATCCGACGACATCATCATCGGCCTGGTAAAGGAGCGCATCAAGCAGGACGATTGCAAGAACGGCTTTCTGTTTGACGGGTTTCCGCGCACGTTGGCCCAGGCGGATGCCATGAAAGAGGCCAGCGTTCATCTGGATGCAGTCGTTGAGATTGACGTAGAGCACGAGGAAATCATCAAACGTATCAGCGGCAGACGGATCCACGAAGCATCCGGTCGCAGCTACCACGTGGAATACAATCCGCCGCAAGTGGCGGATACTGACGACGTGACCGGTGAAGCACTGATGCAGCGTCCCGACGACAAGGAAGAAACGATACGCTATCGGCTTGATGTCTATGAAAAACAGACCTCGCCATTAAAAGCGTACTACGCAGATTGGTCGAACACGGGAGACGCCAATGCGCCCGCCTACATTAAAGTACATGGCATAGGCACAGTCGAAAACATTCGCGATACCATTTTTTCAGAACTCGATAAAGCCAAGGCACCAGCCTGAAAATCGTTTGATCGCAAGTGACTGAAAAGCTTAAAGTATCACTCTTCCCGTCTCGATGCCGGTAAGGGTCATATTCTCCTGAAGCGATTCCTGCTCAATCTGGAAATTCAGCCAAGAAGGGATTGCGCGCAGCAGATTAATTTATGCCGCGCAGCCCCGTAGCAAACAGTTCCTGACAGCCTGCAGAGTGGCTTCGGGCTGTTCACTCATCATCATGTGGCCGCAGTTATCCAGCTGCACCAGCTGCGCCTGCAGTGCTTCGGCCAGATGCTTGCCCGCCTTCATGGGTGTCATCCGATCCTGACGCCCGGCGATCACTGTGCAGGGTTTGTCTGTCAATAGTTGCGCAGCTGCATCGCCATTCGTGTAGTCGTTACACGCCTTCAAATCAGCGTACAGAATGCCGGGAGCCGCCCGCTCAAGCAATGCCATGGCCATGTTCTGGACACTGATACCCGCGATGTGGTTGTGGCCAATCTGCGAGGCATAGCTGTGACTGAATATCGCGATCATGTCTACCGCGCTCTGACAGTTGGCCTTTGCGGCATCCAGCAAAGGCTGCCCTACCGGCATGGGATACCCTGCCCCGAACAGCACCAGTTGTTCGACGTCTGCCGTACGTTGCGCGGCCGCTTCGAGGGCCACCAAAGCGCCCATGCTATGACCCGCAAGAATCAGCTGCCGATCGGGAAGCTGATGCTCCGCGCGCAGCACATCAATCAGCTTCCACATGTGCGATGCACCGGCTTCGATAGAGCTGAGCACCTGGCCTTCGGATGCTCCATGGGCAGGCAGATCGGGGCAGACAACATTGAACCCATGGCGGGAAAAATAGCGTGCCAGAAATACCCACACCGTACGGTCCATACCAGCACCATGCTGGAGCACCAGGGTACGTTGATCGGGTTTCCATGCCATACCACCCTGACCAACAAACATCTGATGGCCGTCAACATTAAGCTTCATACGCTAGCCCGCCTCAGTGCCTGTTTCAAATCGCCAAGCAGATCATCAACAGCTTCCAGCCCCACTGACAGTCGAACAAGTCCCGGTGAGATACCTGCCTCAACCAGTGCTTCATCATCCATCCGTGAATGCGTCGTACTGGCCGGATGAATGACAAGTGATTTTGCATCCCCCACATTCGCCAGATGCGAAAACAGCTGCAGATTTTCAATAAAAGTGCTTCCCGCCTTGCGCCCACCGACAAGCTCGAAACTGAACACGGCACCACAACCTTTTGGCAATAGTTGCTGTGCAAGCTCATGATCACCGTGTGTTGCAATCAAGGGATGGTGCACCACTGAGACAGCCTCATGTTCAGCAAGAAACTCCACGATGCGCGCTGTATTGCGCACGTGTCGATCCATGCGCATGGGCAACGTTTCAAGCCCTTGCAACAAATGAAACGCATTGCCCGGAGACAAATTGGCGCCGAAGTCTCGAAGGCCTTCCTTGCGTGCACGCATGATGTACGCAGCAGGACCGAACTCCTCGACAAAATCCATTCCATGAAAACCGGCATACGGTTCAGTGATTTCAGGGAAGCGACCCGAGGCTTCCCAATCGAATCGACCACTGTCCACCAGAGCTCCACCCACGGCAATGCCATGCCCACCCATGAATTTGGTCAACGAGTGCATCACGATGTCAGCCCCTAATGAAATCGGCTGCATCAGATAAGGCGTGGTCAGTGTGGCATCGATCATCAACGGAACACCGGCTGCGTGCGCAATGGCTGAAACCTTTGGTATGTCCAGTATTTCGCAGCGCGGGTTAGCGACGGTTTCTGCAAACACGACGCGTGTTTCTGGCCGAATTGCCGCAGCAAACGCCTCTGGATCCTGAGGATCCACAAACGTGGTTTCGATCCCGAATCGTGGCAGGGTATAACTCAATAGATTATGCGTGCCACCATACAGTGCTCGCGAGGCCACGATATGTCCTCCTGCGCCGGTGATGGTTGTCAGGCCAAGATGAATGGCAGCCATACCGCTGGCCGTACACACCGCACCCACACCACCCTCTAGCGCTGCGACACGTTCCTCCAGCACGGCGACCGTAGGATTGGAGATGCGCGAGTACACATGCCCCGCCCTTGCCATGTCAAACAGCGAAGACGCTTTATCACTATCGTCAAAGACATAGGATGTTGTCTGATAGATGGGTGTTGCACGCGCACGAGTCTCACTGTCTGGCTGTTGACCGGCGTGTAGAGCAAGGGTATCAAAACCGAGAAAACCGGATCTTGCCATAAGAGTTTATTCCTTAGAGAGTGGGTAAAACACTGCCATGGTAAATCAGTATCACGTTATACCGAATTCATCTTCACGGGCTCGTTTTACCACATCGTAGTGTTCGCTTAACAGATCACTTTTGGTAACCACACCCAGCAAGCGCGGCTTTTTCTTTACGGCACGATCAATCACTGGAATGTAGTCGTGCTGCTTCTCGGCCATAGTCTGCACCGCGGTAACGATGTTTGTCATGGCCGTTATGGCGTAATGGTCGCCCAATGAAGCGTCTACAGCTTTGCTGTCCATGCCGTTGTCAATGGCGAAAGCCACTAGCATGGATAACGTGGCACTGCCTTTGTAAACACCATCAGCATCAACAAAAACCGCCACTCTCAAGCGTTGAGTTCCCATTCTGGATGTCAGCTCACCGAGTGTCATTGACTCATCAGCCTGCAGGTAGCTGTCGCTGATAAGGCTTTCCACCCTGTGAGTCATGAGCAGGCTGATGTCGCGACCGCGGGAAATATTGATGTTGCGTCTTGCTAATTGCCAACGGAAGAACGAACCATGCTGCCCGGATTGCATGACGGTGCTGGCAAATGCAGCTGCCGTCATGACGCCCAGAGTGATGCCGTAATCACGAGTCAATTCGAAGACAATCAGCACAGTGGAAATGGGTGCACCCAGCAGCGCTGAACCCACGGCAGCCATGCCAATCGTTGCGTACACACCTTGCGCACTCAGATCCAGGCCTGTCATTGACAGGATCGCCCAGAACAAACCGCCCAGCATGGTACCCATGAAAATAGCCGGACCAAAAACGCCGCCCGCGAAACCGCTGCTGAGCGCTAGACCGACAATGACAAGTTTTGCGACCAGTAAATAAAACAGTAAATCACTGTCAAGCACACCGCGCAATGCAAGCAGGGTTCCTTCAAAGCCAATACCCAGCACCTGCGGCAGCTGGGTTGCGACCAGACCCATGACGATTCCTGCCAGGGCCGGTTGCAGCCAACGGGGAACGCTGGAAGCTTTCCACATCTGCTCAAACCCCGCAGTGATCAGCAAAAGGCTCTTGGCCAGCAAAGCACCTGCAACCCCCAGTATTGCAAAGAGAATCAACTCCCAGTTGGACATGATGGCATGTGGCAACACTGGAAACAGCGCCTGATTGCCCAGAAAATAATCACGCACCAGCATTGCCAGCATGGTGGCAATGACGATAGGTGCGAACACTCTGAGTGTGTAGTAACCCACGATCACTTCGAGTGCAAATATAACAGCAGCCAACGGCGTATTGAACGAAACAGCCACAGCAGCCGCAGCACCACAGCCGAGTAACGCCAGCGATTGCTTATGATCGAGATTGAATTTCTCTGCAACAAACGCACTTATCGATGCACCGATATGCACAGCGGGTCCTTCACGCCCTAACGGCGCACCTACGCCTAACGACACACTGGCAGCAAGGGCAGCACCGATGCCCGAGCGCACAGGCATTCGTGCACTGTTCATGGCGCAGGCTTCCATGACATCGGCGATACCGTGATAACGTTTGCCCGGCAAGAACTGCACGACCACACCCAGCAACAACCCTCCTATGGCAGGCACCAGCACTACCTGCCAGTCGGGACGTGCACTAATGATCTGGCTAAACAGGATCTCGGATGCAGCGCCGTAACTCACCCACTGAACCAGCAATACAAGCTTGATCAACAATAACGTTGACAACCCCACGATAGCGCCAATAGCCGCTGCCAGCAGGAAAAAACTGAGCCTGTGGGTTAGTGACACTAGTTGCTACTGGCAGTGCTATGCCATACCCATCGTGCGGCGGGCAAAACGATCACGCAACGGGGATAAAGTATCCAGCGATATCAGTCCCAGTGCACGCACATGGGCCGGCAAACTGGCAGAACCACGAAACCCTCGTGCAAGCAGGTCCGTGAACTGAACAACCCGTTCCTGATCTTGCCGCCGGCTGCTGACGAACTGATCCAGCAGAGTGGTAGAACCGGGATCCGCATCACCACACTCGCGCAGCTGTTCACACAGTTGCGCAACATCACGCATCGCCAGATTATAGCCCTGGCCTCCTACCGGGTGCAGTAGACGCATAGCGCTGCCCAACAACACGGTACGCACGCCCGTCTGCCGGGATGCCTCAATGCGCATCAGTGGTGTTGCGAATCTGGGGCCCACTGAATTGAAACGACCCAGTCGAAATCCGAACCTCTTCTGAAGCCGTTGCAGATACCGCTGGTCAGACATGGCAGCCAGTGTTTCACGCTCATGCGGCTCGATACAGTCCACAAAGCTCATGTAAGAACCGGAACGTGGTAACAGCGCAAGCGGACCACTGGAGGTAAAACGCTCATACGCCACATTGTTATGCTGGCCCTGCAACTGAACAGCGCCCAGCAGCGCTGATTGCTCGTAGTCGACATGCGTTGTGTCGATACCGGCACTTTCACGAACGATGGATGACACACCGTCTGCGGCTATCAGCAATCGAGCTGTGATTGTTGCTTGCTCAAAATGAACATCGACTTTGCCATCACCATAACTCACAGAGCTGACGCGCACATTAGGCAGGTAGCGTACTGCGCTGTGTTTGAGTTGTTGCAGCAAAGCGGTATTAAAACGATTGTTACTGACAACGTACCCGACAGCCTCCGCATCCAGTTCCTGAGCATTGAGTCTGGTCGCGCCAAAATAGCCCTTATGGGAAACATGAACCTGTGCAATAGGGCAGGCATCCTGTGCCACATCAGCCCACAAACCCTGAGCCTGCAACCATTGAGCGGTTCCCAGACTCAATGCGGTACAGCGCTGCGTCAAACCTTCAGGATAGGCACTGGCAGGTTTGTCTGAGCTACTGGCAGCATCCAGCAAGGCTACTGACCAGCCCTGTTGCGCCAACACATGAGCCAGCGGTGTTCCCACAAACCCGGCACCGACGATGGCGATATCAAACGTTTTCATGACGTAGTGCGTTTGTTACTCATACACGCTTCGATATCTTTTATGGTTTTCGGTACACCCGAAGTAATCACTTCACACCCTTCTTTGGTCACTACCACATCGTCCTCAATACGGATGCCGATGTTACGGTATTGCTTGGGAATCTTTCTCGATTCACCAAGATATAACCCGGGCTCTACCGTAATAACCATGCCAGGCTCAAGGACCCGCCAATCACCATTGATTCTGTATTCACCGACGTCGTGTACGTCCATGCCGAGCCAGTGTCCTGTCTTGTGCATGTAATACGGCTTGTAAGCTTCATCCTTTATCAATTGCGGAAGCTTACCCTTGAGCACACCCATATCACGTAGCCCGCGGGTCAAGACTTTGATAGCTGCTTCATGCGGCTCGTTCCAGTGATTTCCCGGACGCGTCTTGTCGATGGCCGCCATCTGCGCCTCGAGAACAATGTCATAGACGGTTTGCTGCGCTTTCGAGAATGTTCCGTTGGCCGGGAAGGTTCGGGTAATGTCGCCAGCGTAGTATCCAAGCTCTGCGCCTGAATCAACCAGCACAAGATCGCCATCATTGATGGTGTCGTTATTTTCGGTGTAGTGCAGGATGCAGCCGTTGGCACCGCTTCCCACAATAGGCAGAAAAGCATGATCAGCCCCGCTGGATTTGTAGTGGCCAATCAGCATCGCTTCCAGCTCATACTCCATCATGCCAGGTCTGCATCGCTGCATGAGCGTGCGATGCGCAGTAGCGCTAAGCCTGGCAGCCTGCTTCATCTGATTGATTTCCAGACGGCTTTTGAACAAGCGCATGTCGTGCAGATGATAATCAAGCGATATGAATGTATCCGGATCGCCCCCTTCACGGCTGCGGCTTGAACGCGCCTTTTTCAACCAGCCCAGCAACTGGGCATCAAACTGCGCATCCTTGCCCAGCGTGTGGTAAACCGACTGCTTGTTCTCCAGTAAGCCGGGAAGGATGTCATCAATGTCGCTGATCGGAAAAGCATCATCCGCCCCCAGCGCAGCGGGGGCATCCTCCACACCCAGACGCCGCCCCTGCCAGGTTTCCTTTAGCGAATCCCGCTCGCGACAGAACATGATGTATTGACCCGCCTTGCGGTGGGGGATGAGCACCATCAACGCTTCGGGCTCATCAAACCCGGTCAGGTATAGCAGGTTATTATCTGCCCGGTAGGGGTATTCCGTATCGCGGCTACGGGTGCATTCACGTGCGGCGGGAATAAGAGCGATGGAATTATCGCCCATAATGCGCATCAGTGCGCGCCGTCTGCGTTTGAACTCGGCGGCCTGGGACTTCGAAAAACGCTGTGTTCGACTACTGCCTTTTTTCACGAAAGCTTTTCCTGTCTGACTGGACTGATAGGGCGCAACTCCTCAAGCACAAGCAGTACGCCCACACGCACATATTCCAACAGCTCCGTGTACAGAGCTTCCTGTTTTTCGATACTCAGCGTTTCACCATTCTCATCACCGTGATCGATGGCGTCTGCCGCATCAATCGCCTGAAAATCCTCAACGATTTCGTGCACGTCTGCTGGCAACGGAGCGTTCCCACGGTGCGCAGCACTTAATCCGATACCGTAGGTGAATCCGGCACAGAAATCCCCCAACGCACGTGCGCGTTCAACGACCGTGACCTCGTCCTCCGGCAGTATGGGTGCAAAATCGAGATCCGGGTCGTTGAGCGATGTCAGTGTCTGGCCAAACCACTCATCGAGAGACTTCAGTTGCCCCGCCTTGTCGGCCACGTTTTCCGGCGACAACGAGGCTGCGTCAAGCAATTCGGTAAACCAGCGGGTTTTTGCACTGGTGCTGGGCAGCGCGCACAACAAGCCACAGCACAAACCGTGAACCTCAGAGCTTGATAATGGCACGTCAAGTTGAGTCAGCAAGTTGCCAATTGTTTGATGGGTAGGATTCATGGTGTGACAGCTTAAGCTTTCAGCACTCGGAGCGGTGGTATCTTGCGTGAATCATGTCCGGGTTGCCGGGCTCCTGGCGCTACCAGTTCATGAAACACATTGGGAAACGAGTGATTTCAGGAATAATCCGAGCTTGTGGGGCCATCAAGTATACAATGCGCTGAAACAGGTTCCTATCACGCTGGTAAATAGGGCCTATCAAGGATATCGACTCTTGATCGAAAACCACGGGTAGACACATGAGCAGTGCTTCGCTACATGATGAGTTCAACAGGCTTGAGATGCGCATGCAGGACGTGATTAGTCGTTGCACAAAGCTGCACCTTGAAAACCAGACGCTGAAAGATCAACAGGGCAGTCTGGTCGAGGAGCGGGCACGACTCATCGAGAAAAACGAGCTGGCCAGGACAAAAGTGGAACAGATGATCCAGCGGCTAAAGTCACTGGAGGCAGGCCAATGAACAGCGATGATCATGACAAGGACGATCGTTCCGCTCAGATCAATGTTGGGCGCGTCGTCAGCGATCCGGCTAGCAGTCGACCCGCACGGCTGCGCATCCTCGACAAAGAGGTGCAAATCGGATGCAAGCCCGGCGAGGAAGACGATCTCATGCAGGCAGCCGCCTACGTGGACAAATCCATGCGCGACTTACGCAAGCGCAACACCACCTCCAGTATCGAAAAAATCGCCATCGTCACAGCAATCAACACGGCCCATGCGCTGCTCAAATCACGCTCTCAGGAAAGCGTTGACGAGACAGTGCTGGACAGGGTCACAGCGATTAATGAAAAACTGGATCAGATACTGGCTAACACTTCGTCAGACCTTACCAAGTAGCACGAATCGACAACGTAACCAACCGAGAGTATCGAGACGGTACAGGTTCATGCTAGTCTCTTATCCGTATCTTCTGCGGTGTTTGTTATTCGGTTGGGTATATCCCTTGAGCCTAATTTCTCACCCCGGGAGTGGTCTGGTCGCTGTTGTTGTGCATGTCCGTTACGGCGGAAAGCCTGATACGGTTCCAGCCGTTCCCACCTGAACCGATTGGTTCAAGGTAGCACACCAAAACGGCACTGTGGTTGATACACTCACTCGATT
>CAYGSW010000223.1:0-9447 GCA_964352535.1 uncultured Granulosicoccaceae bacterium | reverse complement strand
GGGACGGGCTCGAACCGCCGACCCAATGATTAACAGTCATTTGCTCTACCAACTGAGCTACCAGGGAATCGGGGCGAAGTGTAATTCCATTATCTGCTCAGGTCAATGAGGTAACGGCATTTTCGTTGCAATCTTGCGCTTCGAGGTACAATTACGTCTCTAAGGTGCCGCGATCTAACCATGTCGACCCTATTTGAATTGAAAACAGGCTACAAGCCTGCTGGGCACCAGCCCGATGCTATTAAAGCGTTGTGTGAAGGTATTAATGACGGTCTGGCCTACCAGACGTTACTGGGTGTCACAGGTTCCGGAAAAACCTTCACCATTGCCAATATTCTGCAACAGGAGCAGCGTCCTGCCATTGTGCTTGCGCCCAACAAGACGTTGGCAGCTCAGCTCTATGGTGAATTCAAGGAGTTCTTTCCAAATAACGCTGTTGAGTACTTCGTCTCTTATTACGATTACTACCAGCCAGAGGCCTACGTACCGGCCAGCGATACTTTCATCGAAAAGGATTCGTCGATCAACGAGCACATCGAGCAGATGCGCTTGTCAGCAACCAAAGCTCTGTTCGAACGTCGAGACACTATTATCGTGGCCACGGTGTCTTCAATCTATGGTCTGGGTGATCCACAGCAATATCACAAAATGGTATTGCATCTGAAACGTGGCGAAACGGTCAACCAGCGTGATGTGTTGAGACGCCTTGCAGAGCTGCAATACAACCGAAATGACATGGAGCTCAAACGGGGTACCTATCGCGTACGCGGCGAGATCATCGATATCTATCCGGCCGATTCAGAACGTGAGGCTATACGTGTTGAGCTCTTCGACGATGAGATAGAAACGCTGAGTTTTTTCGACCCGTTGACCGGCGAGATCATGCGCAAGGTTCCGCGACTCACCATCTATCCAAAAACGCACTACGTGACACCGCGTCAGCGCTTGCTGGACGCCACTGATCTCATCAAGGATGAACTGCGCGAGCGGCTTGAACAGCTGACAGCAGCTGGCAAGCTGGTTGAGGCGCAGCGCTTGCAGCAACGCACACAATTCGATCTGGAAATGATTCACGAGCTGGGCTATTGCTCTGGTATCGAAAATTACTCGCGCTATCTGTCGGGCAGATTGCCAGGGGAGCCACCACCGTGTCTGTTCGACTATCTGCCTGAGGATAGTCTGCTGTTTATTGATGAAAGCCATGTGACAGTGCCGCAACTAGGCGCCATGTACAAAGGCGATCGGTCACGCAAGGAAAATCTGGTTAACTTCGGGTTTCGTCTTTTGTCGGCGCTGGATAACCGTCCGTTGAAATTCGAAGAGTTCGAATTGCTGGCGCCGCAGACCATTTTCGTCTCCGCTACGCCGGGTAAATATGAAGAGGCGCATGCTGACGCTGTAGTCGAGCAGGTGGTCCGACCCACCGGTTTGCTGGATCCACAGGTGGAGATAAGGCCGGCGCGATCGCAGGTGGATGATGTGCTCTCGGAGATCACTGACCGAGTTGCCAGGAACGAGCGTGTGCTGATTACCACGCTCACCAAACGCATGGCAGAAGATCTCACAGACTATCTAAACGATCACGATAAAAAAGTGCGTTACCTGCACTCTGATGTCGATACTGTAGAACGCAGTGAGATTATTCGCGATCTTCGTCTGGGCGTGTTTGATGTCCTGGTTGGGATCAATCTGTTGCGCGAGGGCCTGGACATGCCGGAGGTGTCACTGGTAGCCATTCTGGATGCCGACAAGGAGGGGTTTTTGCGCTCTGACCGCTCATTGATTCAGACCATCGGCCGCGCCGCACGCAATCTGCATGGCAAGGCCATACTGTACGCCGATACACTAACGGGGTCCATGCAGCGAGCCATCAACGAGACCAATCGCAGGCGTACTGTGCAGGAAGCCTATAACGAGGAGCATGGCATTACACCTGTTGGCATTCAGAAAGCGATTCACGATGTCATGGAGGCCGGTGACAGCGGTAAAGACAAACGCCGAGGCAAGCGTGGCAGCGAGACGTCAAAGTCGAGCGCCAGTGCCGAGCCTATGAGCGTTGATCAAGCAGCGAAACGCATGAAACAGCTGGAGAAGCAGATGTATGAGTGTGCTCGTAATCTTGAATTCGAGACGGCTGCTCAGTTGCGTGACGAACTGGAACAAATTCGTGCAAACGTGTTCAAAGGTGATGTGTTTGAGCCTGCAGTGGCTGAGAAGAAAGCGTCTGCATCCAAGCGACGTAAAAAAGTGGTGCCTACATAATGTCGATCGTGCGTGAAGGGTTGTTCAAGGTGCCAGCATGTATCGATCTGCCATTGTGACACAGCTGTATTGACTTGCTGTTCCGACTGGTTCATTCATGTTCCGACACGTTCATTCACCAGACTACCAGCGCTGCAAACGATACAACATACAAGCGGGTAAATCCCGCTTTTTACTCGAGGAAATCCGAATGTTAGAAGCCTATCGTCAGCATGAAGCAGAGCGTCGAGCGCAGGGTATTGTCGCGCAGCCGCTCAACGCGCAGCAAGCCGCCGATCTGGTGGAGCTCATGAAGTCGCCACCACCCGGCGAGGAAGATTTCCTCCTGCACTTGCTGTCGAGCCGGATTCCGGCAGGCGTGGACGAGGCGGCCTATGTCAAGGCGGGGTTTCTCGCAGCGGTTGCCAAGGGTGAGGCCGAATCCCCTCTGGTTTCACGCGTCGCAGCTGTAGAGTTGCTGGGCACCATGTTGGGTGGATACAACATTCAGCCTCTGATAGCAGCGCTTGATGATGACGAACTTGCAGACGCAGCCGCTAAAGCACTTTCACACACCTTGCTGATGTTTGATGCGTTCCATGATGTCGAAGAGAAAGCGACTAACGGCAACGCCGCTGCAAAGAAAGTCATGCAATCATGGGCGGATGCCGAATGGTTTCTGGCCAAGGATGAAGTTCCAAAGAAAGTCACAGTTACAGTGTTCAAAGTGCCGGGAGAAACCAACACGGATGATCTCTCACCCGCCGTAGACGCCTGGTCGCGTCCTGATATCCCGTTACACGCTTTGGCCATGCTCAAGTTCGAACGCGAGGGCATCAGTGACAAACCACTCGAAACCATTCAAGAGCTCAAGGAAAAGGGTTTCCCGGTAGCCTATGTCGGTGACGTTGTGGGCACGGGCTCTTCGCGAAAGTCAGCCACCAACTCAGTGTTGTGGCATATGGGTAACGATATTCCATTCATTCCAAACCGTCGTGATGGTGGCTTTGTGCTGGGCAGCAAGATTGCCCCGATTTTCTACAACACGCTGGAGGATGCAGGGGCACTGCCTATCGAATGTGATGTCAATCAGATGGAGACAGGCGACATCATCGATATCTACCCCTACGATGGCAAGGTCATGCGACATGACACGGACGAAGTCATTGCCACATTCGAATTCAGTAATGAAGTGTTGCTTGACGAAGTTCGAGCAGGCGGCCGAATCCCACTGATCATTGGTCGTGGTCTTACCGATCGGGCTCGTGAGTCCCTTGGACAGGACTTCAGCACCGTATTCCTGCGTCCGGGTACGAACGATCCGAGCGACAAGGGCTACACTCTGGCACAGAAAATTGTTGGCAAGGCGTGCGGTGTGGACGGTGTCCGGCCAGGACAGTATTGTGAGCCCAAGATGACAACGGTGGGTTCTCAGGACACTACGGGTCCCATGACGCGTGATGAACTCAAGGATCTGGCTTGTCTGGGGTTCACCGCCGATCTTGTCATGCAGTCGTTCTGCCACACGGCCGCCTATCCCAAACCCATTGATGTCGACACGCACCACACGCTGCCTGACTTCATGTCCACGCGTGGTGGTGTATCGCTGCGACCTGGCGATGGCATTATCCACAGCTGGCTTAACCGTATGCTGTTGCCTGATACCGTTGGTACCGGTGGTGATTCGCATACGCGTTTTCCCATGGGAATTTCATTTCCTGCAGGATCAGGGCTGGTCGCCTTTGCATCAGCGGTTGGCGTTATGCCATTGAATATGCCTGAGTCGGTGCTGGTGCGTTTCAAGGGCAAGATGCAACCGGGCATTACGCTGCGTGATCTGGTCAATGCTATCCCCTACGCAGCGCTGCAAAGGGGCTTGTTAACGGTTGAGAAAAAAGGCAAGAAGAATGTTTTCTCAGGCAAGTGTGTGGAGATTGAAGGTTTGAAGGATCTCAAGCTTGAGCAGGCGTTTGAATTGGCTGATGCGACAGCCGAGCGCTCTGCTGGTGGCTGTACCGTCAAGCTGGATATCGAACCGCTAAAAGAGTACATCACCTCTAACGTCACACTGTTGCGCTGGATGATTGATCAAGGCTATGACGATGCCCGTACCCTGGAGAGACGCGCTCGCAAGATGGAAGACTGGTTGGCCAATCCTTCTTTGCTGGAGGCTGACGCTGATGCTGAGTACGCCGAGATTATCGAAATCGATCTCAATGAAATAAAGGAGCCTCTGCTGGCCTGTCCGAATGATCCGGATGATGTCAAGCCGCTGTCTGAAGTGCAGAACACCAAGATTGATGAGGTGTTTATCGGATCGTGCATGACCAATATCGGACACTACCGAGCGGCGGGTGAGTTGATCAGGAAATCCGGCGAATACGTTGATACCGTGCTGTGGATAGCGCCTCCAACTCGCATGGATGAGCATCAGCTCAAGGAAGAGGGCTACTACAACATCTTTGGTGCTGCAGGTGCCAGACTTGAAATACCCGGTTGCTCGCTGTGTATGGGTAATCAGGCACGGGTAAAGCCGGGTGCCACGGTTGTATCTACATCCACCAGAAACTTCCCCAATCGATTAGGGCAGGGCGCGTTTGTTTACCTGAGTTCTGCAGAGCTTGCTGCGGTTGCCGCTTTGCTTGGCAAACTACCAACTGTGGCGGAATACATGGAGTATGTTAAAGATCTGGATGCGATGAGTGATGAGGTCTATCGCTACCTGAACTTCAACGAGATCTCAGACTTCCAGGAGTCTGCCGATGAAGCCAAAGTCAAGTTCAAGGACATTCCGGTGTCCATACAGATGGCAAGCTAGATTCTCGCAGTGTGCTGCACCGCAATGTGTTTGCGGTGCAGGGTTAAGTCAATTTTCTGTGCAGGGTTAAGTGTGCTTCGCTTACCGTGCGGAAACAGTCAGTCTGGCAGACAACGCTCTGGCAATGAAAACGGATCGATGGGCGTAAGCCCCCAGTAGCCACGTCCGTTTTTGATATCGCCTGCACGGTATTCCACGTGCAGGTGTATATCGCGGGTAGTATTTCCGGTGGATCCCATGGTACCTAGCGGAGTATCCCGTTCCAATTCTAGGCGTTCAGAAACTGATCCACTTGCCTGATGTATTGACTTCGGTTGAGCAAGAGCTTGGGGCGGGTGCCGCCGCATTGGCGCCACAAGACAACCGAGCGCACTCCACCGAACAATGCAGCCCTGATAGTGGACGCTATTTCATTGTTGTTGAGGTAGTCAGGATCACCACTGACCATGATTCTGGGACTCAATTGGCTTATGCTGCTGCGGTAGAGATTGGCCAGATTGCTAATCATGTCTGGATCATCTGCTGGCCTGTCCATGGCCTGCGCACGGCTGATACCAATACGTAACTGCTCAACCGTGTTGGCGTCGTTAAGAACATTGGTGCCCAGTTGGATGACAGCGAGTGCATATCGGGCGATATCCATATCACGCGATTCAGCGTTGCCACCCAATTGCGATTTGATGATTCGCAGTCCTCGTCCAATGCTGCTGGCATTGCCACCATAGGCATCAATCACCCGATCGGTTTTCAGTGTAAGCACGGAACGCAGAGTTCCTGCAAGTTCGTCTTGTTCACACGTGCCGGTAGTGGCCAATGATTTACACAAGTGCACCGACTGGAAGATGCCGCCAAGTGCCAGCGTTTGATTTTCAATGGTTGCTATTGCATTCATGTTGGCAAGTATAGGTCCATATGAAAAAATACTTGGGTTTATAGTTTCGTACCGAAAGCAGGTAGTTCTAACACTTGTACGTGTTATCTCAGGCAAGGTCGCTGATGATTGCGCCGCCCAGGCAACTCTCACCATCGTACAAAACCAGCGACTGGCCCGGCGTCGCCGCTCTTACCGGATCGTCAAAGTCAATCGTGAGAGTGCCATCTTTATGTAACCCTACGGTAGCTGCCTGGTCTGATTGCCGGTAGCGTACTTTAGCGCTGCACCTGAAGGTTTCAGCTGGAGCTTGGCCTTGTACCCAGTGCAGGTCGTGGGCGTTGAGTTGGTGTCTGAACAGTGTAGGGTGGTTGTGTCCCTGTCCGACCACAAGACGGTTCTCCACAAGATCTTTTGCCAGCACATACCACGGTGCATCTGTTGCATCGCTGAGACCACCAATGCCCAGACCTTGGCGTTGCCCCAGTGTATAAAACATCAAACCATTATGGCGGCCAATAATCTCACCGGCATCGTTGACAATCTCACCAGGTTGCGCGGGCAAGTACTCTGACAGAAACGCGCTGAATTTGCGTTCGCCGATAAAGCAGATGCCGGTGCTGTCCTTTTTACTGAACACATGAAAGCCTGCGTCCTGAGCCAGCTTGCGCACGTCGGGCTTATCCATATCACCAACGGGGAAGAGGCTGGGTCGAAGCTGTTGCTGATTGAGTGTGTAGAGAAAATAGCTTTGGTCCTTGTTATTGTCTTTGCCACGTAACAACAGCACCTCATCTTCCGTGCCTCCCGAGCGTACATAGTGCCCGGTGGCAATGGCATCAGCTCCCTGCTGATAAGCATGATCCAGAAACGCCTTGAACTTGATCTCTTTGTTGCACAGGATGTCGGGGTTGGGGGTTCTTCCTGCACGGTATTCCGCCAGAAAATGCTCGAAAACACGTTCCCAGTATTCCTCTGCAAAATTAACGGTGGTGAGTTCGATACCTAATTTTGCAGCCACTGAGGCGGCATCCCGATAATCTTGCCGAGCGGTGCAGTGCTCGTCATCATCTTCCCAGTTCTGCATGAAGATACCGGACACGCGGTAACCCTGTTCTTTGAGTAGCAGCGCGGTGACCGATGAATCGACGCCCCCTGACATGCCGACAATCACCTGCATGTTGTGTGGGTCTGTTCGCTTTGCGGCGGCAGTTCCCCGTTGAGCTGACATGTCCATGGCGCTGGTTGCGATATTCCCTGACATGTTAGAAATTGGTGATCAACGCTTCGCTGCGGTTTCCATTCTTTCGTTTTGGCGGTGGTGGAGCCGTTTGTCTGGCAAAGAAGTCACCATCCATCATCTCCAGGAATTTCTTGGCTTGAGGTGAGAGGAATTTTCCGCGTCGCACGACAACACCGTAACTTCGATTGGGAAAGTAATGACCCATGGGCCTGACCGTCAGATTCTCGAAACCTCGAAGACAGATACTGGTGACAATGCTGATTCCGGTACCGATTTCCACATAGCGTTTGATCACTTCCCATCCGCCAGCTTCCAATACAACGTTGTAGGGTACACCATGCTGCTGAAAGACAAGGTCGACCAAGCTCCACGTGCTTAGATGTCGCGGCGGAAGGATAAGGCCATAAGGGCTGATGTCCTCGAGCGTCACCGACTCCTTTTCTTCCAGCGGGTGGCCTTTGCGCATGATGAGTGCTGGCGAGTAATCGTAAATGGGGTGGTAGACCATGTCATCAGGTACGTCGATCATCGATCCGACAGCAAAATCAACCTCATTGGCCCGCAACAGCGCAAGACCGTCGTGGCCTGTGACGTTGTGCAGGCGAACATCAATTTGTGGATATTCGTCAGAAAAGCCTTTGATGACATCTGGCAGGATGTACAGCAGGGTGGCTTCCCCCGATGCAATATCGAGCGGACCGGCGTGGACATCGCCCAGTCTGGCTGCAAAGCTGTCTGCCAGTCGTGAAAAGCCGTCCACCAGTGGTTGAGCCATCTCCAGCAAGAGATCGCCAGCCGGGGTCAGCCGTATTTTCGGGCCACAGCGCTCAAACAACAGCGTATCCAGTTCTTTTTCCAGCGCTTGAATCTGAAGTGAAACAGACGGCTGGCTAAGTTTCAGCCGCTCAGCCGCTTTGGAGATGCTGCCAGTTTGCGCCGCATTACAAAATGCACGAAGCTGCCGGTGCTGGTTGAGATTAGGTGTATCAGAGCTAGCCATCGCGTGAAGTATATGCTCTTACTATGATAATAATGGGTACTATTGTATTGGAAATGAGCCTGTGCGTGTGGGCATCGAGAGATTAATTTGAGTTACGTTCGCACCGCGATACAGGTAGTGTTTTCGCGGTGAGTAACGTTCAACATTTTCAAGCAGCAGCGGTAGTAGCAAAAACAGAGATTCCCTTAAAAAATGATTCCGTCGATATCCTGGAGCTGGCTGCGCGCTTTGGGGATTATTCGCTATTGCTGCACTATAATCGTGAGGTGGTCGCAAGTAGCTGAGACATGCCGTGACGTGCTGTTATACGCGGCGATTTCCTGCGAATGCTGAGTGGACGTGTTACTCCGGACAGCCAGAGTCTGGTGCAGAGCGTTCATTTCGCCCGATAGCCTATCAAACCCATGACAAGGACGTGCCGCTGTGGCTTATCTTATTCAATACTTGCTGTTAGATCCCATTGCGTTGATCTTTCTGACCTCTCTCGCCACTATCGCTGTGCTGTTCAGACGCAGAGGTCGATCTTTATGGCGCTCAATACTTAACTGGAGGTTCGCGCTGGTTCTGCTTTGGCTTGCGCTCTTTTTGACATGCTCAGCCCCCAGTATCGTCAATCCATTGCTGACAACGCTTGAGGATCAGTATGCGGATTCCATCAGTTGTGAGGCAGGAAGCCATCTTGTGATGCTGGGCGGCGGCGTTGACTCGCGCGTGCGCTCCGATATGGAGTTTGAGCGAATGAGCAGTTCCACCATGGCCCGTGCCAGTGCGACTGCCCGTATCGCGGCCGCAGAGCCGCAACTGAGAATCGTGGCGGCAGGTGGAGCTCTGCAGGAGATCACTGAAGCTGATGTTATTGCCAATTACTGGATTGCGCTGGGAATCGAGAACGATCGGATCTTGCGTGAAGGCTGGTCGACCAATACGCGCGAGAACGCTGTGAGTGTGGCCCGGCTGCTGGAAACCGAATCCGTTGAGGGACCAGTCCGGCTAGTGACTTCTGCCATGCACATGCCACGCGCGCTGATGACTTTTCGTATCGAGCTGAACAGACGGGGTCTTGAGGTATGCCCGGTTAGCGTGGATCGCCAGGCCTTGATTAACATGCCATTGGGGGCGTGGATACCGCAAACCACCGCGTTGGTAAAGTTCAGCAAATGGTTGCATGAAATTGCTGCACTAGCTGTTTACAGACTAAGAGGCTGGTTGTGATGGACTACACTTTATAGTACTTCAGATACCAGTCAACAAACTGGGATATACCGTCTTCCACA
>CAYGSW010000222.1:0-9451 GCA_964352535.1 uncultured Granulosicoccaceae bacterium | reverse complement strand
AATTGACACGAAAATCTGACTCAAAATCTCACACCCTCGCCTCGATCGTTATTCTTGGACGGACCACTAGACTTGCCCCAAAGTAACCCAGCGCACCTTTCAAGCATTCTGGTTTTTGTGGAAAATTAGGCACTTACCGGAATCGGATTTGACCGGTGTTTACTACGGAGCACGTAGGGTCGCATCTGTCGACTATCTACAGCTTCGGGCCTGCGAGCGCCGAACCAATCAAGTGGAGGCATAGATGAACAACGCGTCTGTCGGGTCTGTTGCTCAAAGGGCTCGAGCTAACCCCTCTGTTACGTCACACACCCTGTCTCAAGGAAGCATGTTAACAAATCAGGTTGAAACACCGCGATTGATAAGTACCAGTTTCACGGCGAAAAACAAGCTCGACACCGTTGCTCTGGTGCTGGCTGGTGGGAGCGGCACTCGCCTGCAACCGTTAACCAAGACGTGTTGCAAGCCAGCGGTACCCTTCGGGGGCAGCAATTGCATTATTGATTTTTCACTGTCAAATTGTGTTAACTCTGGTATCCGGCGCATTGGTGTGTTGACGCAAAGCGAACAACACTCGCTGATTAGGCATTTACAAAAAAACTGGCGGCAGCTAAACGATGACGATAACGAATTTCTCAGCATCATGCCTACACAGCACCGGTACTCTGAAACCGGCTATCGCGGTACAGCAGATGCCGTTGCACAGAACCTCTATCTACTACAACAGTTGTCCCCGAAATACACATTGATCCTCTCAGGAGATCATGTTTACAAGGCAGACTACCGGCGCATGATTCAGCGTCACATAGACACCGGTTCTGACTTAACAATTGCGTGCTGCCATGTCCCGTTATCAGATGCCAGCCAGTTTGGCATCGTGTCTACCGATGAGCATGGCATGATCACAGAGTTTCTGGAAAAGCCGTCACTTATTCCAGAAACTGCCAGATCGGGACCGAACGCAAGAGCATCGATGGGTGTCTATCTGTTCTCCACAGACATACTGCTTGAGTCATTTTCTGCATCGGGAAAAATTGATGCCTCCGCCACTGACATCGCAAGTGACATTATTCCTGCATTGATACACCATGCACGAGCGAACGCCTACGACTATGGCAACGCCCAGACCGAAAACTACTGGCGAGACGTGGGAACGCTGGACGCTTACTACGACGCCAATATGCAGCTTCTGGAATCATCACCACAAATTCGCATCGACGATGACTATTGGCCCATTTTTGGTCAAGGTGGCACGTCATGGCCTGCCCGTCTGTCCCAATCATCTACGGGTCGTGCCGGTGTAGTGTCGGATTCCATTCTGGCCTCGGGCGTTCAGATCAGAGGCGCTGACATCTGGCGCTCTATTGCATCGACCGGTGTGCATGTCGACGATGACACGCAGATTGACCAGTGTCTTTTGCTTCCTGGTTCCAGCATTGGCAGGCAATGCCGGATCAGAAACGCCATTGTCGGAGCTGGTGTCACTATCCCGGACAACAGTGTCATCGGTTTTGATCTGGGCGCAGACGCGCTCCAGCATTCGATCAGCGACTCAGGTATCGTCATTGTGTCATCCGAACCGCAGCCTTTTACACGCACGACATCGAGGCAGCCTTGCCAGACGTCTGACGTATGAGTGCAATCACCCTCAGCAAACAGTGCCGACCCCGTGTTCGTTAAATGATGCCTACACATCATCCGAGGCAGATTTGATCCCCAAGCTTATGATCAATGCGGTTTTCGCCACGATCAGTTAATCTCTCGAGTCACCCTGCGCGATGTTTCGTGCGTAGCAGATCCGCTGACGGTAACCTGACTGAGCAACATGGAAGTAACTCTGGAACAGATTACCGTATTTCTCATTCTAGCCGTCGCCATGATTCTGTTTGTCTGGAATTACTGGCGCTATGATGTTGTTGCTGGAATCGCACTCATCAGTGCGGTGTATGCAGGCGTTGTACCGGTAGAGCATGCGTTTGAAGGCTTTTCTCACCCAGCGGTTATCACGGTTGCCTGTGTGCTAGTGATCAGTCAGGCGCTGCAGGCCTGCGGAGTGGTAGAGCTGTTTCTTAAATACCTTGCGCACGCGCGAGGCTCTGTCACTCGACAAGTGGCAGCCAACAGCAGTATCACCGCTCTGCTTTCTGCGTTTATGAACAACATCGGTGCTCTGGCATTGATGCTGCCAGTGACTATACGAGACGCACATAAAGCCAAACGCTCGGCGTCTCAGCTGCTGATGCCGTTGTCGTTCGCAAGTCTTCTGGGCGGCCTGGTCACTCTGGTGGGTACACCACCAAACATCATCATCGCAACATTTCGAGCCAATAATGTCGGCGAACCCTTCGGTATGTTCGATTTCACGCCCGTCGGACTTGTTGTGGCCGTGTTCGGCATTCTCTATTTGGTGACGGTCGGCTGGCGACTATTGCCTCGGCAGTATTCAGATGCCGGAGCTGACGACTCGGAGCAATTTCATATCGCACGCTATGTCACCGAAGTGAGGATTCCAGAGGACTCACCACTTATAGGCACCTCGGTCGGTGAGCTTGAAAACCGGTGTGATAACGAAGCAACTGTCATGGTGATCATACGTCGCGACAGGCGCCGTATGGCTCCTCCGGCCATTGAATTGTTACAAGCCGGCGACCTGTTGATCCTCGAAGGCCACACCGAAACACTGCAACCTTTGTTTGAAAACCCGGGTCTGCTCGAAGCAGGTGCTGAACAAATCGATACTGACTGGCTGAAATCACCGGACGTACGAGTTATCGAAGCGGTGATCATGCCCAACTCAGCCATTGAAGGGCTGTCGATGCGCGGCCTGGGTATGCATAAGCGCTATGGCGTGAATCTACTGGCTGTTGCTCGTGAAGGGCAATCAGCACGTACCCGGCTTAAACACATTAAATACAAGACGGGTGATCTGCTGCTCCTGCAAGGAGAGACAAGCGCTCTGGAAGAGTTATGCCATAGCCTTGGATGTCTGGCTATCAAGAACCGGGGCCTTGAAATCACCGCCCGTCGTGGCGCTGTACTCATACCCGGAACATTTGCCCTGGGAATCTTTGTTGCTGCCATGGGCTGGGTGCCGGTTCAGATAGCATTCGCTAGCGTGGTAGGCGCTCTGGTGCTGATGAAAATGGTGTCGCTACGCACCGCCTATCGCAGCATCGAGTGGCCTGTAATCGTATTGCTTGGCTTTCTCATACCCATAGGGGAAGCTTTGCAAAGCACCGGAGCCACCGACCTTATTGCCCACGGGATTGTGGGTGTGGCTGATGAGATGCCTGTGTGGATTCTGCTGGCACTGGTGATCGCTGTGTCCATGGTGTTGTCAGACCTTGTGCACAACACGCCAACTGCGGTGCTTATGGCACCCATTGCTCTAAGCCTTGCAACCGGACTCGATCTGCCACCTGACCCCTTTCTGATGGCGGTTGCGATTGGGGCGGCTTCGCCCTATCTTACGCCCATAGGGCATCAGTCCAATACTCTGGTGATGGGACCCGGCGGATACAGTTTTCGCGACTACTGGCGCGTCGGACTACCTCTGGATCTGGTTATCATCTGTGTTGCGGTGCCGATGATTGTCTGGGTGTGGATGTAGGTCTCTTGCTTGACTGTATGTATTTACGGTATTCTACTGCCAAGCAAACCAGCCGTCTGATGCCACCATGTATGATATTCCCAGCAAACGCCGTGGTCGCGGTGCACAGAGCAATCGAAGCGGACGTTTCGAAACACTTCAGCGCATAGACATCGACGATGGCTGGCAGCAAAGTGATCAACACAACGATCACAAGGATACGCAACACAGCGAGTACAACGCCGAAATCTATGGCGATCAGAGTGCGTATGAGGGTGACGAGTCAAAATCTTGTGTAAAAGAAAGCCTGCAAAACCAACGCACACAGTGGCGGGAAGATCGCGCCAAAACAGTCATAAGCACCAATCGCTCACCGGACATACATTTTGACCAATCAGTCAATCCGTATCGTGGCTGCGAACATGGCTGCTCATACTGTTTTGCCCGACCATCGCATACGTACCTCGGGCACTCAGCCGGTCTTGATTTCGAACGCCTGTTGTATGCCAAGCTTGATGCTGCCGCGTTGTTACGTTGCGAGATTTCAAAGCCTGGCTATATTTGCAAGCCCATCGCCATCGGTGTAAACACTGATGCATACCAACCTCTCGAACGCACACTCAAAATAACCCGCCAACTCCTCGAGGTAATGGTCGAGTGTCGGCATCCGGTTTTTCTTATCACCAAATCGGCCTTGATAGAACGCGATCTTGATTTGCTGGAACCTCTGGCCAGGCAAAACCTGCTGACGGTATCAATATCGGTCACCACGCTTGACAACGAACTTAGCCACAGACTGGAACCACGAGCCAGTGCTCCACACCGCAGACTGCGCACGATCAAAACCCTGAGCGATGCCGGAATTTCAACTCGGGTGTCAGTATCACCCGTCATTCCTGCATTAAACGAGCATGAGCTGGATGCCATCATAGAGGCGGCAGCGGCGGCGGGGGCACAAGCAGCAACAGCATTGCTGCTTCGATTACCGCATGAGCTCTCTACGCTGTTTCCCGAGTGGCTGGAGGAGCACTATCCGTTGCGTAAAGAGCGTGTACTCAAAGCCATCAGATCACTGCGCGCAGGCAAACTCAACGATAGCGGGTTCGGCACTCGCTTTGTGGGTGAAGGTCCACGTGGGGAGCTGATACAGCAACGATTCCGTCGGGCATGCAAACGTAGTGGAATATCTGCCAAACGTGAATTTTTCGCAATGGACACTAAGCTGTTTCAGGCACCCCTACCGCACGAGTTGCACGACGAACACACTGCCCAGTTGTCATTGTTTAGTAACGCTGCAACTGAGAGCTAGGAGGCTGTCCGAGAATAACGATCGAGGCGAGAGTGTGAGATTTTGAGTCAGATTTTCGTGTCAATTGAGGTGAATAGTTGTTCTATGTAACGAAGTTCGCCGTTGTTACGCGGAAAGCTGGCCAAAATATCGCGCTCTCGGCCGATCAGCTTATTCTCGGACAAGCTCCTAGTGCTGTGAAATATATATAAAAAACGATGGTTTATCGAATGACATGCACAGCGCATTTGGCATGACGAACTACGCGTGCAGCCGTCGAACCCAGGAAAAAGTCCTGAAAACCTGGCTGGTGCGAAGCGATGATAATGCAGTCATTACCGTGCTGCTCGGCAAAATCAAGAATTGATCGTCCCGCATGTCCGGTTACCACCATCGCTTTGAAGTCATTAACGCCCTCCAGCTGAGCTTTCAGTGCTGCCATGGCTTCAGTTTGGCGCTTCTCTTGATAATTGTCGGGCAGATGTGCAGACGCAAACTCCGGAATCGCCTCTATGACATGTACTGCAGTAATCTGACCATCATCATCCAAAAGCTTTTGCGCAATGCTCACGGCTTTGTTGACATTATTATTGTGCTCAAGCGCTACGGGTAACAAGATGTTTTTGTACATAACACGTCTCCTTTTTATCGACTTTAAAAGAGAACGTCAGGAAGCACATTGAGCAATGTCAAATTCAGGACTAGTATGTTTTCAGCCCCTATCAACAGAATTTCAGTGGGTGCCCAGGATCATCACGGTTTGCCGCATTGGTTTCGCGCGATCGATTCAGTCATCGCAACACGCAAATGACAGGTGATAAAGACTGGCTGGAGAACGTGCAACGACGGGCCGGGTTCAGCCGCTGCAAATCCTATCGTTACTGGTTGTCCAGACGTTTTACCAAAGGCTCTGGCCATTGCGTCTTTATCGGGTTAAACCCGAGTATTGCCAGTGCAGAAAAGGATGATCCCACTATCCGCCGATGTATGGGGTTTGCTAGCGACTGGGGATATGAGCAATTAACCGTGGTCAACCTGTTTGCCTTTCGTACACCCTTGCCATCAGAGTTGCTTGACAACCCGGCACCAGAGGGTGCTGGCAACCGTGCCGCTTTGCGCAAGGCTTGCCGCGATGCGGACTGTATCGTGGCCGCCTGGGGTACTCACGGAACCTACCGGCAGCAAGCTCGCAAACTTGGCAAAATCTGGTCGGATTACTCTATGTATTGCTTCGGCCAGACAAAAAACCTACAGCCCGTTCACCCTCTTTACCAGCCTAAAACTGCCGCCCTGTACCCCTACCTTTCAGATTGAACGTTTTCCCTCGACGCAGACCGCAAGAAGTCCTATACTACTAGCTCTCGACAAGCACGAGCCTGCGCGCCCGTAGCTCAGTTGGATAGAGTACCTGGCTTCGAACCAGGTGGTCGGAGGTTCGAATCCTTCCGGGCGCGCCACTAATCCCAATGCCTTTAACCTGAAGTTACGCCCCGACGGAGCGTGCTACTGGATTCGAACCGAAAGAGGTTCGTAAGTCGCGCCAGCGACTTACAACAAGCGGCAAAGCCGCGCAGCCCGAAGGGACTGATTGGCCAGGGCCAATCAGATTAATCCTTCCGGGCGCGCCACTAATCCCAATGCCTTTAACCTGAAGTTACGCCCCGACGGAGCGTGCTACTGGATTCGAACCGAAAGAGGTTCGTAAGTCGCGCCAGCGACTTACAACAAGCGGCAAAGCCGCGCAGCCCGAAGGGACTGATTGGCCAGGGCCAATCAGATTAATCCTTTCCCGACGACACATTTGTTTACACAATTTGTGTCCCTGAGCGCTTCAAAAGCTCATTATGTTACCGAAGTTTACGTTGCTAAAGCATTAGCTGCCGCTAATGTTGCAATCGTATTCATAAATAACGTATTACTTAATTAAGCCTATGGAATTTACGGACAAGGACTGGAACGATGCTAGCAACCCTGACGATCTCGATCGATACCGCAAAGAGGGGCGAGATCTCAGCGATCCAATCAATCAGGGCCAGCGCATCTCTGACCTGCGATCCCTTGCGGAACTGTCAGTTGAGACCCTGGCTGAACGCTCTGACATAACACCCCAGACACTGCTCGCGCTAGAGGCTGGACTTCAGGAATTGCGACCAGCGCTTGCAGTGCGGTTGGCAGAAAACATTGGTGTATCGTTTTCGGACTTGTGGGTCGACAAAGCCGATTGAGACTATCAGGCTGATCGCACTTATTTCAAGCTGCTAGAGTACTTCCGGCATCTTGGTAATATATAGTGCTTGCGCGCGGTGTAAGCCTTGGTTCTTTGGGCTGTTAATCACTTTGAGTGTTAGCTGCGTACACATCCTTGACACTATTAATGTAATCACAACACCTAAAATGATGACGAAAATCACAGTTTCCCGATCAATTTTACTCAGTTCACTTGTAGCTGGCAGTTTATTGACTTCAGTAAATGCAGCCGACCTCTCAGCGGTACCGTCTGGTGCCTACGAAGTTGATGAAACCCACGCTTACATCAACTTTTCATACAACCATCTCGGCTTGTCGAATCCCACGTTGAGTTTTGACGATTTCACCGTCGACCTGAACCTTGACAATGCAGACCCCACCAAGTCGACGTTGATGGTCAACATCGACCCATCCAGCATAATCACTGGCTCGGAGATATGGAAAGAGCATCTGGTTGGAGAGAAGTTTTTCGACGTGGCAGCTCATCCGGAGATTACGTTTCAATCCACCTCCATTGAAGGCGCTGGCGACGGCGCGTACAAAGTGATGGGTGATCTGAGCATCAAGGGCACGTCCGTACCTGTCACCCTGGCGGTCTCCATCAATGCCGCCATGAACCACCCCATGAGTGGTGATCCGGTCATCGGTCTTGACGCTTCAGGTAGCGTCCTGCGATCCGAATTCGGCATGAACACTGCCATCCCTGCTGTCAGTGATGAGGTGGCTCTGAACATCTCTGTGGAAATGGTAAAGAGCGCCGAATAATACCCCCGCGCTGAGTAGTTTTAATGTTGTAACATCCACGCATGACGCGAATTAACTCAGAACGATATGGCGATGTGGCAGTGATTTTTCACTGGCTCATCGCCTTTTTCATTATTGGTTTGCTGGTTATCGGTAAGTACATGACCAGCCTGGATGAGAGCGATGTCGTGCGCTTCGAGCTCACACAGTGGCACAAGAGTTTTGGTCTTACCGTGCTGTTTCTGTCCGTGTTGAGACTGGTGTGGCGCGTCACCCATCGACCACCACCGGAGCCGGCTTCCATACCCCATTGGCAACAACACGTTGCCAGCATTGCGCACACATCATTATACGTTTTGATGTTTTTCCTGCCCATCACAGGCTGGATCATGTCATCAGCTTCTCCATTGAACATCGATACCGTCTTGTTCAATGTCATTACAGTGCCTCACCTGCCCCCTTTCAGCGAACTACCCAACAAGGCTGAGATTGCGGCTGACTTTCATGAGTACCACGAACTCGCTGGTAACCTGCTCATCCTGATTCTGTTGGCTCATATCGGTGCAGCGCTCAAACATCACTTGATCGACAAGGATACTATTCTGGTGCGGATGCTCCCTGATTGGGCATCCAGGCCATTCAAAGTAAAAGTCACAGCGCTTGGGGCCGGTATTGTGGGACTGTCAGCGGCTCTGTTCATGTACGCCAATGCTGGCAATCAGGCAGCGTTACTGGCAGCTGGCGACAGCGAGGTCAGCTTCATTGCTGACGTCACCGGTGACGACACACCGGGGGCATTTACGCAAACATCGGTCACGGCCGTAATTGACACAAACACGCCAGCCAACAGCTCTATCGTTGCAGTAGTGACCACAGCCTCTCTCACCAGTGATAACTCTCAGGTCGAAGGCTCATTGCCTGACACGGAGTGGTTCGATGTGGAAGGCTATCCAGAAGCACGCTTCGAGTCAACGACGATCAGCGGCATTGATGAAACTACCCTGCAGGTAGAAGGTAACCTTACAATTAAAAGCACAACACAGGGCGTCAGTTTTCCGATGTCGTTGACCACCGAGGAAGATGGTAAACAGGTTGCCCGTGGTGAATTCGATATCGACCGTCAAGTATTTGATATCGGTATGGATAGTCAGAGCACAGACGAGTATGTCGGATTCAATGTTACCGTGAGGTTTCGATTCGATATCGGGCAATCCGTCGAATGACACAACGCATGACACAAGGCGACGACCACTAAGGTTATACAAAGGATAAGTCTGGTTCCTGACGGACAGGGTTTGAGCGCGTAGAATCAGAGGTTCAGTTAACGTCAGGAGTCCTGAGCCTTGCCGATAAAGAAAATCCTAGTTGCAAACCGTTCTGAAATTGCCATCCGTATTTTTCGTGCTGCAAATGAACTAGGCATCAAGACCGTCGCTATCTGGGCCCAGGAAGACAAGCTGGCCCTGCACAGATTCAAAGCTGACGAGGCCTACCAAGTCGGTGCTGGACCGCATCTGGATACAGACATGGGACCTATCGAGTCCTATCTTTCCATTGAAGAGGTGCTGCGAGTAGCCAAGCTC
>CAYGSW010000221.1:0-9531 GCA_964352535.1 uncultured Granulosicoccaceae bacterium | reverse complement strand
GGCGGCGGCTGGTGAACTCTGAATCCTAATATTTCGGGTTGACGGACTACTAGCACGTAACGATCTTTTTGGCAACCCTTCGACCGACTAACTCGCTGCCGTATCCGACGTTTCAGCACACATTTCGCAACCTGGCGTATCAGCCGCCTGAGTGAAACAGTTTCATTCTGAAACCAGCAGCTCCGAAAAACCGCGAAGCGCGATGCGTTCGAATTGCTCACCCAGGACAACTGTCAGCTGCGCAGTCAGCCCTTGCTGTTCTATCAAGCTCAGGGCTTTCTGCTTGCCAACGATCATCAGCGCAGTGGCCCACGCATCGGCCAACATGGCACTTTTGTGAATCACGCTGACTGACACCACATCATGCGTTACGGGACGACCTGTTTCGCCGTCGATAATGTGGGACAAGCGTTGACCGTTCTCTACACGGTAGTTTCTGTAGCTGCCTGAGGTGGCAATCTGTGTGTCAATCAGCTCAAGGATCTGGGGAACGTCGCCATCCGGACTTTCAATGCCTACACGCCACGCCTTACCATCGCCGCGTTGACCTCGTGCCCGTAACTCTCCACCGATGTCCACCAGGTAGTGGCTGATTCCCAGAGATTCAACCACCTTTCCCAGTTGATCAACGGCAAAGCCTTTGGCCAGTGACGACACATCGATAGACAGTCCGGGCACACGTTTTCGCACTGTGTTATTGATCCGCACAATGTGGGAAAAACCGGAACTCTGCAACGCACGATCAATATCGGCCTGATCTGGCGTAACGGGTGTGTCATTACCACCGAAGCCCCATAGATCAATCACCGGCTGCAACGTAATGTCGTACTGACCGGCTGTCAATCGACTGATGCTCAGGGCGGTATCGATCACAGCTAGTGTGTCATCGTCCAACACCATAGGATCAACGCTTTGAGTTCGGTTGAACACCGAGAGTTGCGAATCAGGATCCCACGTGGACATCAGACCGTTGATGCGATCCAGTTCTTCGACAAGTGAGGCTTTTAGCACCTCACCAGACACTGGCGGCAACTGAGCATCAGTGACCCATTTCACGCTCCAACGGGTGCCCATGGTTGCGCCGCCTACGTCATGCACCATTGTCGCTGCTGGCGTCGATAACGACACCTCTTCGCTGGAGCAGGCGCTTATCAGAAACAGGATAGTGATCAAATAGCCCGGTTTCATGAGCTTCTGCATATCGAACAGGCGGTTCTACTGAATCAGTACTGGCTCACAGGACTACCAGCCGTAATCGTGCAACAGCTCTTCACCCGGTTCGACATCCCTTAGCACAGTGACGTCAAGATCAGAATATGCAGCGTTCGGATTGCTGTTGTGGTTGATGTATTTGAAGTCATTGGTGAGCTCCAGTCCCAGCTCGTCAGTTATCCAAAGAACATAGATGCCGTCGTCAAACGTTGGCATGCCATGCAAGCGACCCAGTACGGTATTTGCCTTGATGCGTTTGGCTGCAAACAAGCCCTTGCCATGTACTGGACTGATAGCCACGAATACCTTGTCGGACACGTCGCTCTGGCGTGCACCTTTGAAGCGAGACATGAGCTTGGCAACCCGAGGCGCTATGGCCACAGATTTTTTACCGCGCTTTTTATTTTTGGGAGTACCTTTGGCGGTAGCTTTAGGAGTATTCGACGCGTTTTTTTTTGTCGACTCTTTGCTGGCACTACTGGACTTCCCAGGCTTTCTCTTTGTTGCCATTGACCCTTGTTCCCGAACGCCTAAAGCGCGTAGGGTACATCAGCTGCGAACAGCTGTGTCTACATTGGTCTTGAAACTACATGGTGTGGGTGCGACGCTCGCCATTAAGCGCACCCGCAAGATGCTGTTCTATGTTGGTACGTGTAGCACCATTGTCGTCATCAAGGAACTGTACACCAATGCCTGAAACCTTGTTGCCCTGAGCGCCAGCAGGCGTCACCCAAACTACGGTTCCGACAACTGGCGTTATGCCCTGGTCGTCCATAAGTCTGAGCAGCATGAATACTTCATCGCCCAGATCGTAGCTTCGTGAGGTGGGCACGAAGAGGCCGCCGTTCTGTACGAAGGACAGGTACGATGAATAGAGCGCACCACGGTCAGTGATGCTGAAGGATATGATGCCTTTTCGAGTTTGTTCGGTCATAACAGAGCGTCGCCGTTGATCATGAGACGTGTATCGGCAAAAAATCCCTCCAGCACAGTCTGCGTCTTGAAGCTCGCGCTATCCGAACGATGCAAATGCAATAAACGATCGTGAAGTGTGAACCACTGCTCGCTACTGAGGCGGTTTTGTGTCTCTGCCAGCATCTGGCTAACGGTTAGTTGATCATCGATTGGCACGTTACATACCTGCTTTGCGGCCAGAACACACCACTTTGCAAACATCGCAAGGCAAAACTGCGCTTCAAGTTTGGCGATGGAATCTGCGATCCGTCCCACACTGCCCTTGTGCAAAAAAAGATCATTCCATGCCTGGGCCAGCAGTTTTCGTGCTGCCTGGTGCTCTTCATCCAGGTAGCGTAACGCCGCATAAGGCCCGCCGCCTGCCTCCATCAGGATCTGCAACGGGTCACTGGAATAATCTTTAAGCCACTGCAGGGCAGCCTCTTTATCGCCCAGCTTCAAGGTGATCTTCTGGCACCGACTGCGTACGGTGGCTGGCAACGCCCCGATGCGTGCCGAGCCAAGGATAAGCACTGCATTATCAGCTGGCTCCTCGAGTGTCTTGAGAAGGCTGTTGGCTGAATGTCGGTTCAGTCCGTTTGCATCACTCATCAGCGCAACACGATAGCTGTCCTGACCAGCGGTCAATTGCAGCCAGTCAACCAGACTGCGGACCGTATCAATCTTGATGCCTGCGTTTGCGCCTTCAGGCTCCACTCGCTTGAAATCCGGATGAGCATCTGCCATTACCTGTCTACAGGCAGGGCATTGACCACAAGCACCCATTGCCGTGCGTTGACTGCACAGGAGTGCTTCTGCCAACCATGCACAAAATACCTTTTTGCCAATGCCGTCTATGCCAGTGATCAACAAAGCGTGGTGCAGGCGTTGCTGGTTGGCCGCTGCCATCAGCTGCCGGGCATCAGCGTACAACCACGGGGGACACGGTGTCAGAGCATTCTGCACGGAAAAATCTACCTCGAGGAATCAATCAGCGATTGCACAGCACTCGCCACATCCTGACCAACACTGTCCATCGAACCCGATGCATCAATCACCTTTATTCTGCCAGGCGACGTTTTGGCGCGCACCAGATACGCTTGCCTTGCCCGTTCGAAAAAGGCAACCGCCTCGCGTTCTATTCGATCCGGCTTACCTCGAGCTGCCATACGCGCAAGCCCGTCCTCCACCGGCATGTCCAGCAGCAGAGTCAGATCCGGTTCGAGCGTAACGCCCATCAACGTATGCAGAGTGAGGACCCGTTCAATACCCAGCTGGCGCCCTGCTCCCTGGTAAGCCGCACTGGCATCCAGATAGCGATCACACAATACCCATTGCCCACGATCAAGCGCAGGCTGTATGAGCTGCGCTATGTGCTCAACCCGAGAAGCCGTCATCATCAGCAATTCTGTTTCAGCCTGAAGCTCACCGTGCGCATGCAAGACCAGCTCGCGCAGTGACTCCCCCACCGGGGTGCCGCCAGGTTCACGGGTACCGACAAAATCGATACCCGCGCCACGCAGCTGCGCTTCTATACGTTCACGGTTGGTTGTCTTGCCAACACCCTCGAGTCCTTCAAGCGTGATGAATCGGCCGCGCTTTATTGCCACGGTTTACCGATCCAAGTTGGCCGAATAGATTGACGAACACCACTCATCGCTTGAGCTGGTATTTGCGCACAGCTGCGTTGTGCTCTTCGTAGGTTTCAGAAAACTTGTGCGTGCCGTCCCCACGCGAAACGAAGTACAGTGCCGTCGTGTCCTCGGGTTGGAGTACGGCATTGATGGCTTCTCGTCCAACCATTGCAATTGGTGTAGGCGGCAAGCCAGCGCGTGTATAGGTATTGTACGGGGTGTCGGTTCTCAGATCCTTGCGCCGGATGTTGCCGTCAAAAGCATCGCCCATTCCATAGATGACCGTGGGGTCAGTCTGCAGTCGCATGTTCTTGTTCAATCTGGATAAGAACACACCGGCTATCAATGGACGTTCTGCAGGCACGGCTGTTTCCTTTTCTACAATGGATGCCAGTATCAGCGCTTCGTAGGGAGACTCGAGCGGCAAGTTATCAGCACGCTTTTCCCACTCCTCGGCAAGCACTTTGTCCATGGTGCGTTTGGCACGCTGAAGGTATTCCACATCTGTTGTGCCACGCGGAAACGCATAGGTGTCGGCAAAAAACAGGCCTTCCGGGTGTTTCTCTGTGAATCCAAGCTTCTCCATGAGTGCGCTTTCAGAGAGTAGTGAGAGATCGCCCAGTGTATGTGTCAAATCTGTCGATGCGGCGACGCGAGCAATGGCCTCTTTCCAGTTTGAACCTTCGATAATACTGTGTGAATACTGTAGCGTCTGACCTTCAATAAACAGGTCGAACAATTGCGGCACGGTGAGGTCAGGGGTAAGCACATACTCGCCAGTCTTTATACCACTGGCCTTTTTGCTCAAACGGGCATAGACATCAAACCAGTGCCGCTTGTTGATGATCCCACGTTGCTCAAGCTCGGCCGAGACGCGCTTTGCAGACCAGCCACGTTCAACGGCAAACGTGGGGTTAGAATCATCAAGTGTTACTGGCGTCTCCAGAAACTGCCGGTAGTCGGTCCAGGCAAAACCTGCGGCTGTGCCAGCACCCAGAACAAGCAGGACAAGGATGGCTCTCAGCACGTGGTTCAAACGCCATCTTTGGCGAAAATAACCGTACCGTTAGTGCCACCAAATCCGAATGAGTTGGACATGCTGACGGACAGCTTGGCCTTACGAGCTGTATTGGCAACAAAATCAAGATCACAACCCTCACCAGGATTATCCAGATTAATGGTGGGTGGGGCTACCTGATCGCGCAACGCCAGCACCGAAAAAACCGCCTCGATACCTCCCGCGGCTCCCAACAGGTGCCCGGTCATGCTTTTGGTGGAGCTGACCAGCACTGACTGACTATGCGATTCTAAAGCCGTCTTGATGGCATCGGTTTCGGCAACGTCGCCGGCGGGTGTAGAGGTGCCGTGTGCGTTGATGTAGCCGACGTCTGCAGGGGCTATACCTGCGTTTTTCATGGCTGCTCTCATGCACCGTGCAGCGCCTTCGCCATTGGGAGCCGGCAATGTCATGTGATGCGCATCCCCACTCATACCGTAGCCTGCAACCTCGCAATAGATAGTAGCGCCGCGTGCCCTTGCATGCTCGTACTCTTCCAGCACCATAACGCCTGCACCGTCTCCCAGTACAAAGCCATCCCGGTCCTTGTCCCATGGTCTGCTGGCTGCGGCTGGGTTGTCATTGCGCGTGGACAATGCCCGGGCCGCGCCGAATCCTGCGAGACCCAAAGGGCAAGTCGCCATCTCGGCCCCGCCCGCCACCATGATGTCAGCATCGCCGTACTCGATGAATCGGGCTGCATCGCCGATATTGTGAGTACCCGTGGTACAGGCCGTAACCGTGCACAGATTTGGGCCTTTGAAACCGTATTTGATAGAAAGATTGCCACTGATCATGTTGATGATAGTGGAGGGTACGAAAAACGGTGATACCTTGCGTGGGCCACCATCCATCAAGGCTTTGTGCTGCGTCTCGATGTTAGGCAGACCGCCGATACCCGATCCTATAGAGACACCCACGCGCTCAAGGTCAAGTCCGTCGACACCTTCCAGCCCTGCATCCTTGATGGCCTGCATGCCCGCCGCCACACCGAAATGGACAAACGTGTCCATCTTGCGGGCTTCCTTGGTGCTGAAGTACGCGCTGGCGTCAAAGTCTTTGACTGACGCACTGAATCGGGTAGAAAACGCAGTGGTATCGAAGGCATTAATCAAGGCGACACCGGATACTCCAGCAACAATGTTGCTCCAGCTCGTCTCGACATCTGCTCCTACAGGTGTTACCAGACCCAGTCCGGTCACCGCTACACGTCTACGCGCCAATCTGTCCAACTCCGTTAACGGTTGTTATTGTCAGCTGATACGACTCGATGCTTTCTAACAGACTTCATCGGTTTGCATCGAGTGATAGCACATACGCGAAGGCCGCATGAATGAACAAGTGGATGCAGCGTACAACGTTGCTGCATTGACATCCTCATAACATACGGCCTTGCTACGTCACGCTGGTTCTGGCAGGAAAGAATTGATTGCACCCACCGGCTTCAGCGAGACGGAACTACCCGGCCAAACGATATCCGGTAAAACGTCTATTCGATCAGGCCTGATCGATATGGGCATTGACATAGTCAATAGCCTGTTCGACCGTGGTGATCTTCTCCGCCTCTTCATCCGGGATTTCGCACTCAAATTCTTCCTCGAGTGCCATCACTAACTCGACGGTATCAAGAGAATCTGCGCCTAGATCTTCGACAAAGGATGCCTTGGTCGTGACTTCTTCTTCCTTCACGCCCAGCTGCTCTATGACAATCTTTTTGACGCGTTCGTCAATACTGCTCATTGTAGGATAAACCTCCGAAATAAAGAAAACGGAATCTGGAGATCATGGGAGACCCCCGCCGTGCCGCCATTGTAATGACTTCCGTGAGAACGTGCCAACCATTCCGCACATTCTTACGGTAATAGTAAGGACAAACAGGGAAAAAGCGAGTCGTGCGCGATATCTGAGCTCAATTGGCAAGTCAGATAAGAAAGTGCGTCGTATTGTGAGCCGCAGCTGTCAAGGCATGACCATGCCACCGTTGACGCTTATGGTCTGTCCGGTTATGTACGCAGCCCCGCTAGAGGCCAGGAACAGACAGGTTTGTGCAATATCATCAGGTGTACCCAACCGCCCCAGCGCGATGTCACTTTTGAGCCTGTTTTTTTGTTCTTCAGGCAATGCATCTGTCATATCCGATTCGATAAAGCCCGGTGCGATGGCATTGATGGTGATTGAGCGCGAACCCAGCTCTCTGGCCAGTGAGCGCGTCATGCCCAGCACGCCCGCTTTCGATGCAGCATAGTTCACCTGACCTGCATTACCGGTTATACCGACAACAGAACTGATGTTGATGATACGTCCAGTGCGCGCTTTGATCATGGGTTTGATAACCAGTTTGCACATACGATAGACACTGGACAGATTAGTAGCAATGACGTCATCCCACTCATCATCTTTCATCCGCATGAACAGATTGTCCCGGGTGATGCCCGCATTGTTAACCAGAATCGACACGGGACCAAACTGCTCGGAAATACCAGCGATACAGGCCTGTGCAGCTGCCGCATCAGTGACATCAAGCTGCATGCCACAACCTTGTACACCGAGCGTCTTGAGCCGCTCGGATATGGCTGCAGCGCCGCCGGCCGATGTGGCGGTGCCAACCACTGTGGCACCGTGCAGAGCCAGGGTGTCGCAAATGGCGGCCCCTATACCTCGACTGGCACCTGTAACAAGCGCAACGTTCTCACTCAAAGTCTGATCATTCATGTTTTGTGTCTCGCTGATTACGCTGCAACTGCATCCAGAGCGGCAGCCAGGGTTGCAGGTGAGTCGACGGGCAAGGTAGGCAAGGCACGGTCGATACGTTTGGACAAACCCGTGAGCACCTTGCCTGGCCCGGCCTCTATTACAAGGGTAACCCCGTGGTCGTCGCGCAGTGTCTGAATCGTGCGCGTCCAGTACACGGGATTGTGTACATGCGTTTTCAGATGAGCCAGCAAAGTATCAAGATCCGCGGCAGCCTTGGCAGTCGCATTTTGCACTAGTGGCATCTGTGGCATCGTAAACGTCAGGCTATCGATAACGTTTGCCAGTTCCTGTCCTGCAGGCTGCATGAGCGACGAATGGTTGGGGACGCTGACCGCCAGCATCATGGCCTTGCGACAACCAGCTTCCTTTGCAGCTGCCAGTGTTTTCTCCAGCGCATCCAGATGGCCCGAGATGGCAACTTGCCCGGGGGCATTGAAATTGACCGCTTCACTGACACGGTCACCTGTTACCGACGCGCACAGCTCTACTACAGCTTCGTCTTCCATACCCAACAATGCGGCCATTCCACCTTCACCCTCAGGCACTGCCGCAGCCATCAGTGTGGCACGCTGCTGTACGAGCGACAAACCATCAACGAATGGCAATGAACCAGCTGCCACCATCGCCGCAAACTCTCCCAGGCTGTGTCCAGCCATGGCGCCCGGCATGGGCAGACCTTGAGAGTGCAACACACGCCAGACGGCAATGCCTGATGTAAACATCAATGGCTGCGTTATACGCGTATCACTGAGTCTGTCGGCAGGACCGTCCTGAGACAATGCCCATAAATCAAGCTTCAGATGATCACTGGCTTCTGCAAACGTCGCGCCCACCTGATCATACTCTTTGGCAAGCTCTGCTAGCATGCCGACGCTTTGCGAGCCCTGCCCTGGAAACACTACTGCAAATGTCACGCGTTTCTCCTGCGGATGACAATTCGTCGTCTGGACGATTGATATTTATCGACGTTGATCTGCGGCCAGAATCGGCTGTTGTCGACCCGTCAACGCTAACTGTTAATTACTGTTTTATAAAGATAGCAGGCCAGATCAATTTTGATCGAGGCCAAGCACATGATTCATGTCGTAGACACCTGGCGGCTGATCGGCCAGCCATACGGCTGCCCGCACCGCTCCTCGCGCAAACGTCATACGATCAGTCGCACGATGCGTAATTTCGATGCGTTCACCGTTACCAGCAAAAAGCACCGTATGCTCACCGATGATATCGCCTGCCCGGATGGTTTCGAACCCTATGGTGTTGCGATCACGTTCACCGGTAATACCTTGTCGTCCGTAGATAGCACACTCTTCCAGATTCCGGCCCAGGGCATCTGCCAGTACTTCACCCATTTTTACGGCAGTACCTGACGGTGCATCCACTTTGTGCCGGTGATGCGCTTCGATGACCTCTACATCGTAGTCATCAGCAAAAGCGCGTGCCGCCCGCTCCAACAATGCAAGCGTGACAGTCACCCCCACGCTGTAATTCGGAGCAAACACAATGGGCGTGTGGTTTGCGTGCGCATGAAGTGCCTCAAGCTGTTCAGCGTTAAAGCCTGTGGTGCCGATGACCACACGCTTGCCTGAGCCGTTGAGCGCGTCCAGCAAAGCCAGCGATACTGGAGGTGCTGTAAAGTCGATGATGACATCGCTACCCTCTATCAGTGGTTTTGTGTTGTCGCTAATCAACACGCCTTGCGTTTCACCGCCGCCAAGCACACTGGCATCCAGTCCCACGCTGGGAGAACCTGGCGCATCAGCAGCAGCGGTCAAGGTGGCGCCTTCGCGTTCACTGATTGCACCCAGAAGCTGACGACCCATACGCCCGGCTGCACCATTTACTGCTAGCTTTATCAAGATGTTTACGCCTGTGATGTAAAGATGATAACCAGCATAACGTGTCAGAGCGCTACCGGAA